>JAVBUY010000160.1:0-3013 GCA_031554855.1 Eubacteriales bacterium
AAGCTTCAGCGCGGTCTTGCCATCCCACTTTTGCATCGTCACGCCGTAGGTGATCGACACCGCCAGCGCGTCCATCGACAACGCCACCGCCGTCAACACCAGTTCCACCCAACCCACGGGCATCCCTCCCCAGGAAGTATATGCGGCTAGTCGGCCACCAAAGCCTCCGCATAGATGCTGTATAGCTTGACCAGCGTGCCCGGCCCCGCGATGCCGTCGGCATCCAGGCCGTTGCGCTCCTGGAAGCCCTTGACCGCCTCCAGCGTCTTGTTGCCAAAGTCGCCGGTCACCGAGCTCTCATCCAGATAGTATAGCTGGTAGAGCCGGTTCTGCATCAGCTTCACCTGGTCGTTCTTCTGGCCGTATTCCAGGATGCGCGAGGTGTCGGGCTTCAGCGTGGACTGCGGGCTGGCCTTGGCCACCGCCTTGCCGGAGAACAGCAGTGTCAGCGTGCCCTCTCCGGCGATCGCGTCGGCGCCCAGCCCGTTGCCCTGCTGGAACGCGCGCACCGCATCGGCGGTATCCGGCCCATAGTAGCCGTCAATGCGGCCGCCGTAGTAGCCCAACTCGCTCAATTGGATCTGCATCTGTGTCACCGCTAGGCCGGAACTGCCTGCGGTCAGCATATTGGTGCTGGGTGCGGCATTGGGCGAGGGCGTGGTCTTGACCTGGCCGGTGCCGGAGATCACGCCCGGGTTGAGCATCGCACTGTCGGAGTAGAGCCGCTTCTGCGTCGCGGGGCCCGCGATGCCGTCGGCGTCCAGCCCGCTGATGCGCTGGAAGGCCACCACCGCCGCCGTCGTGCTCGCGCCAAAGCGCCCATCGATGCGGCCATTGTAGTAGCACAGCTCGTACAGGCGCGCCTGCATATCGTACACAAATTGCCCGGCGTCGCCCTCCATCAGCGGTATGTAGTTGCCCGGCTTGGGCGTGGCGGTCGGCGTGGCCTTGCTATAAGGCTTGGCGGTCTTGCTGTTCAGCTTCTTGACCGTAGCCGGTCCGGCTTTGCCGTCGGCCTGCATGCCGTTGTTCTCCTGGAATGCGCGCACCGCCTGCTCGGTCTCCACGCCGAACACAGCGTCGGGCATGCCGTTTAAGTAGCGCAGCTCGATCAACCGCTGTTGCAGGCTGTAGACGTCGTTGCCCTCCATGCCGGAGATCATCACGCGCTCGGCATTGGGGTTGGCGGTCTTGACCGGGGTGGAGGCGGGCTTGGCGCTGTCGCTGAACAGCTTGTCCAGCGTCTTATCGCCCGCCTGGCCATCGGCCGTAAGGCCGTTGTTGCGCTGGAAGGCCTTGACCGCGCTGGCGGTGGACGAGCCAAACAGTCCGTCCGCGCCGCCGTTGTAGTAGCCCAGTTCAGCCAGGCGCACCTGCGTCATGCGCACCATGGTGCCCTGCGAGCCGTTCTTGAGCAGGCCGGACACGTTGCGCACATTGACGGTCTCGGTCGATGCGCTGCCTGAGCCGCCCTTTTTGCCGGAGCCGCTGGCCTTGGTCTGCTGCGGGATCGCGCTGGCCGAATACAGCTTGTCCTGCGTTTCGCGCCCCGCCACACCGTCGGCGGGGATGCCGTTCATGTTCTGGAAGGCCATGACCGCGTCCTGCGTGCCATTAGCGAATTTTCCGTCGATCGACCCGCTGTAGTAGCTCAGCTCCCGCAGGCGCTCCTGCATGTCGCTGACGTCCGAGCCAGTGGACCCCAGTTTGAGCACCGGATAGCCCGCGTTATAGTCCTCGGTGCTGGTCTGCCAGGTGCTGGGCTTGGGCGTGGCGGTCGGGGCAGCCGGGGCGGCCGCACCGGCCTGATCTCCCCAGGATTCCCAGGCGGCGTTGCCCAGACCGGCCTGCACCGCTTCGGTGCTTATCGGCGCGGGCGTGGGCGCGGGCGTGGGCTCGGTGGTGGCAAAGGGCAGTGGCTGTGCGCTAGCCAAATCGAGCGCAAGCGGATCCAGCGTGTCGTCCGGCTGGATAAAGCAGCCCGACAGCAGCGGCAATACCGCCAGCAGCATCGCGGCGAGCAGGACAAAACGAGCCAAGGTGGCATGGGTCATTGTGCGCATGAAATCCTCTCCTTTGGCTGCACGTCAGGGCAAGAATGCGTCCACTTCATCCAGGCTGGTCACGGTGTGCGTCGGGGTGCATTCGCCGGTCAGCGGTGCGTTGTGCGGATTGAACCAGCAACTGGCGATGCCCGCGTTCACCGCTGCGCCGATGTCGGCGCGCAGCGAGTCGCCAAGCAGCAGCGCGCTTTCTGGCGTCGCGCCCGGCACCAGCGCCAGCGCAGCTTTCACCATGCGCGCGTCCGGCTTGGCGGCGCCGACTTCCTCGGAGATCGCCATGCCCGCGATGTGTGCGCGCATCGGCGAGCGGGCAAAGCGCGCGCGCTGCACCGCCGCGATGCCATTGGTGATGATCACCACCGGCACGCGCAGCGCCCAGCGGGCTATGGCCGCCTCCGCGCCAGGCAATGGGATCGCCTGCTCGCCCAGCGCGCGCACAAAGTGCTCGCCCATCTCCACTGCGTCGCGCTCTATGCCCAACACATCAATGAACTCCTGGAAGCGCTGCACGCGCAGCGTCGCCTGGTCGATGCCGCCGCGCTCCAGCAGCGCCCACATCCGGCGATTGATATCGTGATACAGCGCCAGGCTGGCCTCATCGCACGGCACGTCAAAGGCACGCAGCGTGGCCTCTAGCGCGGCGCGCTCGGCAGCAGGAAAGTCAAACAGCGTATCGTCTGCGTCCACCAGCAACACTTGGTAAGCCGTGGCACTCATCTCCTTGTATACTATTCGTATGATTATACCACAGGTAGCGGTTATGCACAATGGCTACACAAATTCCGCAGGATTCATACACATGATCCACAGGGTGTGGGCAGTCGCCTGTGGATATGTGGATAAATCTGTGGGAAAGCGAAGCGGGGGGGGGCCACGAGAGGGCGTTGCTTCGCACGCACAGGCGATTCAGAAATGCCCTATCGCCAGGAAGCGCAAGTGCCTCCGATCGA
>JAVBUY010000090.1:0-7803 GCA_031554855.1 Eubacteriales bacterium
GACCGTAGCGCTGACACCCAGCAACGCCGCAACACCGCTGACCTATACCAGCAGCAACACAGCGATAGCCACGGTATCGGCGACCGGCCTTGTCACAGGCAAAGGTCCTGGCACGGCCTCCATCACGGTCAAGTCTGCCAACGGGCTTACCAAGACTTGCACGGTTACGGTCATCCTGCCCGCAACAGCACGACGATGGACACATACGGCCACAAGTCAGAGCAGCTAGAGAGGGAAACAGTGGCACGAATGGATGCGTTTATCCGCTCAAACTGGAACAAAAAGACCTGATTCGCGGCGTCGTTTTGGTACGCTTTGCGTCACCAACTGTAGGCAAAACTGTAGAAATCAACAAAAAAGCCCTGTAACTAGTGGGTTACAGGGCTTTCTCTCTGGCGCGCCCAACAGGATTCGAACCTGTGACCTTTTGATTCGTAGTCAAACACTCTATCCAGCTGAGCTATGGGCGCACATCCACAAGTGGACGACGAATATCATACCCTACGGGCAGCGCGTTGTCAAGCTGTTTTGCGATAAAATCGCAATAAAGCGTATTTGCCGCAATGCAGGAAATACTTGCTCGATATTGTCTTTCTGTGATGATGTTGTTATAATGGAGATTGATTGTTTGATGGCGGGGGTGTTGGCGTGGAGGACTTGCAGCTGGGCGACCTGGTGCAAATGAAAAAAACCCACCCCTGTGGCAGCGATCAATGGCACATCATCCGCGTCGGTGCCGACATCAAGATCAAGTGCACCGGCTGCGGCCGCATCGTGATGATGGATCGCGCGGAGTTTGTCAAACGCATGAAGAAGCTGCTCAAGCGCAGCGCAGGAGACGTATGACCACAGGCACCAGAACTCGCATGCGCCGCAGCGGCAAACCGCTGGCCTGGCGCGGTACGCTGACGGCGCTGGTCATTGTGCTGGCGCTGACTTGGGTCGTGTGCGCGTTGGTGCTGGACATCCGCCCCGTGCATGGCGAGTCGATGCAGCCCACGCTGCACCAAGGCCAATGGGTGCTCATCATCAAGCCGCTGTACGCCATACGCGCGCCACAGCGAGGAGACCTGGCAGTCTGCCGCTTCCCGGGGCAGAGCGCCGCGTGGATCAAGCGCATCGTCGGCGTTCCCGGTGATGTGCTGACCGCACACGAGGGGCGCGTGCTGTGCAACGGGCAGCCCCTGGACGAGCGATATCTGGCGGAGCCGACGCCGGACTTTGCGCCGGTCAAGGCCTGGGAGCACCAATACCTGCTGCTGGGCGATCACCGCAGCGAGAGCTTTGACAGCCGTGACCCCACGCTGGGCGCGGTGCCGCTGGACGCGATGCTCGGCAAGGCAATGTGCGTCATTTGGCCGCCGAATGCCTGGCGCACGCTATAGACCGCAACTTTTCCGCGCATTTGCGCATCCATTCACTATAGAAAGAAGGAATTCATATGGCGCAACAGCCGATTCAGACCACGCCTACAGACACGAAAGCACCCAAAAAGGAGGCGCGCAAAAAGTCGATGGGCCGCGAAATTCTGGAATGGGTGATCACCTTTGCGGTGGCGTTTGGCCTCGCGATGGTCATTCGCACCTTCATCTTCGAGCCGGTGCGCGTCGATGGCGAATCGATGCTCAACACGCTGCACAACAATGAGTACATGATCGCGACCAAGTGGGACTATCTGGCGAGCAACCCTGCGCGGTTTGACGTGGTGATCTGCAAGTACCCTGCACGCACGCAAACTTTTGTCAAGCGCGTGGTCGGCCTGCCCGGCGAAACCATCGAACTGCGCGGCGGCGACCTGTATGTGGATGGCCAACTGGTGCCGCAGAACTTCGACTACACGCCCAACCGCGATAACTTTGGGCCGTACACTGTGCCCGCCGACCGATACTTCGTGATGGGCGACAACCGCGACCACAGCAACGACAGCCGCAGTCCGGCGGTCGGCCCGCTGTCACGCGACATGATCCGCGGCCATGTGCAATGCGTGGTGTTCCCCTTTAGTGATATGCGGCTCATCCGCGATCCCGAGTAAGCATATCTCCGGAAAGGCAGGTCCCCTTCCTTGAATACAAAGCCATCGGCTGCGCCCAAGCGGCAGGCCACCCCCAAGCAAAAAGGCGAACTGGGCGAACAACTCCCGCACCTGGTGCACGAGGGAGATGTGCTTTTTGCGCCGCTGGATCAGAAGGAATCACCGGTCAAGGCCGCGCCGCGCAGGCATATCGTGCGCGACATGCTCGAATGGGTGCTGGTCTTTCTGGTGGTGCTGGCGGCGGCGCTGCTATTCCGTCAGTTTGTCGCCGAGCCGATCCGCATTGATGGCAAGTCCATGCTCGACACCTTGCAGCACAACGAGTTTGTCTGGGTGACCAAGTATGCCTTCGAGCAGGAGGACCCGCAGTTTTTCGACGTGGTGTCCTGCCAGTACAACGACAAGGGCGATACCTTCGTCAAGCGCATCGTCGGCCTGCCCGGTGATTTGGTCGAGCTGCGCGAGGGCGAGCTATATGTGAACACCGTGCTCGTGCAGCAGGACTTTCTCTCGCGCCGTGGCTCGGCCTCCTTTGGGCCGGTCACCGTGCCCGAGGGCCATTACTTTGTGATGGGTGATAATCGCGCCAACAGCATCGACAGCCGCGATCCGTCCATCGGCCCCATCCCGCGCGAGCGCATCTTTGGCCACGTGACGCGCGTCATCTATCCATTTTCGCAATGGCGGAGCGTGTGGGATCTAAGAGAATAAGGCACACGAAAACAGCGCGGGGCACATGCCTCGCGCTGTTTTTTTGCGAAAGCCTAATTCTGCATCCTCGCCACCACATCCTCCAGCGCGATGGGCGCATACCCGATGCGCTCGGCGCTGACGCACGCGTGCTGCGCAGAAAAATCCTTGTACTCAGGGTTACCGTGCACATGGCCAAAGATATTGCAGTAGGGCATGTTGGTGTTGACGTAGATCGGCTCGTGCGTCAGGATCATCACGCCGTCCAGCACGGGATAGGGGCTGACCCAGTCAAACCCCGCCTCGCGCCAGAAGTCCGCGCTGCGCTTGCGGTCGTGGTTGCCCATGATCAGCTGCTTTTTGCCGTGCAGCGCAGCCAGCACCTCGCGCACGCGCTCGGCGGGCGCCAGCGCGAAGTCGCCCAGCATCCACACCAGATCATCCTTGCCCACCACGGAATTCCAATTGGCGATCAGCGCCGCGTCCATCTCCGCAGCATTGGCGAACGGCCGCCGCTCATATGCGATGATCGCCTCATGCCCAAAGTGCGTGTCGGCGATAAAAAAAGTCTTGCTCATACACACGCTCCTGTTCTATCGTACACATCTCGCGCATATACTGTACTTATCCGTGCTGCCAATCCTCGCGCAGGATGGCGTAGACGTCCACGTCTACGTAGCGCCCCTTGTTGTAGAGCCGCCCGCGCGCGGTGCCTTCGCGGCGCATGCCCACCTTTTCCATCACGCGGCCCGACGCGGGGTTATCGACCTCGTGCTGCGCCTCGATGCGGTGCAGCCCCATTTCCTCAAAGCCGAACCGCAGCACCGGCGCCAGCGCCTCGCTCATGTACCCGTGGTTCCAATACGCGCGCGACAGCGAGTAGCCGATCTCGGCGGAGTTATGGTCGTGGTTCCACCACATAAAGCCTACCGTTCCGATCATCTTGCGGTCGGCCTTGTGCACAATGCCCCAACTGGACGGCTGATCGCCGCGGTATTGCCGCTGCAAATAGCGCACGTACATGCGCGCGTCGGTCTCGGTGCGGTAGGCATCCCACAGCACGTGGCGGGCGACCTCGGCATCGCGGCCATACTCGAACAAATCGCGCGCGTCACCAGGCTGCACCTTGCGCAGAACGAGCCGCTCGGTCTCGAGCGTCGGCAAGTGCGTAAAAACAAACGGTCGATTAAACAGCATGTGCACGCTCCCCCTGCGCGGTCTGCGAACCGGCGATTCCGTTGGGCACGGTGGGCACGACCGGACTGCGCGCATGATCGCGCATTCCCCAGACCATCAGGCCGACGCCCAGCGCCACAAGCAAGATCATCGCCACAATAAACGCGCGGTACAATCCCTTCATGGAAGCGCTCCTCTCGTCCCTGCGATCGTCATATTCTCCTAGTATACACCGCTTTGGCAAAAAACTGAATCACTGGCGCAATTTTTGCACCTGCGCACACCAGAGGCTGAGGCTCGCCCGCTCTCGCAGTTCCCACTGCTCGCCGGGCAACAGCGCGCCCCAGCCGGAAAAAGCCTCGTCCTGCACGCCGTTGGAGGCGACGGAGAACGCCGCCACCGGCCCGATATTGACAATGCGCCCATCGCGCAACCCCAGTTTCGCCACTGGCGCGGACAGCAGCGCGGCCAGCATCGCCCGCGTACCCACGCAGATCGCGCGGTCGCCCCGAAAGAGCGTCTGCTCGCCGCGCGTAACGGTCAGCCGCAACACCAGCGGTTCCTCGGCATTGGGCGCAGTCGCGCGAAGCACACCGACCTCGCCGGTCTGGCAAGGCACCTCGTCCCACTTGCCCTCGACCAGCACCTCGCCGCTGATCCGGTGCAGCGCCGCGTGCACCGACACCGGCTCGTGATCCCGCAGCTGCGCGGTAACCAACAACTGCACCGTGAGCGCCATCGCGCTGTGCGCCCAGAACGCCAGGCTGGGCATCTGCACGCAGGCCGCGACCGGCGAGAACGCCTGCTTGAGCGCGAACAGCGGCAGCGTCGGATCCCCATCGGCGTCGATCAGCGTGCCCTCGGCCGACGCATCGGCGGCTGCAACGCGCCCGCCAAAGTAGCCCACCGCGCTGCGGAAGCGCGCACGCTCGGCAAAGTATCGCAGCTGCTCCGCATAGAGATACTCGGTCAGACCGGCCAGTGTGTCCTCGTCCCAGGGCCCACTCTGCAGGAACCACTCCTCGGCTTCATCCTCGACATAGCCGAGCACCACCTGCGGCAGCACGCGGATCACCGCGTCGTCGTCATTGGCGTAGCGCGCCAGGATCTCCGGATCGAGCTGCTGGTACGGCCCGACTACATTGAAGCACTTGCCGTGCCCCAGCGCCTTCCAGTCCGGATGCCCGCCGATGCGCTGTGGCGTCGGCCCCACAAACGGCCGCGGATCGCCAATGGTATCCAGGATATCGGTGATGCCTCGCACCGCGGCGTCGGTGCCGTCTGGTGCGACGCCCCATTGCACCACGCAGGGGTGGCGCATCAGGCGCATGATCACCTGCTGCGCCTGCGACACATCGCCGGGCAACAGCTGCCACACCATCATGCCCACCGCGCTGCACGCCTCGTAGAAATACGCGCATTGCGGCCTGGGCACGAACAGGCTCTTGATGTGCGCCTGCTCCAGCTGCGCCAGTATCGCGCAGAGCTTCTCCTCAGGCATCAGGTCGCCCTCCGGCGCGTCCCAGGTCGTGCCCTCCAGGAACGCCGGCCGGTTGCCCAGCGTTTCCAGCGTTTCGTGGAACTCGGTGGTGCGCTTGGCCACGCCCAGCAACAGCAGACCGGTGCGCAGTTGCCGCGCGTCGCAGCCTACATGCTGCGCGAGCACAGTCAGTTTGATCGTATACGGTCGGTTGCTGCGCCCCACGCGCCACAGATGCGCACCAGCGATGGCGAGCTTGTGCACGCGGATCTGCGTGCCGACCTTCAGATCCTCCTCGTAGCGCAGTGTGCCGATCGACTCGTCGCCCAGCGCCACTGCGTAACTGAACGTATAGTGTCCCTCCACCATGGCCGATACTTCGCAGCGCACGCCAAAGGCGGTGCCGTCCGAATCAGTGCGCACGCTCATGCCCGCGATCAGCAGGCGCGAATAGCCGTGCAGCCATGCCCCTTCCAGCACACCGCGCAGGCCCTTCCCCTCGGCAAAGTGCACGCGCACGGCCAGCTGCTCCATCTCCGGCATAATCAGCGCGGTCACATCGACGCGGAACAGACCGCCGTGCAGGCCGGAGAACTCGGCGCACTTGCGCCCCTCTACCTCCACCCAGCCATCGCCATACAGTCCCTCCAGCTCCAGCTCGATGTACTGATCCGCCCAGCCGAAAAACGGCACGTCCACGCTCAGCGTCGCCGCCTCCGCGCCGACCAGCGGCGCGAGCGAGCAGGGCAGCGAGCAATTGCGCGCGCCGCCATCCGCGCCGGTCATTCGCCACAGGGTGGGCAATGGCATTCTTCTGGCCAAGAGCGTTCTCTCCTTTTATCCTCTGTGTGATTATCGGAAAAATTTGGTGTCCGTCCTGTTTTCATGCAACATCCGCGCATGTTGGCGCGTTATTATAGTGTTGGCTCATGCGACGCATGTGCCCGAACCCCTCACGCGCGCTGCTCAGCCAGCGCGCGCTGCGCCATCAGCAGGCCCAACGCGGTCTTGCCGTCGGGAAATTCCCCGCGCATCACCATCGCCACCGCCTCATCGAGCGGCATGCGCTCGATGTGCAGGAACTCGTCGGCATCCAGGTGCACAGCGCCCGCCGACAGACCGGTGGCCAGGTATAGCGCGACGCGCTCGGTGCAGAAGCCCGGCGTGGTCTCGATGGTCATCAGATGCCGCCAGGTCTGGGCGCTATAGCCCGTCTCCTCGCTTAACTCGCGCTGGGCGCAGGCGAAGGGATCCTCCCCTACGTGGTCGAGCTTTCCCGCCGGAATCTCCAGCGTCATCTGTCCGATGACCACGCGATGCTGGCGCACCAGGGTCACGATGCCCTGGTCATCGACCGGCACCACCGCCGCCGCGCCGGGATGCGCCACGACTTCGCGCAGCGCGGTTTGGCCGTTTGGCAGGCGCACCTGCCAATGCTCCACGTCGATGATCTTTCCGTGAAAGCGCTGTTCACGCGTCAGCACGACCTCTTCCAAGTCGGCGAGGGGATCGGTTTTGTGCATGGGGTTTCCTCCTTTGGGCGCCGCCGCAGGCAGCACCGCGCATCTTTAAACAATACGCCACGCGGGCGGCGCACTCCTGCCAAATGGGTGCGCACACACAAATTCCCATGCGCCTGAGCGATTGACAACCGTTATGCCTCGTCGTACAATGACTTTATGGGAACGTATCTAATCCGCGAATACACATTGGTTCGGCTGACGCCGCAATGATAAGGAGGATCGCTTATGAATACCCCATGCAAACTCCACCGTCTCCTGGCCATCGCGATGATCGCCTGCATGCTGATCATGCCGATGCCCACCGCACAGGCGACGGAGATGTTGCCCTATGAGCCTACGCCGGATGTACCCGTTATTACATTATATTGGGACGACGCCAACAATGAGCCGGTCGCTACGCCCGCCGAGTACCTGGGTCTTTCGGCGGATGGCTTGCCTAGCTATTGGCTGCAGTTGGTCGATTCCTTTGTGGTCGAGAACCGCCTGGGCTCGATCCGCTTCTCGGTATCCGACCAGGACGAGCTGGACGTGATCACGCCCGACCCGACCTATGGCATCAACTTTACCGAGCAGCTGGATGTGCCGCTGTACATCACCAACACCACCGCCCTGCGCACGTGGTGCTTGACGCTGTCCATGTTGCCCGTGCCCACCGAGGAACCGGGGCAGGAGAACCAGCAGCCCGATCCGACGCCGGAGCCGGAGCAGGAACCGGAGCAAGAGCCAGAGCAGGTGCAGGAAGAGCAGCAGCCTGATCCGACCAAGCAGCCGAAGAAGCCCAAGCCGACGCCCGAGCCCGAGCAAGAGCAGGAGCCCGAACCGACCCAGGAACCGGAGCGGGAGCCTGATCCGACGCCCGCGCCGGAGCTGGATACCTCGGTGCGCTTCTACGCAGTCAATCC
>JAVBUY010000231.1:0-6274 GCA_031554855.1 Eubacteriales bacterium
TCATGGCTCATGCGCGCCAGGAAGTCTCCCTTGTGCTCGTTGGCACGGTTGGCGTCGCTGACCGCCCTCTCCAGCTCGATCTGCGTATGGCGCAGCGCCTCCTCGGCGGTGACGCGCTTGTTGACATTACGGGCGTAGCCGAGCAACCCGACCAGCGCGCCGCTCTGGTCCTTGATCGGCGTGCGCACAGAGTCCAGCACCTCGACGTGCCCATCGGCAAAGGGGACGCGCTCTTCGGTATACAGCGCGCGACCCTTGACCAGCGTTTCGCGGTCGTTCTGATCAAACCCATTGGCGATTTCGCGCGGCAACATGTCTGCGGCGGTGCGGCCAACGAAGTGATCCGGTCGCTGCTCGACCATCGAAATCGATGCGAAGCGCGGATTCACGGCCAGATATTTGCCGTCAATATCCATGTACCAGATCAGATCGGGCGAGGAGGAGAAGATCTTGTCCAGCAGCATGCGCTGCTCTTCGATCTTCAGTTGCTCGCGCACCATATCGGTCACATCGCGCGTTTCCACAATATAGCCGATTTTCTGCCCTTGCTTATTCAGGAAGTAGTTGGCGACGCCACGCACATACCGGTCTTCCGGCTGTATGTAGTAGATCTCAGTTTCACGTCCGTTTTGCAACGCCTGGATGGGGTCATAGGCGCTGCCGCTGGGGTAGAAGGTGATCTGCGCGTAGGGCAGGCCAACGATCTCGCGCAGTGTCTTGTGGTTGAGCGCCAGCGCTTTGTCATTCATGTAGATGATGTGACCATCCATGTCGGTGATGCACATCGCGTCTTTGACTGAATCGACGACGCTGTCGGCCATCTCGTCGAACGAGTCGGCCAGCGTACCGAATTCATCCTTGACCTTCGCGTGGAAGCGGAACTGGCGCTCGCCCGCGCGAAAGCGCGAGATGCCCTGGATGAGCCGCGTAATGTTGCCTGTGATCCACGAGGCAAGCCAGATGGCGATCAGCACCACCAGCGCGACCAGGATCGCCGTGGCGAGCACCAAGGTCAGCAGCGTGGTGCCTAGGTTCTTGTTGACCGCTGTGTTCAGGCGCTCTTCGGTCTCGCGCGCGGGACGCGTAAAGTCCTCCAGACCGGCGCCGATGGCCACAAAGCCAAAGCCACGGCGGGAGAAACCATTCTCTTCTGAGGGAGCATAAGGGCCGGTGTAGTAAGGGATCGCGGCGGCGGTGGTCAATTTGTATAGGCCGCTCCACAGGATGTAGAACGAGCCGGACCCGCCGTCCTGCGTCAGATTCATCCAACCGGTGCATTGCGGTGCGTTGTCCAGGTAGCGGCCATCCAGGCCGACCAGGCTATTCTTGGTCAGGAAGGGCGCAGGCTTCTTGGCGCGCGATTGATCATGGAAGGTGGGCAGATCCTTGACGTAATCGGTCCACTTGGCGATGCCGCTGGCTTGCCAGCCCTCGAAGATACTGGTCTCCAGCCACGGGATCTGCGGGTCGCCGGTATTGGGGTCAAAACCAACGATTGAGTGATGGCGCGGGTGGCAGATGCTGCGGCACTTGTAGTCCCAGATGAAGGCGTAGTTACCCTCAAACGCGCTGGGCAGGTCTGTGTAGCGCGCATTCATGGGTGTGATGTGATCGACAAACTCCATGATATGGTCGTGGTTGAGCGCAAAAGTAACATAACCGGTGATGCTGCCGGACGCGTCGGTGACCGGCGTTGCCCAGCGCACAATGCCCTCGAACCGTTGACCGTTGGGGTTTTCTTTGCCCGCATAAGCTTGCTTCTGCGGATCGAAGGGAATGTCGTAGCCGCGATCGGCGGCGGCCTTGGCCACGGCTGGCGGAGCATACATGCCTATATAGTTGGTGCCGACATACGCGCCGGTCACGTCGGACACATAGATTTCGCCGGGTTTGAGCTTTTGTAGCTCCGCAAAGTACGTTTCGGCCTTCACGTAGGTGTTCTCGCGCTTGGAGACGTCCTGCTTGCCCGGGTTCATCGGGTAATGGGTCTTGGTCGAGCCCTGCGCGGTGACCTTGACCTGCTCGACGCCATGCACATCCACAAAGGTGATCTCGTCATACAGCGGCGCGGTTTTATAGTGGTAGGCGTCCGGGTCGCGATAGTGGAAGCCGTCCATGTCGTCGTTTTCTTTGTTGGTGGAGTTGCCGCCGCTGGTCTTGGGAATAGGCGCGGGCGGATTTACCGCCACCCAGGCGGTTTGCTCGGCGTTGAGCGCCCAATCTCCGGCGTCCAACAGTTTGCCGGTTTTGGCCTGGATATAGGCGCGGTAATTCTGCTCGGTGGGCGCGACGCTGGCGAGATATCGGATGTCCGCATCACGGCCATACAGGAACTCCGCCACCTCCTGCGCGGTGTCGGTGCTCATGCGTTCAATATTCTCGACCGCGCTGGCGTTGAGCGCCGCCGAGGAGTCGCTGACCGCGATCTCGCGCAGCACATTGCCCAGCGTTACGATCTGCCGCCAGGCGATAAAGGTGACCAGCACCAGCGGAATGACCTTGGCCAGCAGGAAGATGATGATCAGCTTGGCGCGCATGCCCAGGCCCAGCTTGTTGACCTGGACCTCGATGAGGTGCTCAAACCGTCGGAATGCTTTTTTCATGAATGACCTTCCTTTGCGCAAAACACGTTGCACATATGGATTTGTACGACAAAAACTGACACGACCGCGTGACATTTACCATTATATGCATTCGGGCACATCTACACAAGCAAAAATACACTTCATCTCTAGCGTTTTTTGCCCGCGCCGCATAGGATGCAGCGGGCGCGCATGTGCGCGTCTTTCCCCGCACAAAAGGAGGGAACCGATATGGCAAAAATACCAGCGAGCGGTGCGGCTGCGTCATTTGAGCAAATCATCGGCTGGCCGTATGAGTCGCCGGGGTCCAATAACAAAAATGGCATTGATTGCAGCGGGGCATGGGTGCGCTGCTATCAACAATATGGCAAGAGCGTATACCACGGCAGCAACACGATCTACCGCAAATACTGCACACAAACCAGCGCGATCGCCAGCGAGGCCGACCTGCGCGTGGGCATGGCGATTTTCAAGAATCGGTTTGATGGGAAAGAGCCTAGCCAGTATCAAGGCGACGGCATCGGCAACATGTACCACATCGGTTGCGTGACGCAGATCAATCCGCTGCGCATCGTGCACGCCACCACGCCGGTGGCCAAGGTAGACTACAACACCAACAACAACTGGACGCATTGGGGACTGATGAACGAGGTGGAGTACAGCGATGCGCCTGGGCCGACGCCAACGCCCGACGCAGAGGTGGTCTATACCGCCAAAGTAACCACCGATTCAGGCTCGTTGAATATGCGCACGGCGCCGGATCTGTCGGCGTCGCTGATCCTGCAAATCCCGCGCAACGCGTTGGTCGATGTCTTGCAAGACGACACCGTATGGCTGCGCGTCCGGTATCAAGGAAAGAGCGGGTACTCGATGATGAAATTCCTGAGGAAGGCGTAGCATAAAAAATTCCTCGCATCGGCGTGATGCGGGGAATTTTTGTGTAGAGTGAAGGCTATTCCTTCTTGTCCGGCTTCTTGCCGATCAGCCCGCCGGTGATCTCGCTGGTATTGCGCGCGATCTTCTCGCGCATGCCCTTGCCGGTGCCAGTGGCGAGGAAGGCGAAGGCTAACACCGCGATGCCGCCGATGACCAGCATCCACACGATGCCGCTGGTCGAGCCGGTGCTCTTACCCTTGATGCCGCCGGTGCGCTGCTCGGTATTGCCGCCGGTGGTGCTGCCGGTGTTGCCGTTAGCCGGGCCGGACACCGACCCATATAGCGCGTTGTCCAGCACGCTGGCCATCATCTTCGTTGAGGCGACGGCGCGCTCCTTGCTGGTGGTGTGCGTGCCAAACTCCAGCAGGATCGCGTGGGGCATCAATTCCTGGTTATACGCGCCTTTGCCGAAGAAGATATCCTTGACTAAACCGGGGTACTGCTTGTCGGCTACCGCCTTGATCTGCTTGGCAAAGGCCTTGTTGGCGTCGGCGTTCTGGTTGCGCCGCCCGACCAGCAGGCGTACCTTGGTCACCTTCTCGCCGTCGATGGTGTCGTTGTATTCGTCGGCGTCGGGAATGCCGTCGCGGTGCACGTCGATCAGCGCGTCCGGCTGCTTCTGTGCCAGCTTGGTGGCGGTTTGGCGCGAGCGGCGGTAGGCACCCGCGTCGTGCGGCGCATGCTGTGTGTCGTCCAGCACGACCTCAATGCCCTTTTCTTCCAGCGCCGCTTTGAGCGCCTCGGCTACGTCGTAGATGCCGCCCTTGCCGTTGGTGCTCTCCGTGCCGTCGCTGGGCACATACGATTCGTCGCTGTGCGTGGCGTACATCGCGATCAGCTTTTGGTTCGCGGGGGCATACACCGGCTGCGCCTGGTCCTGATGCAGCCAGCTGACATCGGGCATGTCCTCCTTGCCGACCAGCTCAGCGGTGGCGGTACGTTTCTGGTCATCCACCGCGGTCACGCGATAGAGTTGATTGTCCGCGGCGAGGTATTCGTCCTCGGCGAACACCATGCCGCCAATAGTGAACAGCGTCTCGCCGCCCGCCAGCGACACGGTATACGTTACTTCGCCCGATTCCCAGTCGTCCGCACGCCCGGGTATGGGCAAAAGCGTGAATAGCAGGATCGCCAGGATTAGGGAGATCGCCGCTTGCCGCGTTTTGCTCATTTTTTCCGCCTCCCATCTTCGATCGCCCCGTCCTCATGGTGCGCCTCGCCTTTGCCGGTGGACATGCGCTCGATGGCTTCGCCCACTAGTTCGGCTAGCACCACTGCCAGCAGACCGGAGATCACGATCGCGTCCAATGCGCCGGCGGTGCCCAGGTGCAGCACCTGATCGACGCCTGTGCTCCAATTGACCACCGCCACAGCGATATCGGCCAGCGTGACGCCGACCACGCCGGCGAAGAATGCCGCGCGGCGCGAGCGGCCCGCCACATAGGCGACGATGCCGGCGACGATGCCGTAGACATAGTTGGGATCAAAGCCGATGCGCTCGGGCTCGGCGGGCAAGAGGCGCCCGAGCAGGTACGTGGCAGCGCCGGTGACCAGCGCCGCGATAATCGCGCGCCAGCGCTCCTTCGCAGTGTCAGCCTTGACCAGCAGGTAGACGCACACCAAGAGCGGCACGAGGCATCCGCCGACATTGATGGTCACCATGCCCAGCGGGATATCCGGAATCAAACCGCCAAAGAAGATCGCCGCCACCACGACCAGCGCCTGCCGGTCGGTCAGGTGCATGCGATCGAGCACGCGCTGCGCCACGCCAAAGAGAATGAGCAGCGCTACCACAGTCAGTGCCACCATGCCGAAAGACATATCCTCACCCCAATTTTTGTTGTGTTGCTTCGCACAAAGTGTGGCTGGTTTGACCGGCGCTTATCCGAAAAATGCTTTACAAACGCGCGCGCATGCTGCAAAATGGGATGGTATTTTTTTGCATTGGAGGAACCGGCATGCATGTGCATCAGGTGACGCGCGGCGCGCGCAGCAAGTGGTTTTGGTATGTGATGGGGATTGGCGCGGTCGCGCTGGCGGTGATCATCGGCGGCATGCTGCTCATGGAGCGGCTGACTGCGAGCAATGCGGTGTACACGCCGCTGGGCGACGGCAGGCGCAACGTGCGCGTGCAGGGTCAATCGGTGGCGCTGCCCAAGGAGATCGCCGTGGACCAGGCGCCGCTGTATCCCGAGGCACGGATGGCGGATATTTTCGCGAACATTGACGCGGCGGGCAAGCTGGAACACTACGCAATCATCAGCTATGCCAAGGCAGCGCATGCTGACATCGTGGCGCACTACGAGCGGACGCTGCCGCAGCCGATCGAGGAAAACCGCACGGACAGCAACACGACGTTTTGCTGCACTTGGCTGGATAAGCCGCTGTTTATCTACGTGGATCAAACGCCCAACGACCAGGGGGAAATCAAGGTGGAGCTCGTGCTCAAATAGCCTGGAACGATCCAGCGCGCAATCAAAGCTGCTTTTCGTGAGGAAAAGCAGCTTTTGTTTGCCTGTCAGCATGCATCGTGCTATAATCTATATTTGGGAATGTATAGCATGATGGATGGGAGCAAGCAACGATGGCGAAGAGATATGACGCGGCGGATCTGAAAGTGCTGGAAGGGCTGGATGCTGTGCGCATGCGCCCTGGTATGTATATCGGCACCACCGGATCGCGCGGCTTGCACCACCTGCTGTGGGAGATCGTGGATAACGCCATCGACGAGGCATCCAATGGCTTTGCCAGCGAAA
>JAVBUY010000070.1:0-5983 GCA_031554855.1 Eubacteriales bacterium
CTCGACGTACACCCGCCATGCGTATCGCGGTATCGATCATGTTGGTCTTATTGGGTGTTGTCATTTTTTTCGAGAGCATCGCGCAGGAGTCAAAATCCAACATGCAGACTGAATACACGCAGGAAGTGATCCGCCTGCTGAACATCGAGCGCGCGGACGAGGGGTTGGACCCGCTGTCCTACGACGTCACCATGCAGGCCATGGCCGATCAGCGCGCCGAGGAAGCCAGCCGCAAGTTCTCGCACACGCGCCCGGACGGCTCGTCGTGGAAAACCATCTTCGTTGACTTCAACATGCAGTCCAACTATCGCGGCGAGAACCTGGCCTTTGGCCAGAAATCGCCCAGCAAGGTCATGAAGGCCTGGATGGCCAGCAAGGGCCATAAAGCCAATATCCTCAACGGGCGCTTCACCAACATCGCGGTCGGCCTGTATGTAAAGAACGGCGTGCTCTATTGGAGCCAGATGTTCATGGAGGCCGCCGACCCGAACGCGACGTTCATGCCGGTGCCAACCGCCGATCCCTCGCAGCCCACGCCGGAGCCGGTCGCCACCATGGCGCCGCTGCCGACGCTGACCGTCGAACTGCCCGCCGGGGCGATGTTTGCCTGGGTCGATGGCGTGAATCTGAACTTCCGCTCCGCGCCCAACAGCAAATCCGACGTGCTGGAGATCCTGGCCCCCGACACCGAGCTGATCGTGCTGAAGATCGACGGCAAGTGGGCCGAGGTGCAGCTGTTCAACGGCACGCAAGGCTACGTGAACGCGCCGTACCTGCGCTATCAGTAAGACAGGCAAAGCAAGACCCTGGCGAATCAGCCAGGGTCTTTTTGTATGAAAAATCACGCTTGCTTCCCGAGTGTATCGGCGACAATCACCTGCTTGATAAACTGCTTGATCTGCTTGTCCCACGCGTCGTAGTCGTGCTTGCCGCCATCGGTGACAAATGTCAGCGGCAGCCCGTGCGACAGCGCGTAGTCGCGGTAGCGCAGGTTGGGCGGCAACAGATAGTCCTTCTCGCCGCAGTACTGGTAGATGGGCGGCGGCATGCGCCCGGCCTTGAGCAGCGCGTCGGTCAGGCGGTAGGGGCAGTTCTTCGCTGCGATCTCCCCCTCCCCGTCGCCAAAGATATTCGCGATATCCGGCCTCGCGCCGTCCGCGTTGAGCGCCAGGCTCTCCTCGATGCTGCGCAGCGAGCCCGATAGCGTCGCGACGCCGCGATAGCGCTCCGGGTAGGTCAGCGCCAGCTTCAGCGCGCCATAGCCGCCCATCGACGCGCCCAGCACATATTGCCGCGCGCGCGCCCAGTCGATGGCCAGCGTATAGCGCAGCATCTCGGGCACTTCCTCTGCGATGTGCGTAAAGAACGCCTCGCCATGCACCATGTCGGTGTAAAAGCTATTGCCCGCATCAGGCATGATCAGCGTGACGCGCGGTGTGCGCGCATAGTGCGCCACCTGCGTGTTGTCCAAGAAGGCATGGCGATCTGCTCCCTTGCCGTGCAGCAGCCACAGCACCGGCGCCTGCGCGGTGCGCTCGCCCAGCGCGTCGTGCGTCACCACCGTGACGTGCGCGGGCCGCTCCAGTACCTTCGAGTAAAACGAATATTCGATGCGCATGGTATCCCTCTGTTTCTACGACGCCAGGTATTTGTTGAGCGCCTTGACGAACTCACCCTGATCCACCGGCTTGGCCAGGTGTCCGTTCATGCCGGACGCCAGCGCCTGCTGCACGTCCTCGGCAAAGGCATTGGCGGTCATGGCGACGATGGGCACAGACTGTGCGCCGAGCAGGCCGCTGGCGCGGATTTCGCGCGTCGCGGTGTAGCCGTCCATCACCGGCATCTGAATGTCCATAAAGACCAGATCGTACCGGCCAGGGTGTTTGCGGAACAGATCCACCGCTTCCTGTCCGTCCTGCGCCATGGTCACCGTCACGCCGAATGGCTCGAGCATGCAGCCCAAAATCTCGCGATTGATCTCGATATCCTCGGCGACCAGCACCTGCTTACCCGGGTAGGTGGCCAGCTCGCCAGTCTCCTGCGCCTCTTCGCCGTCCATCTCGCCCTGCGCGAACGGCAGCGGAACGACGAAGCTGAACGTCGAGCCTTTGCCCAGCTCGCTCTGTAGCAAAATATCGCCGCCCATCATTTGGATCAGCTTGCGCGAAATCACCAGGCCCAAGCCGGTGCCGCCATAGCGCTTTGTGATCGAGCCATCGGCCTGCTCGAAGGCGCTGAACAGGCGCGACTGCTGCTCCGGCGAAATGCCGATGCCGTCGTCGCGCACCGATACGCTCAGCTGCACGCCGTCCTGCGTGATGCCCTGCTGGCCGATGTCCAGGCGCACGTGCCCACCGGCCGGCGTGAACTTCACCGCGTTGGACAGGAGGTTTAAGATCACCTGCGACAGGTGCGTCACGTCACCGAACAGTGCGGTGGGCACATCCGGTGCCATGGTCACGTCCAGCGCCAGCTGTTTCTCCTCGGCCTTGACGTTGCTCACGTGCAGGATGGTGTCGAGCATGCGCTTTAAGTCAAAGTCCTCGCAGAACAGCTCCATCTTGCCGGACTCAATCTTGCTGATATCCAGGATGTCGTTGATGATGTTCAGCAGGTGCGCGCCGGACGCCTCGACCTTGTCCAGCGATTCCTCGATGCGCTTTAGGTCGGTGGTGCCCTTGGCAATGCGCGTCATGCCGATGATCGCGTTCATTGGCGTGCGGATCTCATGGCTCATATTCGACAGGACCTGGCTCTTGGCGCGGCTGGCGGCCTCGGCGGCGTCCTTGGCGAGCAGCAGCTCGTTTTCCATCTTGGTGCGCGCGGTGACGTCCAGCACGATGCCGGTGATATACGTCGGCCGCCCGGTGGCGTTGCGCATCACGTTCACGCTCTGCGTCAGGTACAGCTCCTGTCCGCCAGCTTGCACAAAGTGCAGGTCGGTCGGAAAGCTATCGACAGTCAGGTTGCGCTCGCGCATCGCGGTGTATAGCGCGTCTTGCGCCTTGGCGGGCATGCCGCGCACCAGGATGGCGATGAACTCGTTGATCGGGAGGTCATTGCGGCGCGCATCCATGTGCAGCAGCGCCAGCAGGTTCTCGTCCAAGCGCGCGGTGTCGGTGGACAGATCGATCTCCCACACCCCGGCGCGCGCGCTCTTGAGCGCGACGTCCAAGCGATTGCGCGCCTCGAACACCGCCTGTTCGGCAGCTTTTTGCGTGGTGATATCGCGCAGGATCGTGCCCAGGCCAAAGCGGCGGCCCTGCTGGTCGGTGATCGGGAACAGCGTCATGAGCACCATGGTCTGCTGGCCGTCGCGGCGATGCATGACCTCCTCGCGCTGCACCACCGTGCCGGTCGCGACGACCTGCTTGCCGGTTTCATAGACCGCCTTGGCGGCTTCGGGCGACAGCACCACAGAAGGCGTCAGTTGCAGGCCGATCTCCTCGGGCGTATAGCCGGACAGGCGATACGCAGCCGGATTCAGATACGTCACCTTGAAGTCATGATCGACCGCGGCGACAAAGTCCTGCGATGAGTCAATGATCGCCGCCTGGATGTCCATGTCGGCGCGCATCTTTTTCTCTCGCGTGATGTCGCGCATCAGCGTGCCCATACCGGTCTGCTTGCCCTGCTTGCTGTAGATCGGGAACACGGTCTGCTGCACCGGAATCCACGTGCCATCGCGCCTGTAGAGCTTGTTTTCACCGATCCACACGCCGTGCTCCTGCGCGGCGGGAAAGGCGACGCGCAGCAGCAGTTCCATGCCCTCGGCGTCGTGCGACGCGGTTTTTTCGATCACGCTGCCCGGCTCATAGCCCATCATCTTGCAGGCCTCGGGGTTGGCATATAAGTCGCCCATATCTTTGTCGTCAAACGCGATATAATGCGGCATGGAATTGAACACCGCTTCATACCCGCGCAGCAGGCGAATGGTCTTGTTCGCGCGAACAGAAAGCCTGCGCATGGCCAGCCATGCGCAAAGCGCACCCAGGGAAAACCCGGCGAGCATGAAGAATGCAACGCTCAAGCGTGTTTCCTCCATTTGTCAGCGAATTAACGATATCTGGATCATTATACAGGATTTTCACGCAGATGAAACAACTTCAATTGCAATTTAAGGATTTTTTTGTAAGTTTTTCTTCGCCCAGCGCACGGAGGAAAAATCCACCTCGACCAACGCCACGCATAGCGCGATGATCAGCCCGCCGATGAACAGCGGCGCGGTCAGCGGCTCGAACCCCAGCATCACCGAGAACAGGCTGCCGAATAGCCCCTCCGCCGCCAGCAGGATGCTGGCCTTCGCGGGCGACGTGCGCTGCTGCGCCCAGGTCTGCAGCGCAAAGCATAGGCAGGTCGAGAAGCACGCCAGGTACAGCACCGGGCCGAGCGCCGCGCGCCAGGGCACGCCGATCAGCGCGCCGCGGTCAAAGCCCAGCAGCACCACCGCCGACACGATGCCCGCGGTCGCCATCTGCAAAAACGCGATCAGCAGCGCGTCGGTGCGCCCAGGCGATAGACCGAGGTACGCGACGTGCAGCGCAAACAGCGCCGCGCACAGCAGCACCAGCAGGTCGCCACCCAGGCTCGCACCGGACTGCTGTCCGCCCAGTGTCAGGATGCCCATGCCGATCAGCGTGCCGATCGCCAGCATGAACAGCCGCGCGACCGGGCGCTTGCCGGTGATACCCCACACGATAAACGGCACGATGATCACATTGGTCGCGGTCAAAAACGCGCTATGCGATACGCTGGTGCGCGCCTGGCCACAGGTCTGCGCGTAGAACGCCGCGCACAGGATCACCCCCGCGCCGCAGCCGTACGCCAACGTGCGCTGGGACGCGGCGCACAGCCTGCGCCACACAAACGGCAGCAGCATTAGCGCCGCCATGAGAAAGCGCAGCGGCATCATCAGGGTCGTGCGCATGCCGCTCCTCAGCGCATATTCCGTCGCAATAAAGCCTGTCCCCCAGATCAGCGCGACCAGTAGCAGCGTCCAGTCCGCCCTGCGGTCCTGTCGTGTCGGTTCGATGTCCATCCCAACCTTTCAGAGACCCAGTATAGCAGAAAAGCGGCGGCCTTTGAAGCACAAAGACCGCCGCTTGTTTTCTTTTTTACTCTACTCCGTAATCACGCCGCCCAGATCCCACAGATCCTCCCAGCTCTTCGCGCCCGGCCACAGGAACACCTGCCCTTTGATCAGGCGGCAGCCCCTGTCGCTGGCCGCGATAGCTGCCATCTCGGCGTCGGTCAGCGGGTCCTCGGTCACGCAGCGCAGGTTCGCCACATACTGCGGCTCCTTCACCGAGAACGGGATGGTCACCTCGCCGCGCTGCACCGCCCACTTCAGGCAGACCACCGCTGGGTGCACGCCGTGCGCTTTCGCTGCGTCGGCTATGGCAGGCAGCTCGGTGTCCACCACATCATCCGGCGTTTTGTCGCGCTCGGGACGACTGGGCGAGCCGATCGGGCAGTAGCCCACCGGCTGGATGCCGCGCTGCACGCAGTAGTCGTACAGCTCCGGCTGCTGGAAGCTGGGATGCAGCTCCATCTCAATGAGTGCGGGGTGCACACGGCACAGCGGCAGCACCGCCTCCAGCTTCGGGATGGTCATATTGGACATGCCGATGCACTTCGCCTTGCCCTGATCGACCAGCGCCTCCATCTGCCGCCAGGTCGCCATAAAGCGCTCGGCGGCAAAGGGCTTGGAGTCGGGGTTGCGGCTGTCGCCGTCGCAGCCCGGCGCGTGGTAGTTGGGGAACGGCCAATGCACGAACAGCGCGTCCACGTAGTCGAGCCTGAGGTCGGCCAGTGTCTTGTCGCAGGACCTGGCGACGTCGCCCTCGCCGTGCATGTTGTTCCACACCTTGGAGATGATGAACAGCTCTTCGCGCCGCACGGTGCCCTGGGCGAACGCCTCGGCGAACACCTCGCCGATCTGCGCCTCGTTGCCGTAGACCGCCGCGCAGTCGAACAGGCGGTA
>JAVBUY010000148.1:0-7063 GCA_031554855.1 Eubacteriales bacterium
CTGCACGAAGATATCGCCCGGGTGCGCATGCTGGAACGCGTAGAGCACCAGATCCACCGACTCGTCGAGCGTCATGAGAAAGCGCGTCATGTTCGGGTCGGTCACCGTGATGGGCATCTTCTTTTGAATTTGCTCAATGAACAGCGGGATCACGCTGCCGCGCGAATACATCACATTGCCGTAGCGCGTGGCCGACATGATGGTGTTTTCGGCGTTGCGGCTCTCGGCGATCATCACCTTCTCCATCAGCGCCTTCGAAATGCCCATCGCGTTGATCGGATACACTGCCTTGTCGGTGGACAGGCAGATCACACTCTTGACGCCGCACTGCACCGCGGCTTGCAGCGTGTTGTACGTGCCCTCCACGTTGGTGTGCATCGCTTCCATCGGGAAGAACTCGCAGGATGGCACCTGCTTGAGCGCGGCGGCGGAGAACACATAGTCCACGCCATGCATCGCGTGCAGGATGGAGTGCGGATCGCGCACATCGCCGATATACAACTTGAGTTTGCTGGAGCGATATTGCCGCCGCATGTCGTCCTGCTTCTTTTCATCGCGGGAAAACACGCGGATCTCCTTGATATCGGTGGTCAGAAAATGGCTGAGCACCGCATTGCCAAAGCTGCCTGTGCCACCGGTGATCAGCAAGGTTTTGTTGTCAAACATGGGACGCCCTCCTCTGTGTGTATTGTGCCTGCGCAGCGTCGGCGATGTCAGCCAACCGCGCCAAAAACGCTTCCATGCGGAATTCTCGCAAAAACAGCTCGTATCCTCGCTGGCCGCACGCGCGCGCCTCGTCGGGATGATCGACTATATGCGCCATGTATCCGGCCAGCGCCACCGCATCGGACGCCGGGGCGCAGTATCCCGCTTCGCTGCCGGTCAGGATCGACCACACCGCGCCATCTTTGGGTACGGCGGCCACCACCGGCTTGCCCGCCGACAAGTAGCTTTGCAGCTTGCCGGGCAGCGTCTGCCCCACAAAGCTGTCGCCCTCCAGCGTCAGGAGAAACACATCGGCCATGCGGTAAAAGGCAGGCATTTCCTGCAATGGTTTGCGGCCATGGAACGTCACCAAGGTGGACAGTCCACGCCGCTCGCATGCGGCACGCAACGCGTCACCCTCGGAGCCGTCGCCCACGATGTGGATGTGCAGGCCGCTCTTGCGCTTGAGCAACTCTGCCGCATCCAGAATGGTGCCGATGTCCTGCGCGCCACCCAGGTTGCCCGCAAACAGGAAGTCGGTAACGCCATTGTCCTCGTATTGGCACGCGCCCTGGTCGAACAACTGCTCACACGGCTGCGGCAGATACAGGATGCGCTTGGGGTCGATATCGTGCATGTCTGTCAGGTAGCGCGCAAAGGGCTCGGAGGAAATCGCAATCATGTCGGCGGCCTGATAAATCCCCCGGCTGATCCACCGCACACTACTATATAGGAAGGAATCCGGTTTCACATTCCAGACCGTGATCGACTCGGGCCAGAGATCCAGGCAATAGAGAATGTGCGGGCACTTGCTGCGCTTGGCGATACGCGCAGAGGGAATGGCCATGGAGATCGGCGAGGTCTGGAAGGTGAGCACTACCTCGGCATCGGCGCGGGCAAAGCCCGCCCACAGCCAGCCGGAGATCGCGAACGACGCGTAGTTGATCATCCGCCAAAACGCACCGTGCCGCCGCTGTGTGGTGGATACGCGGTGAATGTCCACGCCCTGCCAAGTTTCGCGCCGGTTCCGGAAAAAGCGATATTTCGCCGAAAGCTTTTTGCTGTCATAGTCCGGCAGGCCGGTGAGCACGCGCACAGAGTGCCCCTGCCCCACCAACGCCGCCGCGATATCGTTGATGCGAAATGTGTCGGGATAAAAATGCTGACTAACGATCAAAAATCGCATGTGTGTCCTTTCCATACGCCAACGCCGGTGCGTCGGCAAAATTCGCGGCTTTCCGACTTGCAGGAACCGCCGAATCAGTTTATACTATAGTCGATTTCCTATGGAATCGCAAGTTTTTCTTTGTGCAGGATCACGCCGGGAAGGGGCGAATCACTTGGCGTTTAAGTATAAGCGCTCTGTCAATTCACTGATCCGACTGCTGTTTGTGGTCGGCTTGTTGGCCATCTTTTATCTGGGCTGGCAGTACTCTTATCTCGAGAGTACGTTCTTTGACGCGGGCAACTATGTGGTCATGTTCTCCTACGCGGTGATGCTGATCCTGTTCATGGGCGTCTATGGCGGATTGCGCGCCGGATCGCTGCGCATCTCCAATTTGTTTTTGTCCTGTTTCTTCGCGCTACTGTTCGCCAATTTCTTCATGTATATGGAGCTGAGCCTGATTGCCCGCTCGATGCTCGATGTGCCGCCAATCCTGCTCATCCAACTCGCGCAGACGCTGTTTGCGATGTTCGGCTGCTATGTAATGAACACCGTCTACTACGCGATGAACAGCATCCGCGAGGTGGTAGCCATCTACAGCGGTGACGTGGCCGACGAGGCGGTCATCGCCAAGATGCAGCAGTTCTACAACCGTTTTTCCATTGCCAAGGTGGTGGATGCCACCATCCCGACCGAGCAGATCTTTGCGGCCGTGGATGAATACGACTCGGTGCTGCTCGGCGCGATGGATCCAGGTCGCCGACTGGAGATTTTCAACTATTGCTACCGCAGGGGCAAGCGCATCAACATCATCCCCGAACCAGCCGACATCGCGCTGAGCGTCGCGCACCAGACGCAGCTATTCGACACGCCGATCCTGCTATGCAAGAACAGCGAGCTGACGCCCGAGCAGCGCCTGGTCAAGCGGCTGATC
Organism: Eubacteriales bacterium; assembly: GCA_031554855.1. Taxonomy (GTDB): domain Bacteria; phylum Bacillota; class Clostridia; order Christensenellales; family Aristaeellaceae; genus JAVBUY01. The sequence goes on from JAVBUY010000148.1 coordinate 2,805, forward strand.
GACCTGCTGCTCGCATCGGTGCTGCTGGTGATTCTCAGCCCCGTCATGCTGCTGTGCGCGCTGGCCATCAAGCTGCAAGACGGCGGACCGGTGTTCTTCCGCCAGAAGCGGCTGACCTTCGGCGGCAAACCGTTTGACATCATTAAGTTTCGCACGATGTGTGTCGACGCCGACAAGAACCGCAAGCACGAGACGCTGCGCGCCGTGCACAACGACACGCGCATCACCAAGGTCGGTGCGTTCCTGCGCCCGTATCGGCTGGACGAGCTGCCGCAGCTCTTCAATGTGATCACCGGCGATATGTCCATCGTCGGCCCGCGCCCCGAGCGCGTGGAGCACTACGAGCTCTACGGCAAGGATCTGCCCGATTTCTCTCTGCGCCTGCGCGCCAAAGCTGGGCTCACCGGCTATGCGCAGATCTTTGGCCGCTACAACACGACGCCCAAGGACAAGCTGAACCTGGATCTCTTCTATATCGAAAGCTACTCGCTATTGCAGGACCTGCGTCTGATGTTTATGACCATCAAGATCCTGTTCGTGCCCGAGAGCAGCGCGGCCTTCGATGACGTCATGGACTTGCCCGCGAAAAAGGCCGAAGAGAGCGAACAAAAGAAGAAAGCCGTTGGATAAGGAGATGAAAGACATGCCCACGCCGATCGACCTCTACATCCAGAGCCTGGACGAAAAGACTAGGCCCATCGCGCAGGACATCTGCGATACCATCCGCGCGGCGGTGCCCGAGGGCACCACCGAAAAGATCAGCTGGGCGATGCCCACGTTCTATCTGCATAAAAACCTGGTGCACTTCTGCCCCGCCAAGCACCACATGGGTTTTTATCCTGGCTCGGAGGCTGTGGAGGCTTTTGCGCCCAGGCTGGAGGACTTCTCCTTCGCAAAGGGCACCATCCAGTTTCCCTATGCCAAAGAGTTGCCCCGGGAGCTGATACAAGACATCGTGCGGTTCTGTGTGGCGCAGAATGTGGCCGAGGCGCAAGCGAAGAAGAAAAAGTAAAAGCATGTGAAAAAAGAGAGCCGTCGCTCTCTTTTTTGTTCTTGTATTTTGCCCTTAGGCCCCGATAAACCGCCGGATGCGCACCAGCGCCTCCTGCAATTTGTCCATCGCGGTGGCATAGCAGCAGCGGATATGCCCCTCACCGCTGGCACCAAACGCATCGCCAGGCACGCAGGCCACCTGCTCGGCGCGCAGCAGCCGCTCGCAGAATACCTGCGAGGTCATGCCGGTTTTGGTGATGCGCGGGAACACATAGAATGCGCCCAGCGGCTCGAAGCAGTCCAGCCCCATGTCGCGGAAGGCCTCCACCATCAGGCGGCGGCGGCGGTCATAGCTGGCCATCATCGCCTTAACCTCAGCAAAGTCGGTCTCCAGGCCGACGCGCAGCGCCTTTTCGGCGGCGACCTGCCCCTGCGTCGGCGCGCACATGATGGTGTACTGGTGGATCTTGCACATCAGCGCCAGGATGTCCTTGGGGCCACAGGCATAACCCATGCGCCAGCCAGTCATCGCGAACGCCTTGGAGAAGCCGTTGAGCGTGATGGTGCGCTCCCACATATCGGGCAGCGTGGCAAAGCAGGTGTGCTGATAGCCGCCATAGGTCAGCTCAGCATAAATCTCGTCGGAGATCACCATCACCTCGGTGCCACGCAGCACATCGGCCAGCGCCTTCGCGTCCTCCGGGCGCAGCATCGCGCCGGTTGGGTTGTTCGGATAGGGCAGGATCAGCGCCTTGGTATTGGGCGTGATCGCCGCCTTCAGCGCGGCGGGCGTGAGGCGGAATTCCTCCTCGAACTTCGTGGGGATCGGCACAGGTACGCCGCCAGAGAAAATCACGCCCGGCGCGTAGGACACATACGACGGCTCGGGGATCAGCACTTCCTCACCGGGCTTGACCAGCGCGCGCAGCGCCAGGTCGATGCCCTCGCTGGCTCCGATGGTGACCAGGATCTCGCTCGCCGGGCTGTACGCCACGCCAAAGCGGGTCTTGAGATACTCGGCGATCAACCGCCGCAGCTCGATACGGCCCCAGTTGGAGGTATACTGCGTCATGCCGTTTTCCAGCGACTGGATAGCGGCGTCGCGGATGTTCCAGGGCGTTACAAAGTCGGGTTCTCCCACGCCCAGCGAGATCGCATCGGGCATCTCGCTGACGATATCAAAGAACTTGCGAATGCCGGATGGTGGCACCGCAGCGATCTCGGGGTTGACCATTTTGCTATAGTCGATCATGGGGACACCACCAATCTGCGGTCGTGCGCGTCGCCCTCAAAGACCACGCCGCCGTACTTGTAGGTTTTGAGCATAAAGTGCGTGGCCGTGCCGGTGACGCTCTCCAGGGTGGACAACTTGGAGGACACAAAGTTGGCCAGCTGCTTGAGCGTCGGCGCCTCGACCATCACCATCAAATCATACGCGCCGCTCATCAGATACAGCGAGGTGACCTCCTCAAACTGATAGATGCGCGCGGCGATCGCGTCGAATCCACGGTCGCGCTGCGGCTGTGTGCGCACCTCGATCACCGCCTGCACGCGTTCGCGATCGGTGCGCTCCCAATTGATCATCGCGGCGTACTTCACCAGGATGCGCTCATTCTCCAGGTGCTTGATCGCGTCCTTCACCTCAGCCTCGGTCGCACCGGTCATGACGGCGATCTTGTCGGGCGCGATGCGCGCGTCCTCGGTCAGGATATCAATGATCTGCATCTCCAGCGTATTAAACATGGCTGCTTCCTCTTTCTTCTATTTAGAATAGTCCGACGATCACGCCGTTCGCGTCCACATCGATGGCCTCGGCGGCGGGCACCTTGGGCAGACCGGGCATCGCGATGATGTCGCCCGAGAAGGCCACCACGAACCCCGCGCCTGCGCTCAGCTTGGCCTGGCGGATGGTGAGATCAAAGCCAGTCGGCGCGCCGACCTTCTTGGGATCGTCGGAGAAGGAATACTGCGTCTTGGCGATGCACACCGGCAGGTGGCCGAAGCCGCTCTGCTCGATCTGCCTGAGCTGCGAGGCCGCCGCCCCGGCGAACACCACGTCGCTCGCACCGTAGATCTTTGTGGCGACCGCCTTTATTTTTTCCGCCAGCGGTAGCTCGTTCGGGTAGGTCATGGCGAATTGGGTGGCGTCGGCCTTGTCACAGCTATCCAGTACGTACTGCGCCAGCTCGCGTCCGCCCTCGCCGCCCTTAGCCCACACCTCGCATAGCGCGACGCGCGCGCCCTGCGCCTCGGCGGCTTTTCGCACCAGCGCAATCTCCGCGTCGGTGTCGCTGACGAAGCGATTGAGCGCCACCACCGGCTCGACGCCCCATACATTGCGAATGTTCGATAGGTGGCGGGTCAGGTTGGCGACGCCTTTTTCCAGCGCGGGCAGGTTCTCAGCGCCCAGGTCGGCCTTGGCGACGCCGCCGTGGCTCTTGAACGCGCGGATCGTCGCGACCAGCACAATGCACGACGGCGCGAAGTTCGCGGCGCGGCACTTGATGTCGATGAATTTCTCCGCGCCCAGGTCGGCGCCAAAGCCCGCCTCGGTCACCACATAGTCGGCCAGGCCAAGCGCGGTGCGCGTGGCGATCACGCTATTGCAGCCGTGCGCGATGTTGGCGAACGGCCCGCCATGGATCAGCGCGGGCGTGCCCTCCAGCGTCTGCACCAGATTGGGGCGCAGCGCGTCGCGCAGCAGCGCGCACATCGCGCCCTGTGCCTTGAGGTCTCCGGCGGTGATCAGCGTGCCCTCGAAGCTGCGCGCCACCACAATGCGTGCCAGCCGCGCTTTCAGGTCGTCGATGTTTTCCGCCAGGCAGAGCACAGCCATCACTTCCGACGCGGTGGTGATGTCAAATCCATCCTCGCGCGGCATGCCGTTGGCCTTGCCGCCCAGCCCGCTGACGATGCCGCGAAGCTGCCGGTCATTGGTGTCCAGGCAGCGCCGCCAGGTGATCTGGCGTGGGTCGATCTTGAGCGCGTTGCCCTGGGCAATATGGTTGTCCACCATCGCGGCCAGCAGATTGTTGGCGGCGGTGATGGCGTGCAGATCACCAGTGAAGTGCAGGTTGATGTCCTCCATGGGGATGACCTGCGCATAGCCGCCGCCGGTCGCGCCGCCCTTCATGCCGAACACCGGGCCCTGCGACGGCTCGCGCAGCGCCAGCATCGCGCGCTTGCCCAGCTTGCCCAGGCCGTCGGCCAGGCCGATCGACACAGTGGTCTTGCCCTCGCCTGCCGGGGTGGGATTGATGGCGGTG
>JAVBUY010000161.1:0-3132 GCA_031554855.1 Eubacteriales bacterium
ATCGGCGGCATCGATGCCGACGCGGTGGTGCCCAGCATCACCTTTGAAGACGTGGCGGCCAACGAGGAGGCGCTTCGCAGTCTGCGCGGGCTGGTTGATTTTATCCAAAATCCGGAAAAGTACGCGGCGTACGGCGCACGCATCCCGCACGGTGTGCTGCTGTATGGCCCGCCGGGCACCGGCAAAACCAGGATGGCGCGCGCATTGGCCGGAGAAGCTGGGGTGCCCTTCTACGCGGTCAGCGGATCGGACTTTGTGCAGATGTATGTCGGCGTGGGCGCTAGCCGCGTGCGCGATCTGTTCAAGAAGGCGCACAAGGCCGAGCGCGCGGTGGTGTTTATCGACGAGATCGACGCGCTGGGCAAGAAGCGAGAGAGCCAAAACGACGAACGCGAGCAAACGCTCAACGCACTGCTTACCGAGATGAGCGGGTTTTCCGCCAATGAGGGCGTGGTGGTGCTGGCCGCCACCAACCGCCTGGACACGCTGGACGCGGCGCTGCTGCGCCCCGGGCGGTTTGACCGGCAACTGGAGATCGGCCTGCCGGGGCGCGCCGAGCGCCTGCAAATCCTGGCGCTGCACGCGAAAAACAAGCCGCTGGACGCCGACGTGGATCTGGAGCGCGTCGCCGCCGACACGGTGTATTTCTCCGGCGCGATGCTCGAGAGCATGCTCAACGAGGCGGCGATTCGCGGCGCACAGCACGACGGCGACACGATTACCGCGAAGGACATCGCCGACGCGATGCAGAGTGTGCTGGTCGGCGAGGAGAAGGCCGAGCGCGGCGATGTCACGGCGCACGAAAAGCGCGTCACCGCCGTGCACGAGGCCGCGCACGCGCTGATCACGCTGCGCAGGCTGCCCGACAGCCGCTTGGCGCAGGTATCGATCATTCCCTCCACCAAGGGCGCAGCGGGCTACAGCATGGCCATCCAGCCCGACCGCATGTTCCTGAACCGGCGCGAGTTAGAGGCGCACATCGCCGTCGCGCTGGCCGGACGCGCCGCCGAGCAGCTCACCTTTGGCGAGGATCGCGTGACGACCGGGGCATCGAACGACCTGCAAAAAGCCACCGAACTGGTGAGCCGCATGTGCCTGGAGTGGGGCATGGACGACACACTCGGGCCGATGGCGCGCGGCGCGCTGGCGCATGTGTCGCCGATCGGGCAAAGCGAAATCGCCACCATGCAGGCGCGGCTGGCGGCGATCTATGCCGAGGTGTTGGCGGAGCTGGAAAAGGAGCACGACACGCTGACGCGCATCGCCGACGCGCTAGAGGAGCAGGAGATGCTGACCGGGGAGCAGGTGCTGGCGATCGCGGGGTAACATAGCGCAAAGGGAAAGGTCGTCCGAAAACATCGGGCGGCTTTTTGCTTGATGCGTGCGAGACGTTGACAGAAATACCATTGTTTGCTAAATTTAGAATCAATTGAGTTGCGCGCGCCCTTTGATGGGACACGTATAACATGGCTGGCCATATTGGTGTCCGCAAAGCGGCAATAAAAAGGAGGTCTGCTATATGAAGCGGATCATGATATTTCTTCTGATCGTGGTGATGTTGACCACGGCGGGGCTGGAGTTGGTTCGCGCCGGGAGCACGACAGAAAACTCGGTGACTACAGTGATGCGAATACCCAAGTCTACGGCGACGCCCAAGGTCGCGAGGACGCCGCGCCCGACTAGGACACCGACACCGACGCCCACGCCAAAGCCTACGCTTGAGCCCATCTATTGGGAAGATGGTACACGGGTTCCTTGGCCAGAGGAAGTAACACCTTTTCACAAAGGATCTGGTGGAGTTATGGTCAATGTAAAGGCGCTTGCTACGGCGTTGAAGCTGGTTCTCCCAGCATGCGATAAGGAAACGATGTTGGGAACAGAGCTGCGGGATAGGCTCAAGACAGCGGAAATGCCAGACAATGCTGGTTGGCAGCTCGGTGATGGTCGGAGTCCGCACATACCAGAAGAGAGTTTGAAAGCCTATCTTGAGATGCTGGGCGGTACGGACTATAAGTTTGACACAACAAGCTTTAGTATTCGCTTCCCTAAAACACCATTTGGGGGAGCAAAAACGTGCGAAGTCCGGTATGCGAAGGAACAAAACACAATACCTTTGGGTCAATGCCTGGGGATTATTGTTTCGGTGAGAAACGTGTTGCAATAGATTTCTTTTGTGATAAAAGAATTGGTTGATGCATTTCGCAGCTGGTTCGCGGGGGCGGAGCACTGCGGCCATACGCTTAGATAGCCAGAATTCCTCGCCGCACACATCGCGGCGAGGAATCTTTTTTCGTTCAGCTATCCTATTTTTTCAGCAGCCGCGTCATGTTGGCCGGCTTTGGCGCTAGGCCGATATTGACGCTGGGGATGCTGTGAAAATCCGGCGTGAGGATATCGAAGGTGTAGCCTCGGCTGCGGTAATGGGCCACCAGCAGCGGCAGCGTGGCGATGGTGTGCGGCTTGCCGTCGTGCATGAGCAGCACGATCTCGTCGCGGTTGCCGCCCGAGGCCAGCGCGACCTGCATCATGCGCTCGGGGTTGCTGGCGTCGCCGGGGATGGCGTCGTTGTTCAGTGCGTTCCAGTCCACCCAGGTCATGCGCAGCGATTCACTGACCCAGCGCTTGAGCGACGGCGTCGCCCATGTCGAGCCATAAGGAAAGCGGAATAAGTGCATCGGATACGGCTCGCCCAGCGCGTCATCGAGCGCGCGCTGGAAGTTTTGCGCGTCGCGCAGGAAGCTGCGCTTGTCGCTCAGCTGCGTGGTGCGGTGCTCGTAAGAGTGGCTGGCCAGCGCCATGCCCGCATCGCGGATCAGCCGCGCGCCCTCGGGGCGACGCTCGATATACCGGCCGACCATAAAGAACGTGCCGCGCACATCAAGCGATTGCAGCATCGCGATCAGCGCGGGGGTGAGCTCGGTGGGCGCGTCGTCAAAGGTGAGATACACGACCTTGCGCGGGGGATCGGCGGGCTGGGTTTGCGCTAGCGCGGCAGGGCAGATCAAACAGAGCAGTATCAGCCATGTCAGCACGCTGCGCAAGCAAATCCCTCCCTTCACACTTGTCCAACAGTATACCCATCCCCTCGCCATTATGCAACTCGTGCAAAAGCGAAAATTTCGTCGAACGATT
>JAVBUY010000033.1:0-4854 GCA_031554855.1 Eubacteriales bacterium
CCGCTGGGCACCCAGGCCACCACGCGCGGGCGGAACATCAGCCGCTTGCCCATCACCTTGCGCAGGAAGTAGCGCAGCATGCGCTCGGCGACGTCGTAATCGGAAAACACGCCATCGACCAGCGGGCGTACCACCGAGATATGCGCGGGTGTGCGGCCCTGCATGCGGTGCGCGTCCTCGCCGACGGCCAAAATGCTGCGCGTGTTGCGGTCGATGGCCACCATCGCCGGCTCGCGCAGCAGAATGCCTTTTCCTTTCACATACACCAATACCGTCGCCGTACCCAGATCGACGCCGATATCATCCATTCCTAGCATCGTTTGTAAGCTCCTTCTTTTGCATATGGTCGGTATTATGCGCGCTGTTCGCGTGTCTGCATATATTTCTTACAGGTCGCCTCGCCTCCGCGAATGTGCCGCTCGGCCTTGTTATGCGCCAATACCTGCCGCGCGTTGTCGGCCAATTGCGCGTCGATCTCCGGCAGGCGCTCGTCGATGTCCTTGTGTACGGTGCTCTTGGATACGCGGAACACCTTGGCGGTCTCGCGTACGGTGGCTCCGGTTCGGATGATGTGCTCGGCGATCTGTAGGACACGGGTTTCGATGTAATCCTTCATCGTGCTCCCTCCATAGCATGGCATTTTGTTGCCAGTCTATGCGGAGCAACTCGAAATAATGGCAGCCTGGACCAACCGGAGAAAAAAGTTCTTAGCGGGCGGGATGATCGAAGTAGGTGCTGGCCTGATCGTCGTCGCCGTAGAACACGCGCAGCAGCGTCAGCCCATGCGCGGGGGCGGTGATGCCCAGGTTGAGCCGATCTCGGGTGGTGAGCGCCTTCTCGATCGCGCCGGGCGCGACCTGCCGCCTGCCCACGTCGATCAGCGTGCCCGCCAGGATGCGCACCATATTATACAGGAACGCGTTGCCATGCACAAGGATGTCGATGTGCGGCCCTTCGCGGAGCAGCGCGATGCGGTGCACGGTGCGAGTGGTGGTCTTGGCCACCGCGCCCGCTGCCTGGAACGCTGCAAAATCGTGCGTGCCGATCATCGGCCGCGCCTCAGCCACCATCGCGTCGAAGTCCAGCGGCACGGGGATGTGCGCGTGCGTCAGCCTGTGCAGCGCTGAGGCGTGGCGCGCGTTATAGATGCTGTAGCGATACACCTTGCCGGTGGCGCTGAACCGCGCGTGAAAGCCCTCCGGCGCGACCGCCGATTCCTGGATGCGGATGTCCTCGGGCAGCATGGTGTTCAGCGCGAAGGCGATCTTCTCGGCGGGGATGCGCCCGCTCATGTCGAAATGCACAACCTGTCCCTCGGCATGCACGCCGCCGTCGGTGCGGCTGGCGCCATAGACCACCACGCGATGCAGGCTGCACAGCTTGCCCAGCGCCTTCTCCAGCTCATATTGCACGCTAGGCACGCCCAGCTGCATCTGAAAGCCCGCGTAGTGCGTGCCGTCGTATTCCACGCGCATGCGGATGCGGCGCAGCGACAGCGCCTCCTGCGGCCGCTCACCCATACAGGCGTCCCTCCAGCACAATCAGCGCGATCAGCACCGCCATGCATAGCGTCGCGACCAGGTCGATGCGGCCAAAGCGCAACACCTTCATGCGCGTGCGGTGCTCGCCGCCGCGATAACAGCGCGCCTCCATGGCCATGGCCAGCTCGGCGGCGCGCTGAAACGCACTGACGAACAGCGGCACCAAGAGCGGCACCAGCGCCTTTGCGCGGCTGAACAAATTGCCGCTCTCGAAGTCCGCGCCGCGCGCCATCTGCGCTTTCATGATCTTGTCGGTCTCCTCCAGCAGCGTGGGGATGAAGCGCAGCGCGATGCTCATCATCATCGCCAGTTCATGCGCGGGGAAGCGGATCACCTTCAGCGGCGACAGCAATCGCTCCAGCGCGTCGGTCAGCGCGACAGGCGAGGTGGTCAGCGTGAGCAGCGAGGTGCCCATCACCAGAAACACCAGCCGCAGCGAAAAGAACAGCGCGGTGGTAAAACCCTCTTGGGTTAAGCGGATCGGCCCGACTTTCAGCCACACCGTCTCGCCCGGGGAAAAGAATAGGTTGAGCAGGAAGGTCAGCGCGAGGATCATGGTCAGCGGCCTCACGCCTTTGAGCAGATACTTGAGCGAGATGCCCGCCAGATGCGTCACCCACAGCAGGAACGCCGCCGCCAGTATGTAGCCGGGCAGCCCCTTGACCATGAACACCGCCGCGATATATGCGATGGTCAGCAGCAGCTTGGTGCGCGGATCGAGCCGGTGCACGATCGAGTTGCCCGGGTGGTATTGTCCCAGCGTGATGTCCTTTAGCACGTGCGGTCACCTCCCAGCGCATGCGCGATCGCATCGGCGACCTCGTCGGGCAGGCAGGCGTCGAGCGGAATGACAAATCCCTTGGCGCGCAGCGCGTCGGCCAGCCGCACCGCCTCGGGCACGTCCAGCCCCATCGCGCGCAGTTCGTCGCCGCGCATAAAGATCTCGCGAGGCGTGCCATCCATCGCGACGCGCCCCTTGTTCATCACAATGATGCGATTGACCAGCCGCGCCACGTCGTCCATGCTGTGCGACACCATCACCACGGTGATCGCGCGCGTCGCGTGCAACTCCTGCACCATGCGCAGGATGTCCTCGCGGCCCTTCGGGTCGAGCCCGGCGGTCGGTTCGTCGAGCACCAGCACGTCCGGCTCCATCGCCAGCACCCCGGCGATGGCGACGCGGCGCATCTGCCCGCCGGACAGCTCGTAGATCGAACGGTCCTTGAGCGTTTCATAGTCGATATGCACTGCTTCGCAGGCCGCGCGCACGCGCGATTCGATCTGCTCTACGGCCATGCCCAGGTTCTTCGGACCAAAGGCAATGTCCTTGGCGACGGTTTCCTCGAATAATTGGTGCTCGGGGTACTGGAACACCAGCCCCACCTTGCGGCGGATCGCGCGGCGGTCGGCGCCCTTGGCGAAGATATCGACACCGTCTACCACCACGCGCCCCGACGTGGGCGTCAGCAGCGCGTTGAGGTGCTGCACCAGCGTGGACTTGCCGCTGCCGGTGTGGCCGATCAACGCGACAAACTCACCGTCGCCGATGGTCAGCGACACCTCGTGCACCGCCGTCGCCTGGAACGGGCTGCCCGGCATGTAGGTGTGCGTCAGGCTCTCGATGACAATCGGCATAGTTCCTCCAGCATCTCCGGGACGGTGAGCACGTCCTCGGCTACGGATACGCCGCGTTGGTTGAGCAGGCGCGCCATCTCGGTCATCGGCGGCACGTCCAGCTTCAGCGCACGCATGCGGTCAATCTGCGCAAATACCTCGCGCGGGGTGCCTTGCAGCGCCACCTGCCCCTGCGACAGCACCACAATGCGCTGCGCGGTGGCAGCCTCATCCATCGCGTGGGTGATCCACACGACGGTAATGCCGTGCTCGCGGTGCAGCAGATGGATGGTGTCCAGCACCTCGCGCCGCCCCGAGGGGTCGAGCATCGCTGTGGATTCGTCCAGGATGATGATGCGCGGCTGCATTGCCAGCACCCCGGCGATCGCGATGCGTTGTTTTTGTCCGCCGGAGAGCATGTGTGGCGCGGCCAGGCGGAAGTCGGTCATCTGCACGACATTGAGCGCCTCGTCCACCTTCTCGCGGATCATGGGCGGCGGCACGCCCAGGTTTTCCAGGCCAAAGGCCACGTCCTCCTCGACGATGGTGGACACCAGTTGGTTATCCGGGTTCTGGAACACCATGCCCGCGTGCTTGCGGATGTCCCACAGCAGCGCATCCTCGCGCGTATCCATGCCGCCGATCGTCACCACGCCCTCGGTGGGCAGATGCAGCGCGTTGAGCAGCTTGGCCAGCGACGACTTGCCGCTGCCGTTCGCGCCGAGCACGGCGACAAACTCGCCGTCCGCGATGGACAGCGACACATGATCCACCGCGGGCGCGGGGGCCTCGGGGTAGGTAAAGACCGTATCTTGCAGCACGGCCTGCTCTGTTGTTTCTACTTTGGTCAAGGTGTTTCTCCTGTTTCTGTGCGATAGCGATATTGATATCAAATTATATCATATCCCAATTTGTCATGCGGGGCAAGGATTTTCTTGCACACAGCAGAAAAACCCGACGCATGACTGCGCCGGGGTTTTGATGAACAGGATGCCTTACACCAGCTCCAGAATGACCATCTCGGCCGCGTCGCCGCGACGGGGGCCCTTCTTGAGGATGCGGGTGTAGCCGCCAGCGCAATTCTTTTCTTCATTGCGCTTCTTGTACTTCGGGCCGATCTCCTGGAACAGCTTCTCCACGCAAGGATGTTTCACGTCCTTGGTGCGCTTCTTGAAGTCCGCCTTGCTTTCGTCGTCCTTCTGCTGCTCCTGGATGTCGTAGAGGTAGGCCATGATCAGGCGGCGCGCGTGCAGCTTGGACGGGCTGTCGTTGCGCACGGTGATGGTGACCGACTGACCCTTGTCGTTGTTGACGGTCTTGGAGACCTCCAGGTTGTTGTCACACTCGCGGATAGCGAGGGTGATCAGACGCTCCGCAGCGGACCGCACTTCCTTGGCGCGGGCCAGCGTGGTCTCAATACGGCCATACCAGATCAGGTTCGTCACCTGATTGCGCAGCAGCGCCTTGCGCTGATCCGCCGGCCGGCCGAGTTTGCGTTGATATGCCATGGGAAACCCTCCTTACTCTAAACTGGCTGGCGTCATTCTTCGTTATCGCGGAGCTCCAGGCTGAGCGCAGCGAGCTTCTGCTCGACCTCTTCCAGCGATTTCTTGCCCAGGTTGCGCACCTTCATCATGTCCTCCTGGTTGCGCTGCACCAACTCGGCGACCGTGTTGATGCCCGCGCGCTTGAGGCAGTT
>JAVBUY010000121.1:0-4982 GCA_031554855.1 Eubacteriales bacterium
AACCTGTGCCTTTCATCAGCAGCTGGTATACAACATGCTGCGCATCCTGGCCAAGAAGAATGTGCACCTGACCCAGACCATTGAGCACATGTCGCGGCGCACCACGCGTGAAAAGCTGCTCTCGTACCTCTCGGCGCAGGCGCGCGCCGCACACAGCCGCAGCTTCTCCATCCCGCTCAACCGCCAGGAGCTGGCCAATGCGCTGGCGGTGGATCGCAGCGCGCTGTCCGCCGAGCTGTCGCGCATGCAGCAGGACGGCCTGCTGCGCTATCACCTGCGCGCGTTCGAGCTGCTGGATACGCGGGAATAAAAACTCTGCGCGGCGACATCACGGTGAATGCGCAAGAGGAGGTTGCCGTCCGGCATGGCCGCTTTGCAGCCCTGCACAGAACAAAAGAGCCTGACGGCTCTTTTTTTATCCCCTCGGGTACCCCAGTTCTTCCAGCGTTTCCTCTATGGTTTTTAGCGCGTTCTTCCCGATGCCGTGCAGCGCCGCAAGCTCGCGACGGCTCTTGTGCGACAGCTCCACCACCGAGGGGATGCCCGCCGCCGCCAGCGCGCGCCGCGCGGGCGCAGCCAGCCGGTTCAGCACGATATTCAGACTGGGCATCTCGCGCTTGGCCTTGGGCGGGAAGGTCGCATCGAACGCCTCCAGCGCATCGGGCGCCATCTCGAACGCCGGATCGAACCGCACGCCGCCCGACACGCCCTGTAGGCCGCCGGGCTGCAACGCCAGCACCATCAGCGCGTCAAACGTCTGTCCCTCCAGGTGGATGCCATAGGACGCCGCGCGCTCAAAGCCGAAGCGCGGATAGTAGCCCGGGTGCCCGGTGATGACCACGCCGCGATACCCAAGTCGCCGCGCCTCGTCCAGCGTGTGCCGGACGAGCAGTTGCCCGATGCCGCGCTGTTGATATGCGGGCAGCACGCTCAGCGGCCCAAAGGTCAGCAGCTCATGCGATTCGCCATGCTCCGCCACCACCGCGCTCTTTGTGTAGAAGATGCTGCCGACGATGCGTCCATCGGCGACCGCCACATAGTCCAGCTCGGGCACAAATCCGGCGGCGTCGCGCAGTTGATGCACGAGCAGATGCTCGTCGCAGCCCGGCTGATGCATGCCCCAGAACGCCTCGCGCGTCAGCTCCTCGACTTCGCGATGATCCTCCGGCCGCTCCAGCCGCAGGGTGATCCCGGTCTCTGACAGTTTCTTCATATCATCCTCTTCACCACAAGGTGGTTTGTTCCGGCGTCGCCGCCTGATAGCCGATGTCCCGCCGCGCCCGACTGAGCACCTGCGCAATGTTCGCGTCCGGCGCGAGCCAGTCTCTGGCGGCGTTGCCGGTCAGCATCACCGGCATGCGGTCGTGGATGTGGCCGATGTCCGCCGCCGCCGCGCAGGTGACGATGACGAACGCGGGCAGTGGCTGATCGCGCTCCGCTCGGCAAACACCGGCGAAAAACAGCGGCGCGTCGCCCTGCGGACGCAGACTGTATTTGGTTTTCTGTCGGCTCAGGCGCTCCCACTCGTAGTAGTGCCGCGCGGGCACCAGGCAGCGGCTGTCCAGCGCCGCCTGGCGAAACATGGGTTTGTCCAGCAGCGTCTCGGCGCGCGCGTTGATCGTGATGCCGCCGTCGGGCCGCGCAAACCCCCAGCGCATCGCGCGCAGCCCCATCGCAGTCCGCACCGCCACGGTATCGGTCGGACGCACTTCGCCCGCCGTTTTCAGCGCGCAACCGGCAGGCAGCGCCTGGATATCGGCGTCGCTATCCCCCAGCTCATACCGCCCGCACATGCCGCGCCCTCCCCTTGTCAGGTGCCATGCAGATACTCAATCGGAATATCCTCTATCTTGACCCAGTTGTCAAAGTTCTCCGCATAGGACTCGATCTCAAAGTACTCCTGATAGTCGTAGACCGGGCTGCCGCCCTCGATCCGGTGATAGTACTCGCGCACGCGATCCTCGTCCTCTGGAATATCATCGATCGCTTCGCCATACGTCGCATACTCCGCGCCCGCGCTCTTGAGGATCGTGGCCTGGAAATCGGCATGCGAAAGCTGCGCGTCGGAATAGTCCAGCGGCACATTTGCGCTGCCCTTGGGCTTATAAAACAGCGCCGTCGTTGTGTAGTCCGCCAATTCGACATTGCGATTCGTGCCGCCGTGGTCGCCCATGATCAGGATGGCCGATTCCTCATAAATGCCCAACTCGCGCATGCGATTCAGGTATTCGTAGATCACCTCGAAGCAGCCCATGGTCTGCGGAATCTCGCCGCCCTGCTCCCACGGAATCTGCTCGATTTTCTCATTGAGCACGAAGGGATAATGGCTGCCCTTTAGGTGCAGGAACATGAAATTCTTCTTCTCGGACTGTGTGGTCAGGCCGTTCTTCATCAGTCCCTGATAGAGCCGGTAATCATTCAGCTGGTAGGGCGCCAACCCCTCCGGCAAGGCCATCAGCCCCTCCAGCGACGCGGTGGACATCCAGAACGATGCCTTCAGCGCGTGCGGCACATAGCGGAAGCCCGACAGCAGCGACATCTGCGTCAATATCGCGGGCACATCGGCCTCGATCTTGCCGGAGAGGATGTTGTCGGCCAGGCCGTCGAGCTGCGAGATCTTCGTGTAGGCATACTGCTGCTGGATATAGAGCTTGGTTGCATAGCCCTGTTCGCGCAGCGCCGGGATAAAGCCCGACTTGGCATACGCCGCGTCGCAAAAGTCATCGGCGGGCGTATCATAGTAGCACTTTTCGCCGGTCAGCAAATACGGCACCGCCGGGTACGTCTGGCTATAGAGCGAGGTGGTGTCGCGATAATAGGTGAACCCGTCCAGCGGATCAAAGAAGTCCTCCTTGATGCCCATGATCTTGTCTATAAAGCGCCCATCCAACCGGTCCACGATGAGCACCAGGATATTGTCCTTGTCGGACAGCTCGTAAACGCCCGCCTCGGACACATAGCGATCGCGCGGGGTGTACAGGTTCTTGGCGGTGGTTATCGTGCTGATGAGGCCGACCAACTGCATGCCGACCAGCACCAGCGGCACGAAGGTCATCAGCGGCTTCCATACCTTGGGGCACAGCGCGTGCAGCACGAACGGCAGCCCAATGATCGCGCCCCACAGCAGCAGGTTGAGCACCGCGTGCCCGCGGTACGCATCCCACACGATCGCCTGCCCATCCAGCACGCCCAGCGGCAGGTTCAAAAACGTGCCCTGGATATACCCGGCGACCAGAATGCCCCACAGCAGCGATACCACCGCATCGAGCGTGCGCCCGCGCAGCAGCGAGAGCAGCAGGCCCATGCCCGCGCACACCGCCAACCCCAGCAGCACTGTTGGCAGCGCAATATCGGTGAACAGGAAGGTCAGGACCCCCTTGTTATGCAGGAACAGATCCAAAATGCCAAAGATGAAAAACGTAACGCCCCAGCCCAGCGCGACCGGCAGCGTCAGCAGCAAACGCGCCTTCATCGGGCGCGCATCGCGCCACAGCCCGCGAGCGGGAACCGTCTCCACTGTTTGCATGTGCGACCAGCCTCCTATTTTAGTAGTTATATTGCATGGGGATCTCGTCCGCCAAATGCCAGTGATCAAAATCCTCGCCGTAGCCCTCGACCTGATAGTGCTCCTGATAGATCGGCCGGGGCGGATTGAATTCCACGCGGTGATAGTAATCGCGCAGTCGGTCCTCGTCCTCGGGGATCTCGTCGATCGCGCGGCCAAAGTCGGCGTAGTCCAGCCCCGCGTTGGCCAAGATGGTCGCCTGGAAATCCCGGTGCGAGATCTGCGCGTCGGAATACTCCAGCGGCGCATCGGCGGCGCCATGCGGCTTGTAGAATAGCGCGGCCAAGCGATAGTCATCCAGCGGCAAGCCGCGCACGGTATCGCCATGATCGCCCATGATGAGGATGGTGGCGTCCTCGTACAGCCCCAAGTCTTTGAGCTGGCTGATAAACGCGTATATGATCTGGAAACAGCCGCGCGTCTGCTGGAATTCGTCCCCAAAGCCCTCGGGAATCTTCTCCACCTTGTCATTGATGACAAACGGCGAGTGGCTGCCATACATGTGCAGCAGTGTAAAGTTCTTCTTTTCGGCCTGCGTGGTCAGCCCCTCTTTGTGAAGCCGCTGGTAGATCCGGTGGTCGTCCAGCGCATAGGGCGCCTTCCCCTCAGGCATGCGCATCAGCCCCTCCAGCGCGGAGCTGGGCATCCAGAACGACGCCTTGAGCGCATGCGGCATATAGCGAAAGCCGGACAGCACCGACATTTGCCGCAAGATGGCGGGCACATCCGCCTGGACCTCGCCGGAGAGGATGTTGTCCGCCAGCCCCTCGAGCTGCGCGATATCCGAGTAGGTATATTTTTCCTGTGTGTACAGCTTCACAGCATAGCCATCCTCATGCAGCGTCGGCAAAAAGCGCGCCTGCACATACGCCTCGCGCATGTACTGATCGACCGAGCCTTCATACAGGCATTCCTTGCCGGTCAGCAGGTAGGGCAGCGCCGGATAGGTCTGGCTATACATCGACACGGTATCACGATAGAACGTGAAGCCTTGCAGCGGGTCAAAAAAGTCCTCGGTTTCGCCCATGATTTGGTCGATAAACCGCGTATCCATGCAATCGACAACGAACACCAGAATGTTATCCTGCGTGGACATCTCGAACATGCCCGCCTCGGACAGATACCGCGCGCGCGGCGCGGAGAGGTTTTCTGTGGCGATGACCGTGCTGACCAGACCGGCCGCCTGCATGCCCACCAGCACCAGGGGGACCAGCGGGATCAGCAGCCGCCAGACCCTGGGCGCAAGCGACTTGAGCGCGAACGGCAGCGCGATGACCGCGCCCCACAGCAGCACATTGAGCAGGGCGTGCGTGCGATAGGTCTGCCAGGCGATCGCCTTGCCGTCCAGCGCGCCCAGCGGCAGATTCAGGAAGGTGCCCTGGATGTACCCCGCCACCAGGATGCCCCACAGCAGCGA
>JAVBUY010000111.1:0-2526 GCA_031554855.1 Eubacteriales bacterium
CTCGCTGCACCAGGCGGGACACGAGCGCATGGCCGAGCTGGTTTCGCGGCCGGTGCGCGCGGTGATGATGAACCTGGGCTGGCTGCCCGGCGGCGACAAGGCGGTGACCACACAGCTTGCCACCACGCTGACCGCTGTGCAGGCGGCGCTTGGACTGCTGTTGCCCGGCGGGGTGCTGACCATCTGCGCATACCCCGGGCACGCGGAGGGCGACCGCGAGCGCGCGGAACTGACTGACGCTCTGTCCCAAGTGGACGTGCACGATTTCAATGTGCTGCACCACCGCTTCCTCAACCACCCGCATGATCCGCCGGAGCTGTTCGTCGTGCAGAAAAACCTCTGAAAAATTGTTCAGGATTTGACAATCGGGCAGGAAATAGGAAAAGAACGTGGAACGTAATGAAGTGGAGCAAATTGCTGTGTTTCGATTTGTGCAGACACGTTTGTGGAGACACTTTTGCGAAAAGGCAGCATTTGAGATAGCGTAACGAATGGAGGAGAGAGCGGCATGAGCACCATGCAAACCTTAGGGCAGGTGCAAGCTCGAAAGCAGGAGATCCTGGCGGGAGATCCGGCTCGAGTGGAAAAGCAGGCCAAGGACGGCAAGCTGACCGCGCGCGCGCGCATCGCGAAACTGCTGGACGCGAATAGCTTTGTGGAGCTGGACGCGTTGGTGGCCAACGATGGGCACGCCGAAGGCGTGGTCACCGGCTACGGTACGGTGGAAGGGCGTCCAGTGTACGTCTTTTCGCAAGACTTCGCCGTGCTGGGCGGATCGATGAGCCAGAAAATGGCGCAGAAGATCGTCAAAGTGCTGGATCTGGCGCAAAAGACCGGCACACCGGTGGTGGCGATGTGCGACAGCGCGGGGGCGCGCTTGGCCGAGGGCGCTGCGGCGCTGGAGGGCTACGCCAGCATCTTTGTGCGCGTCGCGCGTCTGTCCGGTGTCGTGCCGATGCTCGCGATGGTGATGGGCCCGTGCGTGGGCGCGGCGGCCATCATGAGCCAACTGATGGATTTCACTTTCATCGTCGAGGGCAAGGGCCAGCTGATGGCCGCAGGCCCGCAGGTGGTGGCGGCGACCTTTGAGCGCGCGTGGACGCCCGAGGAAATCGGCGGCGCGGCCATCGTATCGGCGCAGGGCGGCGCGCATGTGATTGCCCAGGACGAAGAAGCTTGCTTTGCCAAGGCGCGGCAGCTATTGAGTCTGCTGCCCTCTAATAATCTAGAGGACGCGCCGGAGGACGTGGCCGAGGATCTGAACCGCGTGATCGGCGAGACGCGCGACGCGCAGGAATTGATCGCCGCGCTGGCTGACAAAGGCTCGTTCTTTGAGCTGCAAGCCGGATACACCGACGCGGTCACCGGACTGGCCAAGCTGGGCGGCCGCCTGGTGGCGCTGGCTGCGACCGGCGGTGGCGCGCTGACCATCGAATCGACCGGCAAGCTGGCGCGCTTCATTCGCTTTGCGGATTGCTACAGCATTCCGGTGATCACGCTGATCGATACCGAGGGTTTTGAGGTCGTCAAGCCGGAGGCGCAGATCTCCATACTGCGCGTAGCCGGACAACTGCTCTACGCGTATGCCGAGGCCACGACCGTCAAACTGTCGGTGGTGGTGGGCAAGGCGATCGGTGCGGCGTATGTCGCGCTGGGCGGCAAGGCCAACGCTGACGCCAGCTATGCCTGGCCGGGTGCGGTGATCGCGCCGCTGATGCCCGAGGCTGCCGTGCAGGTGATGTACAAGAAAGAACTGGCTGATTCGAAGGGCGATGTGACCGCGGCGCGCGCCGAGCTGGCCGCCAAGTACGCCGGAGAGGTCGCCGACGGCATCCATGCCGCCGAGGCCGGTCTGCTCGATGATGTCATCGACCCCGCCGACACGCGCAAGCTGCTGATCGCTTCGCTGGAAATGCTGGCGTCCAAGCGCGACGCCAGTCCCTCCAAGAAGCACGGCAACCTGCCGCTGTAAGGAGGGCACAATATGCAAGCAATGATTCAACAATATGGATTGGCCATGCTGCTGGTCGGCATGCTGGTGCTGCTCATCATGGGTTGCGTGCTGCTCAGCCGCACCGGCAAGATGGCGCAGGGCGGCCAGAGCCGTCCGGCCGCGCCGGGCATGCCGATGATGCCGCAGGGCGGCGCACAACAAAATGGCGCACTGATCGCGGTGATCACTGCGGCGGTGGCGGCGGCGATGGGCGAGGAAGCCGCGCAGGGTGGCTTTGTGGTGAAGAGCATCCGTCGCGCGGGCGGTTCGGCCTGGAGCCGTGCCGGTCGGGAAGAACAAATGTACAGCCGCATGTAGGCTGACACAACAAGTATAGGAGGATCGCCATTATGCGTAAGTTTATGATCACCGTGCAGGGAGTCACCGACGAAGTGGATGTTCAGGAAGTACAGGCTGGCGCCGCGATGCCCGCGCCCGCGCCGGTTGCCGTTGCCCCCGTCGCTGCGCCCGCGCCCGCGCCCGCTCCGGCTGCTGCGCCCGCGCCGGCTGCCGCGCCCGCTCCGGCTGCGCCT
>JAVBUY010000212.1:0-8345 GCA_031554855.1 Eubacteriales bacterium
GGGCGCACCGGCCGCGACGGCTGCGGCGGCGCGACCGGCTCCAGCAAGAGCCACGGGCTGTCCAGCATCGAGACCTGCGGCGCGGAGGTGCAAAAGGGCAATCCGGTCGTGGAGCGCAAGCTGCAACGCCTGTTCCGCGACGCGCGGGTGACAAAGCTGATCAAGCGCTGCAATGACTTCGGTGCGGGCGGCGTCAGCGTGGCCATCGGCGAACTGGCCGACGGCCTGACCATCGACCTGAACAAAATTCCGAAAAAATATGAGGGGCTCGATGGCACCGAGCTGGCCATTTCCGAAAGCCAGGAGCGCATGGCGGTGGTGGTCGCGCCCCAGGACGCAGGCACCTTTATCGCCTACGCCAACGCGGAGAACCTCGAGGCCACCGTCGTGGCGGCCGTCACAGATGACGCACGGCTCAAGATGGAATGGAAGGGAGCCACCATCGTCGATTTGAGCCGCGCCTTCTTAAACAGCAACGGCGCGGAAAAACACGCGAACGTGCGCGTGCCCGATGACGGCGTGCGGCAGGTGCCGTTCGCGGGCGGCAGCTTGCAAGAGAAAATGCATTCCTTGGTGACCGACCTGAACATCTGCGGCAAAAAGGGTCTGTCCGAGCGCTTTGACAGCACCATCGGCGCAGGCACGGTGCTCATGCCTTTCGGCGGCGCGCGGCAGCTCACGCCGATCCAGACCATGGTGGCCAAGCTGCCGGTGCTCACCGGCGAAACCACCACGGTCAGCGGCATGAGCTATGGTTTTCATCCGCAGGTGATGGAGCAGAGCCCGTTTGAGGGCGCGTACCTCGCGGTGGTAGAGAGCCTGGCCAAGCTGGCAGCCGCCGGATTGGACACGACGCGTGCCTACCTCACGTTCCAGGAGTATTTCGAGCGCATGACCGGCGACCCTAGCCGCTGGGGCAAGCCCTTCGCAGCGCTGCTGGGCGCGCTTTCGGCGCAGCTCAATCTGGGCATCGCGGCCATCGGCGGCAAGGACAGCATGAGCGGCACGTTCGAGCGCCTCGATGTGCCGCCGACGCTGGTCAGCTTTGCCATCGCGCCGGGCGACAGCGGAGAAGTGATCTCGCCGGAGTTCAAGGCCGCGGGCCACACGCTGCGGCTTATCGCCTGCGATCCGCTGGATGCCGAACAGCTCAAGGGGAATTTCGCGGTGCTCTATCGGCTGATCCGCGAGAAAAAAGTGCTCTCCGCGTGGGCGCTGGGGCTGGGCGGCATCGCCGAGGCGGTGTTCAAGATGGCGCTGGGCAACGGCATCGGCGCGCGCATCGACACGCACACAGACCTGTTCGCGCAGCGCTTTGGCGGCATCCTGGTGGAAATGGCGGACGGCGCGCAGCATGATGACGCATTCGGTGAGATCCTCGGCGAAACGATTGCGGAATACGCGCTGATCTATGACGGCGAGCGCATCGCGCTGGACGCCCTCACCGAAGCCTACGAGGGCAAGCTGCACAGCGTATTCCCCTACCACGATGACCAGTGTGCGCGCGACGCCGTACCGGTTGCAGGCTCCCCCGCGACCGCCTGGCCAAAGCCCGCCCTCCTCACGCACAAGCCGGTCGCCTTTATCCCCACTTTCCCGGGCACCAACTGCGAGGTGGATACCGCCCGCGCGTTGGCGCGCGCCGGAGCCGAGCCGCGCATCCTGGTGCTCAACAACCTGCACCCGGCGGCCATTGGCGAAAGCGTCGTAAAAGCGGTGGATATGATTCGCGAAAGCCAGATGATCGTGCTGCCGGGCGGTTTCTCCGGCGGGGACGAACCGGCGGGCTCGGGCAAGTTCATCACCGCGTTCTTCCGCAATCCCGCGATGAAGGACGCCGTGCGCGAGCTGCTGCAACGCCGTGACGGCCTCATGCTGGGCATCTGCAACGGTTTCCAGGCGCTGATCAAGCTCGGCCTGGTGCCCTATGGAGAAATCGTCGATGTGGATGCCGACTGCCCCACGCTTACGTACAACACGCTCGGCCGCCATCAGAGCATGCTGGTGCGCACGCGCATCGCCTCCAACCGCAGCCCTTGGCTGCAAAAAACCAGCGTGGGCGATGTGCACACCATTGCGATTTCGCACGGCGAGGGTCGGTTTGTCGCGAGCGAGGCGACGCTGGCCATGCTGCGACAAAACGGCCAGATCGCCGCGCAATACGTCGATGCGCAGGGCAATCCCACGATGGATCTGCGAGATAATCCCAACGGCTCGGCATGGGCCATCGAAGGCATCACCAGCCCGGACGGCCGCATTCTCGGCAAGATGGGTCACACCGAGCGCGCGGGCAAGGATTTATACAAGAACGTCGGCGGCAACGCGTTCCAGCCCCTCTTCGAGAGCGGCGTAGCGTACTTTCGCTGATGAGAAGTGAGGCGGACGGGATGAATCGAGACGGATATGTCAGCCCTTTTTCCACGCGCTACGCCAGCGCGGAGATGCAGTTCGTGTTTTCCGAGGACAATAAGTTTCGCACCTGGCGCGCGCTGTGGATCGCGCTGGCCAAGACGGAGCAGGCGCAGGGGCTGCCGATCACCGATGCGCAGATCGCGGAGCTCATCGCGCACAAAGACGACATCAACTACGCCGACGCCGAGCGCCGCGAACGCGAATGCCGCCACGATGTGATGAGCCATGTCTACGCCTACGGTTTGCAGTGTCCGAGCGCCAAGGGCATCATCCACCTGGGCGCGACCAGCTGCTACGTGTGCGACAACACCGACGTGATCCAGATGCGGCAGGGGCTCGACATCATCCGGCGCAAGCTGCTCAATGTCATCCACCTGCTGGCCAACTTTGCCGAGCGATACAAAGACCTGCCTGCGCTGGCCTACACCCACTTGCAGCCCGCGCAGCTCACCACCGTGGGCAAGCGCGCCACACTGTGGCTCAATGAGCTGCTGATGGACTTTGAGGAAATCGAGCACCGGCAGAACAGCCTCGCGCTGCTGGGCAACAAGGGCACCACCGGCACGCAGGCCAGCTTCATGGAGCTCTTAGGCGGCGACAGCGAGAAAATCCGCCAAATGGAGCAGGACATCGCGGCGCAGATGGGCTTCTCGCGCGTGGTGCCGGTCAGCGGACAGACCTACAGCCGCAAAATGGACTACATGGTGGTCAGCACGCTTTCGGGCATTGCGCAGAGCGCCAGCAAGTTCAGCCATGACATGCGCCTGCTGCAAAATTTCAAGGAAATGGAAGAGCCGTTTGAGACCGCCCAGATCGGCTCCTCGGCGATGCCGTACAAGCGCAATCCCATGCGCTCCGAGCGCATCAGTGCCCTCTCGCGCTACGTGATGGTGGACACGCTCAACGCTGCGCTGACGGCTGCCACGCAGTGGTTTGAGCGCACGCTGGACGACAGCGCCAACCGCCGCATCGCCATCAGCGAAGCATTTTTAGGCGTGGACGCGATCCTCAACACCCTGATGAATGTGTGCGATGGCCTGGTGGTCTATCCCAAGATCGTATCCGGCCGCGTGATGCGCGAACTGCCCTTCATGGCCACCGAGAATATTCTGATGGATGCGGTGAAGAAGGGCGCGGACCGCCAGGAGCTGCACGAAAAGCTGCGCGTGCATTGCCAGGCGGCGGCCCGCGTAATCAAGGAAGAGGGCGGAGAAAACGATCTGATCGCCCGCATCGTCGCCGATCCCGCGTTCCGCATCACCCTGGCGGATTGCCAGCGGATTCTGGAGCCCGCCCATTTCACCGGCCGAAGCAGCGAGCAGGTTACCGAGTTCCTGCGCGATGTGGTGCGCCCAGTGCTGGCCGCGAATGCAGGCGTCTTGGGGGAAAAGCAGGAATTGCGCGTGTGATGCATCGCCCGGAAAAAAGATGCATTCCCTCCGCGCGCTGCGCGTTTGCAGCGAAAAAGCCCGGCACAGCATCAGACTGCGCCGGGCCTTTCATATAGCAGCGTTTTCCCAGGTGTGTCAGTTCCCGGTCAGCGCCCGATACTGATCCGGCGGCAGCTGGCTGAGGATGGCCATCCCCACCTGCTCGACGCGCAGCATCGTGAGCTCTCCGAATTCCGCCATTTCCTGCTCCGATAGGGCCAGCAGATCCTTGCCCTGCGCAGGCGTGGGGATCTGCGGCTGCACGTCAGCCAGCTCGCTCCGGCTGCCCAGGATCATGCGCGCCTGGATGTTGAACGCCGTCCGCTCCCAGCCGTTTCGCATGGCCCCCAGCGTGAGGATCTGCGTCAGATCCTGGTGCAGCGGGTCGATCGGCCCCGGCAGGTTGCTGCGCACCATGTAATCGACGAGTATGTTGATCGCCGGATCGTTCAAGGGGCTCACGTCGATGTTCATCTGGAAGAAGGTTTGATCGGTGTCCTCCGGCCCGATCGGTTGCTCTCGGGCATCCATGGATGATTGCACGTTGACAGTGCCCCACATGCTGGACATAAACTCCAGCTCGCTTGTCGTGCGCACGCGGCTCATCTCGGGCTTGTATAGGGTGGTCTCCAGACTTGCCGTGATGCGCCCCGGGTCCAGCATGCTCTGCGCTACAAAATTGACCAGATACGTTTTAAAGCTATCGGATGCTATATACTCGTAGTTCAGCTTCATCGCGCCTTCCTGGTACGGGCCAAAGAAGGCGTACGCACGCACATCTTCCAGCACGCCGCGTTCGTTGATATGCACCTCGCCGGTGAACACATCGCGGAACATGCGGTCGTCGAACAGCTCTGCCACGCCTTCTTTGGCCATGCGCATGACCTCCGCCATGTCGAGCTCTCCGGCCTGCCCGATCTGGGTGTTGGCAGCCTCGATCTCCTTTGCCATTTCAGAGCTCGCGATGCAGTCGAGCTGCCCATTCAGCAATGCCAAGACCTGTTCAGGCATCAGGGTGAATCCATAGTACGTGCCGCTCGCCCCGCTTTCCGGCGTGATGCTGGCCGCGTTTTCTGCCGCCCAGGCGGCAAATGCCTTGCCGCAATCATCGGCCACCGATACCGCCAGGCTCCTCGGGTTCCCATCGCGCAGTATGTGCATCCTCAGTTGCTCGTCGCTGACGACCGTCTGCTGATAGAGGGTTTTCATCGCCTCGCCCGCCCCCGGCGAATAGGACTCCATCTGGGCGTACGAGATATGCCACCAGCCCTCAGGGAGCAGATCGCCGCTGATGGCCACGCCATCGGCCATATATGCGATCTGCAGCTCAGCCACCGGCCTCTCTTTGCAGAGCAGCCGAAATTGGGTCAGCATGCCCAGCTTCGCGTCCATCTCGTAGCTGCATTCCAGGCGCAGCATGTCCAGCAGTCCACGCACGGCCTCCAGCATGTCCGGCGACATCTCCAGTCCCGGTATCCGCAGCTCATCCAGCGATAGCGCAATGTCTGCCTGCGCCTTTTGTCCGGCGAGCGCGGTTGCGGGCACCATGCATCCTGCCACCAGGGTCAGAACCATCAAAACAGATACAAACCGTTTCATGCCGCTGCCTCCTTGTGTGGTTTCGTCCCACTGCTTTCCCAGCATATGCTATCTATAGCATAAAGAAACCTGCGCAAAAAAACAAGCGCCGAATGGCGGCGCTTTTGCTTTATACCAGATTCATAATCACCAGCAGCGCTAGCCCCAGCAGCCCGGCCAGCACCAGCAGCAAGGGGTCGGAAAGGATCACCTCGATCGGGTCGCCGTCGCTGCTGCCCTCTACAATCATGCTGTAGCGCATCAGCAGCAGGATAATCACCGGCACGGTCCACACCAGCGCACCGGTGCGCGTGGCGGCGACGGTCACCGGATCGACGCTCCACAGCGCGTAAAACGCCACCGACAGCGTCAGGCACATATACATGTTCTGCGTCAAAAACGCCGGTGTATAGTGCGCCAGCACTGCGCGCATCGCATCGCCCTGCTGGATCAGCTCGCCGCGCCGCTTGCCCAGCGCCAGGTAGAACGACACCGCGATCACGGTGAGATACATCCACTTGGAGATCTCGATGCCGGTAACCGCCGAGCCGTAGAGCACGCGCAGCAGAAAGCCGCTGACCAGCACCGCGATATCCAGCACCGGCACGCGCTTGAGGCCCAGACTATAGCCCACGTTGAGCAGCGCATAGGCCGCCCAGGCCGCCCATCCGGCTAGGCCAGCACCGCATGCCAGCCAGCACAAGCCCGCCGACCGCGCGAGCAGCACCGCCGCCAGAATGCCCGCCGCGCGCGGCGACACTGCGCCGGAAGCGATCATGCGATAGCGCTTGGTCGGGTGCATGCGGTCGCTACGCACGTCCAACAGATCATTGAAGATATACACAGCCGACGCCAGCAGGCAGAAGCTGGCGAATCCCCACAGCGCCGCCGCCCGCACTGGCGCATTGGTCAGCTGCCTGCCAAAGATCAGCGGCAGCAGCACCAGAATGTTCTTCATGTAGTGCCGGGCACGAATCAGCCTCAAGAAATTCTTTGCCATCAGCCCTGCTTCCCGCCCTTCTCGGCCACGATGAGCACATGCGGATACCACAGCATTCGGATGCGCTCAACATGCAGGATGCGCATACCGGCGCTCTCTAGCCACCGCCGCAGCGTGTCGGCGCTGGCCTCGTGCGGGATCTGGCCGGAGAGCACGGCATCGTGCAGCTTATTGAACACCACCAGCGGGCTGGCGGCGTCAATATCCTTGAACAAAAGCCGCTGCCCATCGCGCAGGGACTGGCACAGCGCGGTCAAATACGCCTGTTGCTGTGCCGGAGGAATGTGATGCAGCACGTCCACCATGGTCACCACATCGGCCTCGCGCACTTTTTCGGGCACATGCGTGCCGTCATAGGTCTCCGCGGTCATGTTCTCGATGCCCTGGCGCGCCGCCTGCTCGCGGCAGAGCACCACGAGGCCCTCGTCAATCTCAATGCCATGCAGCGATTGCGGCTGACAATACTGGTGCATCATCAGCATCAGCTGCCCCGCGCCGCAGCCGATGTCTACAATCCGCTTGCCCTGCCCTACCCAGCGCAGCATCGCGCCAAAGGGGCAAATGTACGGCCTGTAGCCGATCTTCAGCCGTTGGATGAGTCCGGTGTCCGGACAGGTTTTCCGCAAAAACGCGGACAACGCTGCAGCGGAAACATCGCCTTCTCGCATGCCGTCTTCCCCCACATCTTGCAATGGCAACAGTATAGCATCATTCCCTGCGTGCGGCAACGAAAAAGGACAAGCCGCAAGGCTTGTCCTTTTGACAGCAGGCAGTCTCGCTTACTTCTCCTCGGCTTCGGGCTTCTTGCCGATTTGCAGCAGCAGGTTGAACACGATGCCCACGATGGCAGCGGTGGCGATGGCAGGCAGCTTCTGGCCAAAGACCGGGATCATGCCGCCCTCGAAGCCATAGTGGCCGCCCAGGCCGACGATCATCACCACGGCGATGACCGCCAGGTTGCGCGCGTCGAACATGTCCACGTTCTTGTTGATCATGATCGCGATACCCTGCGCGGCGATGACGCCGAACAGGAAGACGCACGCGCCGTTGATGACTGCGCCAGGCACGGTGTTGATCAGGCCGGACAGCGGCGCGATGAAGGACAGCACGATGGACATGATCGCGGCGGCGCCCAGCATCTTCACCGAGAAGTTCTTGGTGATCGCCATGGTGGAGATGTTCTCGCCGTAGTTGGTGCCGGCGGGGCCGCCGAACAGCGAGGCCACGATGTCGCCGATGCCGTCGCCGACCAGGTTCAGGCCCAGCTTGTCCGCGATTTTGTATTCGCCCTTGCCTTTTTTCTTGGCCAGGTCGTTGACGTAGATATCCAGCTGGAAGAGGTGGGCGGTGGACTCGGGGATGGTGGCGATGGCGATGGGCATGATGGCCAGCACAGCGGTCCAGCTGGGCATCGGCAGCGTGAAGTGCGGGGTGGAGATAATGCCGTTGGCCATCACCTGGCTAAAGTCCACCAGGCCCAGGCACAGCGAGGCGACGTAGCCCACCAGGATGCCGAAGAGGATCGGCAGCTGACCGAGCACGCCCTTGAGGAACACCGAGAAGCCGATGGTGGCAACCAGCGTGATCAGCGCGGCGATTACCATCCGGGAGCTCATGGGGTCGCCCGCGCCGATAGACTGCTGCATGGCGACGCCCGCCAGCGAGATACCGATGACCAGCGCGATCGAGCCCGTGATGGTCGGCGGCAGCACCTTCTCGATGCTCTTCATGCCGAAGCGCGACACGATCAGACCAGCGATGATTGACACCAGGCCAGAGCAGATGATACCAAATTGCGCCTGGCTAATCAAAGCATCAGGCGCAATCTGACCGAACGAGGCACCCGTGATACCAACAATAGCGGCAATGTATGAGAAGCTGGAGCCATAGTACAGAGGAATCTTGCCCTTGGTGATGAGCAGGAA
>JAVBUY010000001.1:0-12622 GCA_031554855.1 Eubacteriales bacterium
GCGCTGACCAAGTGCCCCTCGGGGATCTTGAGCTCCCCGATCTGGATGGCAACGCGCACAGTGGACACCATGCTGCTACCGATAAAGCAAACCTTGCTGCCAAAGCGCACCGCCTCGTCCACCACCTGCTGTATGCGATGGATATTGGAGGCGAACATCGCGATGATCACGCGGCCGTACGCCGACATGAACAGCTGGTGGAAGGTCTCGCCGATTTTCTTTTCGCTCATGGTGTAGCCCGGACGCTCCACGTTGGTGGAGTCGGCGAGCAACGCCAGCACACCGGCCGAGCCGTAGGCGGCCAACGTGTTGATATCGGTCACTTCGCCGTCGATCGGCGTGTAGTCGATCTTAAAGTCGCCGGTCACAATCACCGTGCCTACCGGGCAAGTGATGGCCATGGCCACCGCGCCGGTAATCGAGTGATTGACCTTGATAAACTGTACGGTGAACTGGCCGAACGTTTGCACATCGCGCGGGCGGATAACCTGCAAGTGCACGTCGTCGATGCCGTGCTCGCGCAGCTTGGTGTCAATCAGCGCGCAGGTCAGCTTCGTGCCATAGATCGGCGCCTTGACCTGGCGCAACGCGTACGGCAGCGCACCGATGTGATCCTCGTGACCGTGCGTGATCAGGAACGCGCGCAGGCGATCCTGGTTTTCAGCCAGATAGGTGAAGTCGGGGATCACCAGATCGATGCCCAGCATATCCTCTTTGGGGAAGATCAGGCCGCAATCGACGACCAAAATATCGTCTTCGTACTCAAAGACGGTACAGTTCTTTCCAATCTCGTCTATGCCACCGAGCGGGATGATGCGTAATTTGCTGGCAGGTGCCACAGCCCCGCCCCCTTTCAAAAAAACTCAAAAACAATATAGGTCTGCATGCCGTATAGCATGCGGCCTTCAAGAAATATGCGACGCTGCAAAAAGCGCCAACTTCTCTGGATGCATTATAGCATACCCCATCGCGCCACACAACCACTCTGAACGAATTTTCCGATCCATAAAATGACAAAAAAGGCACCCCATTGCGGGGCGCCCTTTTGCTCTTGCGCTATTTGATGTATGGCTCCAGCAGCTTGGCGATTTCCGCCTTGCCGCGCGCGCCTACCTCGCGCGCCACCATGTTGCCGCCGGCAATCACCACCAGCGTCGGGATGGACATGACGCCATATTTCTGCGCCAGCTCCATTTGCTCGTCCACGTTGACCTTGCCCACGATGGCCTTGCCGGACAGCTCCTCGGCGAGCGCGTCCACATGCGGCGCAACCATGCGGCACGGGCCGCACCAGGGTGCCCAGAAGTCCAGCAACACCGGCTGTTCCGCCTTCATAACCTCGTCCTCGAAGTTGGCGCCGGTGATCTCTTTCACATACGCGGTTGCCATGTTCAGTTTCCTCCTTTTTCAGTCCTTGGGCTGGATGCCGACGATGTGCGGCTGCCAGTCCTTTCTATCCTTGATGAGGCGGTTGATGAGCACCAGCGCTCCACCCGCCAACACCAATCCAATCGCCGCGCACAGCGCAGCGAATAGATCCACAGACCAGGTCGGCGCGACGTGCAGCTGTAGCGGTCCCGCCGCGAACAGCCCGCCCAGCATCAGCGCCAATGGAATCGTATACGCCAGCAGCGATGCCTGCGCCACCTTGCCATCGGGCATGCGCACGGTGACCTGCGCGCCCACCGGCGCGTCGCCGGGCAGCGTCAGCCGCGTCGCGTGGCGGCTTCCGTTACACTGCCCGCACTTCTCGCAGGCCTCGGGCCGGGCGAATTCCACAGTCAGGCTGCCCTGCGCCGTCTCCACCACCGTTCCTGTTTGTAGCACGCCGCACGCCTCCTTTTATTCCACGTCGGTTCGGATATGCAGCATGGCCAGCTGCGCGTCGTCCACGGTGGACGGCGTGCTCATCATCAGGTCGGACGCATTTTGAACCTTCGGGAAGGCGATGACGTCGCGCAGACTGTCGCGGCCGGTTAGCATCATCACCAGGCGATCCACACCAAAGGCGAATCCGCCGTGCGGCGGCGTGCCATACTTGAACGCCTCCAGCAGGAAACCAAAGCGGTTCCACGCCTGCTCGTGGCTAAAGCCCAGCAGCGCGAACATCTGCTCCTGCAATTGGCTGTCGTGGATGCGGATCGAGCCCGATCCCATCTCGATGCCGTTGAGCACCAGGTCGTACGCCTTGGCGCGCACGCTGCCCGGGTCGGATTGCATGCTCTCCACGTCCTCGTCCATCGGGCTGGTGAAGGGATGATGCATCGCCACAAAGCGCTGGTCGTCCTCGTCCCACTCCAGCAACGGGAACTCGGTCACCCAGAACAGATTATACTTGTCCGGATCGATCAGATCGAGCTGATGGCCCAGCTTCAAGCGCAGCTGCCCGATAGACGTCAGCGCGATGCTGGGTTGGTCGGCGATCAAGAACAGCACGTCGCCCTGCTGGGCACCCATCTGCTTCACCAGCGCTGCAAACGACTGCTCGTTGACGTTCTTGGCGAACGAGCTGCGCACCGAGCCATCCTCGGCCAGCAGCGCCCAGGCCAGCCCCTTCGCACGGTAGGTCTTGACGAACTCGCCCAGCGCGTCGATCTCCTTGCGGCTCAGCTTGGCCGCCGCGCCCTCGGCCTTGATGCAGCGCACCGTGCCGCCCGCGGCCAGGACATCCTCGAACACCTTGAATCCGCACGCCGCGAAGATGCCGCCCACGTCCTCGATTTCCATGCCAAAGCGCGTGTCCGGCTTATCCGAGCCATAGCGCTGCATCGCGTCCCGCCAGGTCATGCGCGGCAGCGGCAGGTTCAGCTCCATGCCCATCACCTCGCGGAACACCTGCTGGTAGGCTCCCTCGATCACCGTCTGAATATCTGGCGGCTGGATGAACGACATCTCCACGTCCACCTGCGTGAACTCGGGCTGGCGGTCGGCGCGGCTGTCCTCGTCGCGGAAGCAGCGCGCCACCTGGTAGTAGCGGTCGAATCCGCCGACCATCAGAAGCTGCTTGTAGATCTGCGGGGACTGCGGCAGCGCGTAGAACGTGCCCGGGTGAATGCGGCTGGGCACGAGGAAGTCGCGCGCGCCCTCCGGCGTGGACTTGGTCAGGATCGGCGTCTCGGTGTCGATGAAGCCCTGGCCGTCCATGTAGCGGCGAATCGCCGACAGAATCTTGGCGCGCATGCGAATCGTGCGATGCATGCTGGCGCGGCGCAGGTCGAGGTAGCGGTACTTCAGACGCACCGCCTCGGCCTCATCCACACCATCCTCGATATAGATCGGCGGCGTCTCGGCGCGGTTGATCAGCACAGCTTCGGCCACGTTGACCTCCACCTTGCCACTGGGCAGCTTGTCGTTGACCGCGCCGGAGCGCGGCGCGACCTTGCCCTTCACCGCCAGCACATACTCGCGTGACAGATCCATGCCCACCTCGAATGTGGCCGCGTCGTTTACTTCCTGATTGAACACCACCAGCACGATGCCCTCGCGGTCGCGCAGATCGACGAAGATCAGGCTGCCCAGGTTGCGCGCGCGCTGCACCCAACCCATCAGGCAGACCTCCTGCCCATTTTGCTGTTCATTGATTTCGCCGCACATGTGGGTGCGCTGCCAGCCCTGGAACTGTGCCATGGGAATGCCCCCTATAAAATGATTTTTGCAATTATGAAATGGCCTTCGCGACCTCGGCCAGAGGGATCTTTCGTTCCTCGCGCGTGAGCATATTGCGCAGGGTGACCACCCCGTCTTTCAGCTCGTCCTCGCCGAGCACCGCCACGTACTTTGCACCGCACTTATCGGCGTACTTGAACTGCGCTTTGAGACTGCGCGCCATGTGGTCTGAATCGGCGCGGACGCCCGCCTGCCGCAGTTGGTGTACCAGGCCGAGCCCTGGCAACAGCGCTGCCTCGCCCAGCGTGCAGACGAACACGTCCACCAGATTGGGCTCGGGCGGCGCGATGCCTTGGCTTTTCATCACCATCAGCACACGCTCCATGCCCATGCCGAAGCCCACGCCGGGCAGCGATGGCCCGCCGAGCTGCTCCACCAGCCCATCGTAGCGTCCGCCGCCGCAAATGGTCAGCGGGCCATTGGGCGTTTCGGTGATGATCTCGAACACGGTCTTGGTGTAGTAGTCCAGCCCGCGCACGATGCTCGGGTCAAGGGAAAACGGAATGCCCATCGCAGCCAGCGCCGCTTGCAGCTTGCCAAAGTGCGTCTGACATCCCTCGCACAGGCAATCCAGGATGCTGGGCGCGCCCTGGATTTCCTGCTGGCACTCCGGATTCTTGCAGTCTAAGATGCGCATCGGATTGCGCTCGAAGCGTTCCTTGCACGTGCCGCACAGCTTGCCCAGCCGCGCGCCGAGGAATGCCTTGAGCTTCTCATGATACACCGGTCGGCACGCCGGGCAGCCGATGCTGTTGATATGCAGCGTCAGGTTCTGGATTCCCAGCCCCTCCAGCAGCCGCCATGCCAACGCGATCTGTTCGGCGTCCACGGTGGCTTCCGGCGCGCCAAACGCCTCGATGCCAAACTGGTGGAACTCGCGCAGGCGGCCGTTCTGCGGCTTCTCATAGCGGAAGTTGGGGCAATTGAGATAGTAGAGCTTGAGCGGCATGGCCTCGGCGTAGAGCTTTTGCTCCAGCACCATGCGCACCACACCGGCGGTGCCCTCGGGCTTGAGCGTCACCGAGCGGTCGCCCTTGTCGCGAAAGGTGTACATCTCTTTCTGCACGATATCGGTGGTGTCGCCCACGCCGCGCAAAAACAGCTCCGTATGCTCGAACACCGGCGTGCGCACCTCGCGATAGCCCGCGCGGGCGCAGGCCTCGCGCATGGCCGTTTCGATTCTCTGCCAGCGGCCGCTCTCGGTCGGCAGCACGTCCTTGGTGCCCTTGGGCGCTTGTGTCAGCATGCAAAATCCTCCTTGATAGATACACAAAAACCTTCCTTCCCTATGCAGGGACGAAAGGTCATTTCGTGGTGCCACCCTCGCTTCGGGCATGCGCCCGATCTCGGCTCCCTGTATCGCGGGATCGCGCCGACGTTTCCGCCGGTGGCTCCGGGTTCGTCACGCCCATCCTTGCCTACCAGGGTATCATAGCACGGCACAAGCACATTTGTCAAGGCGGGTGCGTGCCTAGCAAAACCGCTTGACAACACCGGCAAAAGCTGCAAAACTGTAGGGTAGAAAATCCATGCAGAGGAGTGATTGTCTTGACCCCCAGGGAGAGATTTTTTGCCATGCTCGCCGGCAAGCCGGTGGATCGCGTGCCGAACCTGAACATCCTCATGCTGTTCGCGGCCAAGTATGTGCAGCAGCCCTACAGCGCGTTCTGCCAGGACTATCGCGTGATGGTCGAGGCCAACGCGGTCTGCAACGAAGCATTCTCCATCGACTTGATGAGCACCATGAGCGATCCTTATTGCGAGACCGCCGACTTTGGCACCGAAGTCGAGTTCCCGCATGACGATCTGCCCAAGGCCAAGCGCTGGCTGCTGTCGGATATCTCCGAGGTGGACAAGGTGCGGCCTTTCGATCCCCGGCAGACCAAGCGCTTCTCCAATCGGCTGAACACGCTCAAGCTCTACAAAGAGAAATATGGCGAAACCTACCCGATCCTCGGCTGGGTGGAAGGGCCGCTGGCCGAGGCCTGTGACCTGCGCGGCATCAACGAAGCGATGGTCGATCTCATGGAAGAAGACGACTTCGAGATCCTGCTGGACAAGTGCGTGGATCAGGCGCTGATATGCGCCAAAGCGCAGTTGGACGCGGGCGCGGACATCATCGGCGTGGGCGATGCGGCGGCGTCGATCATCGGCCCCGCGCTCTACGAGGAAAAGATCTTGCCCCGCGAGCGGCGGCTGCTGTCAGGCATCCGCGAGATGGGCGGCCTCACCAAGCTGCACATCTGCGGCAACATCAATCCGCTGCTGCCCTTCATCCGCGAGCTGAAACCCGACATTCTGGATATTGACTACATGGTCGATATGGCGCGCGCCATCGAGATGTTCGAGGGCATTTCGCTGATCAATGGCAATATCAATCCGGTCGATGTACTCAGTCAGTCAGCCGACCGTGTGTTTGAGCTGGTCACCGATTTGAAGGCGATTACCCAAGGTCGCGCCTGCATCAGCGCGGGCTGCGAGATCCCCCGCGACACCCCGCCGGAGAATCTGCTGGCGTTCGCGAGGGCGCTGGGCGCAGAATAATCGTTCGTGCTACGCAAAAAACCCTCGTCTATCCGTGACGAGGGTTTCGTTTTTTAGCGTCCATTGGTTTGACGGGTCTTTTTCGACGGCCCTTACCGAAACGTCAGGCCGCCCAAAAAGGTTCAGATGCTAGGAGGCCGCAAGCGAGTGTGTTGGAGCCGTATGGTCAATACGGCAACAAACCGAGCGACGCGCCGACAACGCAGATGAGCCTTTTTCGACGGCCTTTGCCAAGCTGCTTTATATGCGCATATTACTCCATCTCAAACATCCGCTTGTATTCTTCCCGCGTAATCAGCACCTGCCTGGGCTTCGCGCCCTCCGCCTGCGCCACGATGCCGCGCCGCGCCATCTCGTCGATCACGCGACCGGCGCGCGCGTAGCCCACGCGCAGGCGGCGTTGCAGCATGCTGATCGACGCCTGGCCGCTCTCGACCGCCATCTCCACCGCGTCGGCCAGGTACTCGTCGAATACGTCCTCGGTGTCGCTCGTTCCGCCGCCCGGCGTCTGGTTGGCGTCCACCGACTCGATGTACTCGATCACGTCCTCGCTATACTCGGTGCTGTGGCGCTTTTTGACGTATTCGACCACCTTCGATACCTCGTCGTCGGACACAAAGCAGCCCTGCACGCGCGTCGGCTTGTTGGTGCCCGAGGGCGCGTAGAGCATAT
This sequence comes from Eubacteriales bacterium, assembly GCA_031554855.1. Taxonomy (GTDB): domain Bacteria; phylum Bacillota; class Clostridia; order Christensenellales; family Aristaeellaceae; genus JAVBUY01. Next base: position 6,883 of record JAVBUY010000001.1, read on the forward strand.
CGCCCTTGCCCAGCAGCTTCTCCGCGCCCGCGCCGTCCAGGATGGTGCGGCTGTCCACCTGCGAGGATACCGCGAAGGCGATGCGCGAGGGGATGTTGGCCTTGATGACGCCGGTGATGACATTGACCGACGGGCGCTGCGTCGCGATGACCAGATGAATGCCCGCCGCACGTGCCAGCTGCGCCAGGCGGCAGATCGATTCCTCGACTTCGCCGGGCGCGACCATCATCAGGTCGGCCAGCTCGTCGATGATGACCACGATCTGCGGCATCATCTCTTCTTCCGGCTGCAAGTTCGCGTTGAAGCCGCGAATATCGCGCACGCCGCGCTCGGCGAACTTCTTGTATCGTTGCTCCATCTCGCTGACCGCCCAGCTCAATGCGCCGGCGGCCTTCTTCGGGTCAGTGACGACCGGCAGCAGCAGGTGCGGGATACCGTTGTAGACGCTCAGCTCGACCACCTTGGGATCGACCAGGATCATGCGCACCTGCTCCGGCGAGGAGCGGAAGATCATGCTGGAGATCAGCGTGTTGATGCACACCGATTTGCCCGAGCCGGTTGCGCCCGCGATCAGCACGTGCGGCATCTTCGCCAGGTCGGCGATGATGCGCCGCCCGGCGATGTCCTTGCCCAGCGCACAGGAGAGCGGCGAGGTCTGCTTGTCCATATCGTCGCTATCCAGCACCTCGCGCAGCGTGACGGTGGAGATGCTCTCATTGGGGATCTCAACGCCCACCGCCGGTTTGCCGGGAATCGGCGCCTCAATGCGCACCCCGGCGGACGCCATGTTCAGCGCGATGTCGTCCACCAGGCCGACGATGCGCGATACCTTGACACCGGGCGCGGGCTTGAGCTCATAGCGCGTGATGGCCGGGCCATGCGTGATGTTCTCCATCGTCGCCTGGATGCCAAAGCTGGCCAGCGTCTCAATCAGCTTGCGCGCGTTGGCAGCGTCTGTGGCGCGTGTATCGACAGCGGCGCGGCGCTCCGGCGCTTTCAGCAGGTTCATGGGGGGGTAGCGATAGGGCTCCAGTTCCGGTTCCGGCTCTGCCTTCTTAGGCGAAAATTGCAGCGGGGTCTCGTCCAGGCGGCGCTCGCGCGGCGCCTCCATCACTGGCGAGACCGGCGCGGGCTGCGGCGCTGCTTCGCGATGCGCGGCAACGCGACGCGGCTTGTGCAGGGGTTCTATCGGCGCTTCGTCGATGGTTTCGTCGTCCCAGTTATAGCTTTCTACCGGCGGCTCGTCGAAGCCTCTCTCCGGCTCGGCCACGACGTCGATGGGCACACGCTTCTTGCGCAGCGAATCGCCCAGCGGCATGGCCTCGCCCTCGTCAAAGGGCACCACATCCTCGATATACAGCCCGCCGGCAGCGGGCGCATTGCGCCGCGTCTGAGTCGCTTGCCCGCGGATCGGCTCAGGGCGCGCCTTGGGCGAAACGATATCCTCCACATACAGCGAGCCGGGCGTCGATGCGCGCAGATACTGCCCTTGCTGGCGCTGCTGCTGTTTTTGCTGCTGCTCTTCCCAATCATCCTGCGGCGTGCGCTTGCGCTTGCGCGTCGGCGGCTCTGGCTCGATAATCTCCTCGGGCGCATCGTAATCCTCGTCGTCCTCGTAGTCCGGATCCGTCACCGGCGCGCGCTTGCCCTTGCCGCGCGGCACAGGCTCGGGCTCCACCTCGCGGATGGTCGAGCGCTTGGCTTTCTGCCGGGGTGGTGGCTCGTCGTAGAGCAGCTGCTCTTCTTCCAGGTCGGCCATGCGCTTGCGCTCGGCGCGCTCGGCGGCGCGCAGCTCGCGGCTCTCGGCCATCGCCTCCTTGCGATCCGCCCAGAAGTCTCCCATCCATCCCCCCACGTCGTCAAACGCGACGCCGGTCAAGATCACCAGATCGGCAATGATCAGCACGCCGAGCAGCAGCATTGCGCCCCACATCTCCAGAAAGGTCCACAGCGGCGCGGCCAATAGCGCGCCCAGCACACCGCCGCCGCTGCCGGTGATGCTGCTGGTCTGCCAGCTCGCCTGTAAAAAGCGCAGGTAGCTGTTCGGATCGCTGCCGGATTGCAGATTCATCTGCATGCGGATGCTCTCGATGCTGAACAAGTGAATCATCGTGAGCACCAGAAAGTAGAGCACAATCACGCACCACAGGCGTTTTTTGCTCACCGCGCGCTTGCCCGAAAAGACCAGCATGCCCCCGATCAAACAAAACAGCGCAGGGGTTAGCAGGCACAGCGCACCGGACAAGCCCTGCAATACCTCACGGCTGTATAAAATAAACGGCGCACGCGAGTTCATGAGCTGGCACGCAAAAAGAAGGCCGCCCAGGCCGAGCATAAAGATGCCCAGCACGGTGCGCGCCATGCGCTCCTCTGCGTTGGGTTTTCGGGTGCGCGCGCTGCTTGTTCTGCCTTTGGTCGCCATCGTTGCCTCCTGAATCGCGAAAAAAATGATGCCATCACAAAAAATGGTTCGCCGGTAGATATAACCGACGAACCATTATAACATGAAAACGCATGTTCGTAAATACAGAAAGATTGTTGACTATTGTTAGTTTTTGCGCAGAATCACTTGCGTCAAGACGCCGGATTCGTCCAAGTGAAACGCCAGCATATGCTCGCCTGCGCGGTATTGGCAGAGCGTGCCGGGGGGCAGCAACAGATCCGATGCCTCCGCTGCGCCCAGTGCCACGGTCTCCTCCGGCTCGCCCAGTGCCGCCACCAGGTCGTCGGCGGTGCTCACTCCGGGGCGCAGGCCATACAGATCTATGCGCGCGGCACGGATCGCTTCCACCTGCCTCGGGTGATCCTCGTCCTCGGGATACAGCGTGCCTTCCAGCGCGACGTACTGCATCTCCGGCGCAGTGAATTGATAGAGCATGCTGCTCACCGTATAGTCCGGCTCGGTCAGCAACTGGTATCGCTGGATACAACCGGCGAGATCGTCGCCCAACTGAGCCGCCACCCCAGGCAGTCTCCCCGCCTGGGCATCGTCGCGGATTTGCTGCGCCGGATGATCCGCCTTGGGGCGCGAGGCCAACAGGCACTGCACCAGCGGGCTGTCCTGCTTCAAATATGGCTCGAGCTGATAGTACAAGAACGCATAGGTACCGCCCTCGCCGGTCAGCAACGCATACTGTGTATTCGGGTAGTACACCGTCAATCCATTAGCGCTCAGCGAGAAGGTATCGCGCGGCATAGGCAGAATCTCGCGATACTCCAGGTAGGGATTGAGCGGGCTGTGGTCAAAGGCGGCGGACAGCATCTCCTCCATCGCCTGGCTTGCCTGGTTCGCGTCGGCAAATAAATCCCCCATCACGATGGGCATGCCGGTCTGCAAGTCGTAATTAAAGGTAGTATACTGCTGACCAAACTGGCCGCCGGGCAGCTCGCCCCAAGCAGAAACGGCGATCGACAGCACATGATCCACCTGATACACTGTGCCCTGCATATGAATGCCCGCGCCTTCGTCGCCCCAGGTCTTGGCGCGCTCGAGTGACACCATCGCATCGGCGATGTTCAATTTTGCGGCGATCTGGTCATTGATGCGTCCCTGGATGATCGGGTCGGGGTGGCCGGACAGCGTGGGCACCAGCACATTGCTATTGCCCTGCACGCGGTCATCCAGCGTGACGCGCACTTGGCTGAGGTCGGCCTCGGCCTGCGCAGCGCCGCACAACACAGCACACATCACCACGAGCACCAACAATACATATGCTTTCCGCATGATTCCTCGCCGCCTTTCCGTTCCATTGCTTCTATTGTACCTTGCGCCGCGCCGCTTGTAAAGCGCAGGGCTTGTCCCCTGGTGGCTGTAAAATTTCCCTCGCGCGAAAGAGAACGCGAGGGAATTTGCTGGCGATCAACACAAAACGGGCTGCATTTGCTTTCCCTGCGCCGCCAGCTCCGCCGCCTCCGGCAAGCGTGCGAAGTCGGCGACCAGCGACGACGGCTTGCCCTGCGGATCATCCTGGCGGAAAGGCACGAAAAATACGTTTTTCTTGTCGAGCAACGCGCCGATGTTTTTGCCCGCTCCGGCCAAGCCGTCGTTGGTCGATACAGCGAGCAGCACCGGCCGCTGGTTGCGCAGCTGCGATTTGGCGGCCAGCAGCACCGGCGTGTCCGCGACGCTGTTCGCCAGTTTGGCCAGCGAGTTGCCGGTGCACGGCGCGATGATCAGCAGATCCAGCAGTTTCTTCGGGCCGATTGGCTCGACCACATCTAGCGTCGTCCACGGTTCATGGTTGGTGATATTGACCAAGTCGTCAAACAAATCCGCCGCCTTGTAAAAGCGCGTGTCCAGCGTGTGTACGTTGGTCGATAGGATGGGCTGCACATCCGCCCCAGCCTCGATCAGCGCCTTGATTTGCGGCAGCACTTGCGCAAATGTACAAAAAGAGCCGGTCAGCGCAAACCCTATGCGCAATCCCTGCATGCGTGTCACTCCTTTAAAATTTCCTCGATGACCTCCAGCAGCACGCCGCCCGCATACCTCGGCGCATACCGCCCCGGCAGCGATGGCTCAATGCGCGCTGCGATGCCCAGGCGCTTGGCCGCATCAAAGTCCACGCCGTACGGCGCGCTGGCCAGGTCAATCACTTGCGCATCCGGCGGCAGGCGTGCCAAGCGCGGCGCGTCCAGCACCAGCGCGGGTGCGGTATTGAATACAAAATGCGCATCACTCAGGTGATCGCCCAAGTCCTCAATGTCGCATGCCGCATGCCCCTCGGCGCGAATCCAGGTGCGATCCTTGGCCTTGCGCGCAGCGACACACACGATCGCGCCCAGACCGCGCAACATGCGCGCCAGGATGCGCCCCAGCCGACCATAACCGACGACCACGCACCGGCTGCCGTGCAGACAGGTATCCGACGCAGCCATCGCCACTGCGATCGCGCCCTCGGCGGATGGCACGGCATTGCCCACGGCAAAGGCCTCCTCCCAGCCAGGGTTATGTACGCGCCACGCTCGGCTCTTCTGCACGCCTTGCAAAATATCGCCTAGCGAGCCGGTCACTACCCGTGCACCCTCGGGCACCATCACCGCGGCGTCCTGCGCAGTCAGCGGACGCGATGCCAGCGGCGTTTGCAGCATGCCATCGCGTTCTGCGTGCGGGTAGGGCAGCACGATCACGTCATAGTCCATGTTCTTCGGCCATGCGCAAGCATAGGCCGCATCAAATCCATCCAGCCAAATCGCGTCGGCTTGCCAGCCTTTCTCGGCCGCCAATCGCGCCAGGTATCCATTGCGCTTGTCGCCCCCCACCACCAGCATCCGCATAGGTACGCCTCCTTCCGCTCTGCTCGTGATATCCTATGTGTGGCGCAGGCAATCGTGCTTTGCCTCCATCCATTTTTGGCTTGACGCTGCAAAGAAAGGCATGCTATAATATTTCGCGTTGACCCGATCCAAATGGAGAGTTGGCTGAGTGGTCTAAGGCGCGCGACTGGAAATCCGGTGCACATTCCAGATAGACGAGGCCGATAACACTTGATATGAAGCCATTTTGCAAGATGTTGAAAACTGAATACCTGTTATGTCTGTCCAAGATGTCTGTCATTTTTCCGAAGTAAGTATTCGGAACCTAACGGAATGATGCGGAAATTGGGCATTCACATAAGCCGTGGAGAGTTGGCTGAGTGGTCTAAGGCGCGCGACTGGAAATCGCGTGTGGGCTAATACCCCACCTAGGGTTCAAATCCCTAACTCTCCGCCACGGAATCCCGTAAACTCAAGGGTTTGC
>JAVBUY010000195.1:0-14956 GCA_031554855.1 Eubacteriales bacterium
CAACTACATGCTGCCCGCGCTGACCGAAACCGCGCGCGTCGGCCTGATCTATCGCGCCGACTGGGCGGAGAAGCTGGGCATCACCCCGCCGACCAACGCCGATGAAGTGTTCCAGATGGCGCGCCGCTTCACCACAGACGATCCGGACGGCAACGGCCAGAACGACACTTTCGGCTTTGCCTACATCGACGACGCCGATAAAGAGCTGATCTACGCCGGGTTTGACACCATGGCGGTGGCGCTGGGCGCGCCCAACAAGTACGGCGCCAACGGCGGCCAGTACGTCCCCTACTTCGAAACCGCGCAGTACATGGACACGCTGAACCTGTTCAAGGATCTGTATGACTCGGGCTATATGAATCAGGACTTCGCGCTGATCAAGGGCAACGACAAGTACAACCCGATCCTGCAGGAAAAAGCCGGATTCATGTTCACCACCGCCGCCAACTCGGCGTACCCGGGCGGCAAGTACGACACGCTGATCAAGGAAGTCAACCCCAACGCCAAGATGGCCTACACCCTGCTGATGACCAACCCCGAGGGTGTGCAGGTCACCAACTCCACCCTGTCGCCCAGCGGCATCGGCGGCATCGTCATCCCCAAGGCGTCGGTCAAGACCGAGGACGAGCTCGACCGCATCCTGCAATTCTTCGAGGACGCGCAGGATGAATCCAAGCCGGGCGCGAAGATCATCGCGCTGGGCGTCGAGGGGCTGCACTACACCGTCAACGGCGACAAGATCGACATCTCCGCCGACCAAAAGAAAGTGCGCGCCGATGACGGCACCGCCGACATCTTCCTGCAGATGATCCCGCGCCGCCTGTTCGCGCCGGACTTTGGCCAGCCGCGCAGCGAGGCCGACAAAATCAAGATGGCGTGCAACGAGCAGAAGCAGTTCGCCATCCAGGACGCCGCCGCAGGCAAGCTGTCTGCTGACACGCTGAGCCTCCAGGCGTCGATCGCCACCATCATCTCCGACGCGCGCGTCAAGTACATCATGGGGCAGATTGACCAGGCGGGCTTCGAGGCCGCGGTCAAGGATTGGCACGCCCAGGGCGGCGACACCATCCTGGCCGAGCTGAACGCGCTGGCGAAGTAATTCCCACACACCTATGGGGCGGGAAGCTTGCTCCCCGCCCCGCGTATGCGCGATGCGTTACTTCGCCAGCGCGTTCAGCTCGGCCAGGATGGCATCGCCGCCCTGGGCGTGCCAGTCCTTGACCGCGGCCTCAAAGCCCGCCGCGTCAATCTGGCCCATGATGTACTTGACGCGCGCGTCGGAGATGATGGTGGCGATCGACGCCTGGAGGCTGAGCGTGTCGGCTGACAGCTTGCCTGCGGCGGCGTCCTGGATGGCGAACTGCTTGAGCTCATTGCACGCCATCTTGATCTTGTCGGCCTCGCTGCGCGGCTGACCGAAGTCCGGCGCGAACAGGCGGCGCGGGATCATTTGCAGGAAGATATCGGCGGTGCCGTCGTCGGCGCGCAGCTTCTTCTGGTCGGCGGAGATGTCGATCTTGTCGCCGTTGACGGTGTAGTGCAGATCCGCGACGCCCAGCGCGACGATCTTGGCGCCCGGCTTGGCCTCATCCTGCGCGTCCTCGAAGAATTGCAGGATGCGGTCGAGTTCTGCCTCGGTCTTGACCGACGCCTTGGGGATCACGATGCCGCCGATGCCGCTGGGCGACAGCGTGGAGTTGGTGACCTGCACGCCCTCGGGGTTGGTCATCAGCAGGGTGTAGGTCATCTTGGCGTTGGGGTTCACTTCCTTGATCAGCGTGTCATACTTGCCGCTGGGGTACGCGGAGTTGGCGGCGGTGGTGAACATGAACCCAGCCTTCTCCTGCAGGATCGGGTTGTACTTGTCGTTGCCCTTGATCAGCGCGAAGTCCTGGTTCATGTAGCCCGAGTCGTACATGTCCTTGAACAGATTCAGCGTGTCCATATACTGCGCGGTCTCAAAGTAGGGCACGTACTGGCCGCCGGCGACGCCGAACTTATTGGGCGCGCCCAGCGCGACCGCCATCGTGTCAAAACCGGCGTAGATCAGTTCCTTGTCGGCGTCGTCGATGTACGCGAAGCCGTAGGTGTCGTTCTGGCCGTTGCCGTCGGGGTCGTCGGTGGTGAAGCGGCGCGCCATCTGGAATACTTCATCCGCGTTGGTCGGCGCGGCGATGCCCAGTTTCTCCGCCCAGTCGGCGCGGTAGATCAGGCCGACGCGCGCGGTCTCGGTCAGCGCGGGCAGCATGTAGTTGCGGCCGCCCACCGAGGTCACTTCCAGGTGCAGCGGGTCGGTCAGCATGGAGGCCAGCGTGGGGTATTTGGCGATCTTGTCGGTCAGATCCCAGAACACGTCGCTCTGGCAGTACTTCAGGAATGCCGGGTTGATGGCCATGCCGCTGGTCAGCGCGATCACCATCGGGATCTCGCTGCCCGCCATGACGGTGTTGAACTTCGTGGCGTAGTCGCCCTGCGGCGCCCAGGTGATGTCCAGCGACACGCCGGTCGCCTCTTCCAGCGCCTTCAGCGCGGGCTGGGTCTTGCCCTCGGCGACGGTGCTGCCCTTGGGCGGCGCATCATTATAGAACGGCGCCATGACGGTGATCGCAAACGGCGCGTCGGCGGCAAAACCGGCCAGCGCGGGCACGACCAGGAGCAGGGATAGAACCAGAGCGATGCATTTTTTCATGGGTGAATCCTCCTTCAATGCGTAGGTGATTGCGGCGCGGATACGAGCGATCCGCCGCCTGTTTTCCTTATGGTACGGCGGCGCGTGCGCGGCGGCAAGCGGCAAAATCACGGATGATGCGCAAAAGCGAAAATGGAGAAAAAAGGGGCATTTGCAAAACCAAAGATGCTGTGCAAATTTGCGAAAGTGCGGGGCGCGTCTGTACTTCACGGGCGGGCTGTGCTATGCTGAAAGGAAAGAACACCCAAGGAGGCGCAGCATGCTTCGCACAGAATATCCCAGCGAAATCCGCCTGGTGCGCGACGCGCTGACCGGGCGCGAGGTGCGCCAGCTCACCAGCGACCCGGGCAGCCACAATGTGCATTTTTACTTCACCGAGAACTCGTATCTGCAGGGGGAGTCGGCGATCTACTTCGTGTCCGACCGCGACACCGCGCCGACCTTCAATCTCTTTCGCATGGCGCTGGACAGCGGCGTCATCACGCGGCTGACCGGCCACCTGCCGCCGGAAACCACCGGCAACTACACCAAGGACCCCACCGGCGAGCACATCCTGTATACCGTGGATCGCACGGTGATGCTGCTGACCCCGCGCACCGGTGAGCGCCGCGCGCTCTACACGCTGCCCGAGGGGTGGCGCGGCGGGCGCGTGTCGCTCAGTAGCGACAAGACCATGGTTGGCCTGCTCACCAACGAGGATGTGCAGGTGGAGCACGGCATCAACTACGCCGGATTCAAGGAGAAGATGTACCGCTGCAAGAAGTGCCGGTTCCTGCTGATCCCGGTCGGTGGCGGGGCAGCGCGCCTGGTCGCGCGCGACACGCACGAGTGCGGGCACTTCCAGTTCTCGCCGGTGGCTCCGCAGCTGGCGATGTATTGCCACGAGGGGCCGTGGAACCTGGTGCATCAGCGCATCTGGCTGCTCAATACCGGCACCGGCGAGATCGATCCCTGCTTCCGCCAGGGCGAACAAGACAGCGTGGGGCACGAGTTCTGGACGAGGAAGGGCGACATCTTCTTTGACAATCGCGGGCCGGGCTGCGACGGCACGATCACCAGCGACCGCACGCAGGCGGTGGCGCAGCCGATGGACAGCGACTTTGTGCCGATCGTCGGGCTGGCCGACGCGACCGGGCGCGTGCTGCGCACCTATCCGATGCCGCACTACTGCAACCACTACCATGCCACCAGCGACGACCACCTGCTGGTCGGCGACGAGGTGGACGACCTGGTGCTCATCCGCCTGCACGACGATGGCACGCCGCCGACGCTCACCAAGTTGTGCCACCACGGCACGAGCTGGCGCGGGCAGCACACGCACTGCCATCCGACCTTCAGCTGGGACGACCGGCGCGTGCTGTTCGCCTCGGACAAGACCGGCACCGTGCAGCTATACGAAATCGAGGTAGAGGGCAGCCGATAAAGGCCCGCCTGCGGCAGACAGCCTCGCGCTTCGCCCCCATGCAGACCTTTCTGGGCAGCCCTTCCTATGTTCAGGCAACACACGAAAACGGAGGAATCACATGCGGCGAACGATTGACGGACACATGCACGTGCACTACAGAAAGCCCGAGCGCATCGGCGCGGTGGCGGCGCAATACGGCTACGAAAAGTTCTGCCTGCTGGGCTGCCCGCTGTGGGACGATTACCTGAACAACATCCGTACGCTGATCGCCAAGGCGATGAACAAAGGCCGCGCGTTCGCGTTCGGCGGGTTGGTGCACCGGGGCAACGCGCGCACCGCCGACGACTACGCGCGCCAGCTCGACGCGCTGCTCGGCGCGGGCTTTGACGGGCTGAAGATCATCGAGACCAAGCCCAACATGATGAAGCAGGTGCGCGTGCCGATGGACGACGCGGTGTACGCGCCGGTGTTTGCGCGCTGCGCGGCCGAGCGCGTGCCGGTTCTGTGGCATGTCGGCGACCCGGCGACTTTCTGGGACGCCGACCGCGCGCCGCAGTTCGCCATCGACAACGGCTGGGCGTACCTGGACGGCACGTTCGAGACGCTGGAGGCGCTCTACGCGCAGACCGAGCGCGTGCTGGCGCGGCACCCCGATTTGCAGGTGACGCTGCCGCACATGTACTTCTGCGGCGACGACCTGCCGCACGCCGAGCGCATGCTGCGCGATTTCCCGGGCGTGCGCTTCGACCTGGCGCCCGGGCGCGAGATGTATGGGCAGTTCATGCGCCAGCCCGATGCGTGGCGGGACTTCTTCATCCGCCACCAGGACCGCATCCTCTACGGCACCGACCTGTCCGATGGCGACAGCGAATTCGAGATCGCCAAGAATCACGGCCGCTACAGCCTGCCGCACGCGTGCCTGGAGACCGGCGCGCCGTTTGACTTCCTGGGCATAAAGGGCGTCGGGTTGCAGCTGCCCGACGAGGCGCTGGACAAGATCTTCGCCACCAACTTCGAGCGGTTTGTCGGCGTGCCCGAGGCGGCGGACATCGATCCGGCGGGCGCGCGGCGGCTGCTGAACCTGACCGGGGCATACCTGGCCAACGACAGCACCGACGCGGAGCAGGCGGACTTCGCGATCCTACAGGCGCAGCTGGAGCAGCTGCTGTGATACCCGGCATAGCAAAACCAGCATAGCAAAACCGCCCGGCGCAAGCCGAGCGGTTTTTTGCGCAGAGACGGTGCAGCTGCCTATACCACCGACACTTTCCCTCGGCTGACGCGCAGGAAGATCAGCAGCGAGGTGATGGTGGTCAGCGTCAGGATGGCGGACAGCGCCGCAGCGGTGCCGTCGCTGTTGCGGCGCACCTCCTGGTAGATCGCCACCGCGATGGTGGACGTGCGCCCGCTGTAGAGCATGATCGACGAGGACAGCTCGTTGATGCAGGTGATCCAGCTGAGAATCGCACCCGACAATATGCCCGGCGCCATCATGCGCGCCGTGACCTTAAAGAAGGTTTTCATCGGCGACACGCCCAGGTTGATGGACGCCTCCTCGACCGACGGATCTGTCTGATAGAGGAAGGCGCTGCCCGAGCGCACGGTGTAGGGCAGCTTGCGCACCACATAGGACAGGATCATGATCGCGGCGGTGCCGGTCAGGATGATCGGAGGCTTATTGAACGCGACGATCAGGCCGATGCCCAGCACCGAACCGGGGATCACGTAGGGGAACATGACCAGCATATCCAGCACGCCGCCGACCTTGCCGCGCTGGCGCACGATCACGTAGCTGATCAGCATGCCCAGCAGCACGATAAAGACGATGGCGACCAGCGAGAAGAAGAATGTGTTGGTGATGTTCGTGGACAGGCGCTTGGCGATGGTCTGGTAATTTTCCAGCGTAAAGCCGCCGACGAACCCCGAAAAGCCGGTCTTGACAAACGACAGGCACACGACCACGATCTGCGGCATCAGGCCGATCAGCGTGACGATGGCGACCGGCAGCGTGGCCAGCAGACGTGTGCCGCCGCGCAGCTGTACCTCCTGCGGCGGGCGCATGGCGGTCATCACATAGTTGCGGCGCGATACCATGTATTTCTGGATCGCCAGCACCGCCAGCGAACAGCCCACCACGATCACCGACAGCGCGCTGGCCATGTTGGCGTTGCCGCCCATCTCGCTCATGTACTCGTCGTAAACCAGCACCGGCAGCACCGGGTAACCCTCGCCGATGAGCATCGGCGTGCCGAAATCGGCCAGCGAGGTCATGAACACCATGACCGCGCCCGCCGCGATCGAGGGCAGCACCACCGGCAGCGTGATGGTGAACAGGCGGCGCAGCTTGCCCGAACCAAGGTTCTCGGCGGCCTCCTCCAGCGAGCTGTCGATCGATGAGAGCGCGCCCGATACATACAGATACACATAGGGGAACAGGTGGAACGTGAACACCAGCACGATGCCGCCCAAGCCGTAGATCGACGGCAGCCGCCAGCCGAATGCCTCTAAGAAAAACTTGGTGACGAACCCGGCGCGGCCAAACAGCAGAATCCATGAGTAGGCGCCGATGAATGGCGGCGACATCAGCGACATGATAATGAAGATATGCCACAGCCGCTTGCCCGCGATATTGTAGCGCGTCAGCAGGTACGCCACCGGCACGCCGATCAGCGTGGTGAACAGCGTCGCCAACCCCACCACCACCAGCGTATTGCCCAGCGTGCGGAAGTAATAGGGCTTGGTGAAGAAGCGGATGTAGTTGTAGAGCGTGAGTCCGGGCTCCTTGCTGGTGAAAAAACTGCGCGTGATCAGCGTATAGAACGGGTACACCAGGAACACGACCAGCACGAGCAGCACCAGCGCCTTGACCCAGAACCAGAAATCGGTCTTGAGCCGCCAGCCGTCTCGCGTCAGCATGAAAGCACCTCCTCGGTGTCGGCGGCATAGAGATTGATGCGCGCGGGATCAAACACGATGTGCACCTCGCTGCCGTCCTCGCGCAGCGCAGGCGTATCCTTGGTGTATTCGTTGACTTGCAGAATCTGACCGCTGGCCAGCTGCACCTCGTACTCCACAAAGTCGCCCAGGAAAGTCGAGAGCACGATGGTGCCAGCCAGCCCCTTGTCGGCGAAGAACAGCTGCTCGGGCCGCGCGGAGATCGTCGCCTCGCCGTCGTAGCGCTTGCGCAGCGGCGCGATCACCGAATAGTCGCCGCAGGTCAGCTTGCCGGTGTTGTCGGCCTGGCTGGTCACGGTGCACGGCAGCGTATTGGATACGCCGATGAAGTTGGCGACGAAGGGGTTCTCCGGGCGCTTGTAGATCTGCTCCGGTGTGCCGCACTGCATCACCTTGCCGTCCTTGATGACCGCGATGCGGTCGGAGATGGCCAGCGCCTCCTCCTGATCGTGCGTGACGTAGATGGTGGTGATGCCCAGGCGGCGCTGCAATTTCTTGATGACCATGCGCATCTGCACGCGCAGCTTGGCGTCCAGGTTGGAAAGCGGTTCGTCCATGAGCAGCACGCCCGGCTCGATGACAAACGCGCGGGCTAGCGCGACGCGCTGCTGCTGGCCGCCGGACAGCTCGTTGGGGCGGCGGCTCCGGAGCGCCTGAATCTGCACCTGCTCCAGCGCGGCGGCGACGCGCGTCTCGATATCGCCGCGCTTGACGCGCTTGGCCTTCAGGCCGTACGCGACGTTTTCATACACCGTCAGGTGCGGAAAGATGGCGTAATTTTGAAACACCATGCCGATGTCGCGCTTGTGCGCCTCGACATGATTGATTTTTTTCTCGTCAAAATAGATGCTGCCCTCGTCGATGGTGTTGAATCCGGCGATCATGCGCAGCAGCGTGGTTTTGCCGCAGCCCGAAGGCCCCAGCAGCGTGAAGAACTCGCCCGGCTCAATGGTCAGGCTGATTTGATCCACGGCGGTAAAGTTGCCATAGCGCTTGACCACGCTATCAATCGTAACTCGCTGGCTCATCGTTTTCCTCCAGGACGGCGCTGCCGCCGTTGATGTGTAGGATACGTCAGGATGAAAAGAGAGGGGGCATTCCCGGAGAAATGCCCCCTCGCTGGGTGTGGTTTACTGGACGACGATCTCCTGCCACTTCTCGATGATGGCGGGCTGGTTGGCCGCGGCCCAGTCAAAGTCGTAGGCGACCATGTCGATGTCGGTCAGCGCGCACAGGCCCTGCGGCGCGACGTCGCTGCGCACCGGGCGGCGCTTCCAGTCAACGTTCTGCGCGGTCTGGCACTCGGCGCCGGTCACAAAGTCGATGAACAGCTTCGCATTGGCCTCGTTGGGCGCGCCCTTGACCAGCGCGACGCCATCGGGCACGGCGGAATCCTGCTTGGGATACACAAAGGCGACGTCCTTGTTGTCGGCATACAGCACGGCGGCTTTCTCCAGCGTCACGCCGATCGCGTATTCGCCGGTGGCCACGAGCTTATGGCAGTTGCTGGAGCTGTCGAGCAGCTTGCCGTCCAGGTTGGCGTAGAACTTCGTGACGAAATCCCAGCCGCCGCCATCGGGGCCGCCATGCGCGAAGATCATGGTGCACAGCTGCGTGAAGGCCGAGCCGGACTTGGCGGGCGAGCAGAACGCGATCTTGCCCTTCCACTTCGGATCCAGCAGGTCGTCCCAGGTCTTGGGCGCTTCTTCGTCTTTGACCATCGTCTTGTTGTAGAACAGCACCATCGGCAGCGGGGATTCGCCGATCCACAGATCCTCGGCATCCTTGTACGCATCGCCGATCTGATCGTCGTTGGCGCAGACATAGGGGGCAAAGAAGGTCTTGAACGCGGCCAGCGAGTCGGCGCCGCCGCCCCACAGCACATCGGCCAGCGGCGCGGCTGCTTCGGCCTGGATGCGGTTGAGCAGCTCGCCGGTACCGGCGGCCACCACTTCGACCTTGACGCCCGGGTACTTGGCCATGAACTGATTGACACCGGCGTTCAGCGGATCGGCGTCATGCGGGGAATAGACCACGACGGTGCCGCTGGGGTCATCGGCCAGCACGGCGGGAACCAGGCACAGAACCAACGCCAGGCACAGCAGGGTTGCGAGAGTGCGCTTCATGGGAAAGCCTCCTTCATTTTGTGCCGCTTTGCGCGGGGGCGGCACTTGTTGGTTTCATTATACGCCGATGCCATAAGCAGGTCAAGGCAAAGGCAAAGTGACGCGCGCGAGGGCGTGTCCTGCCGATCTTTCGGCGTTGCCATAGAATATTCCAAAAATGGATGCGATTATGAAGGAAAATGCGTTGATTCCTGCAAATGGTTGTGCTATAATTTGCGAAAATGCGCAATATTTGTCAGGAGGGGTGCCTCGTGGCCTATAATCCGTATGAAAACGCGCAACAACAGTTCGATAAAGTAGCAGATCTGCTCGGCCTGGACGGCGCGACGCGCGCGCTGCTGCGCCAGCCAATGCGCGAGTTTCATTTCTCTATTCCGGTGCGCATGGACGACGGCTCGACCCGCGTGTTCCAGGGCTACCGCATGCAGCACAACGACGCGCGCGGCCCGGCCAAGGGCGGCATCCGCTTCCATCCGCACGAGACTGCCGACACCGTGCGTGCGCTGACGATGTGGATGACCTGGAAGTGCGCGGTGGTCGATATCCCGCTGGGCGGCGGCAAGGGCGGCGTGATTTGCGACCCGCCCAGCCTCTCGCCCGGCGAGCAAGAGCGGCTGTGCCGCGGTTATGTGCGCGCGCTGCACAAGGCGATCGGCCCCCACCAGGACGTGGCCGCGCCCGACGTAATGACCAACGGCCAGCACATGCTGTGGATGCTGGACGAATACGAGACCATCACCTCCGGGCGTTATCCGGGCATGATCACCGGCAAGCCGGTGGGCATGGGCGGCTCGCTGGGGCGCACCGAGGCCACCGGCTACGGCGTGGTCTACACGCTGTGTGGCGCGCTCAAGCACCTGGGCATCGACATCCAGCACACCACCGCCAGCATCCAGGGCTGCGGCAACGTGGCCGAGTATGCCGCGCGGCTGTATGCCGAGCTGGGCGGCAAGGTGGTCGCCATGTCCTGCTGGAACCGCGACGACCAGCGCGCCTATACCTTCCGCAAGGCCGAGGGGCTGGACGTCCCCGCCATGATGGGCATCAAGGACAAGTTCGGCTCCATCGACGTGGCCAAGGCCAGGGCGCTGGGCTGCGAGGTGCTCGACGGCGACGCGTGGCTGGCGCAGCCGGTCGAGATCCTGATCCCCGCCGCGCTAGAGAACCAGCTCACGCCCGATACCTTCCCGCTGATCGCGCCGACCGTGCGCGTGATCTGCGAGGGCGCCAACGGCCCGACCACGCCGGACACCGACCCGCTGATCGCCCAGCGCGGCATCTTCCTGGTGCCCGACTTTCTGTGCAACGCGGGCGGCGTGACGTGCAGCTACTTTGAGCAGGTGCAGTGCAATATGAACTTCTTCTGGCCCAAGGCCGAGGTGCTGGACAAACTGCGCATCGCGATGGACAGCGCGTTTGACGCGGTGCTGGCGCTGTCGCGGCAAAAGGACCTGTCCATGCGCGACGCGGCGTACACCATCGCGATCCTGCGCGTAGCCGACGCGGTCAAGCGGCGCGGCTGGGTGTAAGCGACATCCCCACAGAGCCGGTTGGATGGGCGAAGCACACACCCTATCCAAACGGCTTTTTTATTGCGGATGTGTATAAAAATCGCATATTGGCGCAAAATGGATGCAACGGATGCGCGCCGCGGCGCATCCAATTCGATAGAGTGATGCTATGCAGCCAGGGGCAGCGGACGGCGCGGCGACCGCGCAAGGGTCACGATTTCGGCGAGAATGTTACAACTTTTTACAAAATGATGCGTTTTTTGTCACGATTTGCTTGACACACACTCGGGAATGCACTACAATATTTATACTCCATAGTAGTGTATACATAGGCGTTATATACGTTAGAGCCTTTTCGCACGATCATTCGGGTTCTTATTCGGAAGGAGGAAGGGCGCATCGCGCTCCCGCCAATCATGATGAAAAAGTTTTTGCTGATGGTCTGCGTGGCTGTGGCGGCGACAATGCTGTTTGCCGCTGTGGCGCACGCCGCAGACGATCCCATCACCGCGACCGGCACCGCTTCGCCGAAAGCCATGAGCGCTCCGCAGGATATCGAGATCTCCATCGTCGTCAAGAACGACGCGCAGGACGATTACGAGTCCAAGCTGGAGCTATTCGACGCGGCCAATAAAGCGGTATCGTGGTTCGGCGAGGACGGCAAGGCCACCGTCGCCGCCGGGGAGGAAGTGTCCTTTACCGGCGCGCACAAGGTCACCAGCGAGCAGTTGTCCGCTGGGAAAATCAGCTATAAGCTCAAGTACCAGGCGCCGCCGGAGAAAGAGGGCGGCAACCCGGTGTCCAATACCCGCTCGATCCCCATCACCATCAGCAAGAGCACGACCGCCGGCAAGCTGAGCGTCGATTATTCGGTGTCCCCGGCCTCGGCCAGCAAGGGGCAGACCGTGACCTTCACCTACACGCTAAGCAACATCGGCGACGAGGAGATCACCAACGTACAGATCAAGAACCCCAATATCACCGACAAACTGCTGACCATCACCAGCATTCCGGCGGAGGCCACCGAGACCCGCACCTTCAACTACACGATGGGCTCTAAGGCGGTCAAGGCCAAGCCCAGCGTCACCTACCGCATCGGCGAGGCCACGAAGGTCTACACCATCACCAACCTGCCGATGAAGGAGATCGCGGTCGCCAAGGGCGGCGTGATCATCAACCTGAAGGCCACCGGCGATCTGGAGGCACTGCCCGGCGAGACCATCGACCTGGAGTGCACCATCACCAACAACTCCAACACGACGTATGAGAAGGTCGTGGTCACCGACGCGCTGCTCGGCGAGATCACGCTGTCGGGCACGACGCTCAAGCCCAAGGGCGGCAAGCTGACCGGCAAAAAGACCGTCACCATCGGCCAGACCGCCGACTATGCCTTCAAGGTGACCAGCGCGGGCGGCAACAACGCGCTGAACCTGACCAGCAACAGCATCCACGTCATCGCGCTCGATGAGGCCAAGATGCTCAAGCTGGAGGTTTCCACCGAGAGCCAGGCGATGATGATCTACCAAGAGCCTGCGCTGATGGACTTCATCATCCGTGTGAAGAATGTCGGCGCCATCGACGGCAAGAACCTGGTCGTCAAGCTCGGCAAGACCGATATCGCGACCATTCCGGCGCTCAAGGCGGGCGAGGAGACCGTGCTGGCCAAGAGCCTGGAGCTGAGCATGCACGGCAAGTACGCGTTCACCATCACCGGCCTGGACGCGCAGGGCGCGACGCAGTCCTTCCAGACCAACGAGCTGATGATCGATCTGCTACAGCCCACGCCCGAGCCGCCGCCGCCCACCGAGGAACCTTATGAGGAAGAGACGCCCGAGCCGTTTGTCGCGCCCACCGAGCCGCCCAAGAAGAGCGGCAATGTGGGCATGACGCTGCTGTACGTGATGGCCGGACTGATCGTCGCCGCGCTGCTGGCCGTGCTGGGCATGGTCATCCTGGGCCGCCGCAAGAGTGCCCAGGCGCGCTACGACAGCTATGGCAACTATGGCGGCGAGGACGAGACCATGGATTCTGTCGAGCGCGGATCGCGCCGCGACTACATGCACCGCGCGGGCAGCAGCAAGAGCCGCACCCGCAACACCAGCACCAACGTGTACGGCGACGAGCCAGCGAGCCACGGCGGCGCGGATGCCTATGAACCGGCCACCTCGATGCACGCGCTGGCCGCGCGCTATCGCAGCGAGGACGAGGCGGACGACGCGCAGTACGCGCCCGACGCCGACGAGCCCGCGTGGGACGCGCCGAGCGACTCGCAGTACCGCATGAGCCGCAAGCAGCCGCCGCTGGGCGCCGACGCGCCGATGGCCGCGCCGGAGCAGTACGAGGATCCGTACGACACACCGCTCGAAGAGCAGCCGCGCCACGAGCGCCGCTCGCGCCGCAGCACCGGCAACACCGGGTCGCACAAGTTGGATTTCTAACCACACGCAGCTAGCGGCAACATTGTTCATTCATCAAAACAGGCGTAGCTCATCGCTACGCCTGTTTTTTGCTCACGGGGACTTCGAATATCACGCTTAGGTTCGTTTGTCGTTCTTACTGTCTTACGAAGGACTACCTACAGGGGGGCGCTTTTGCGTGGGTCAGTCCACGCGCTTGGCGGGCGTCACCGATGGCGACGCGGCTTCATTTGCCGCGATCTGATCGTTGAGCAGATTGACGTCTCCGCAGCCCATGGTCAGCACCAGGTCGCCGGGCTGCCAGTGCGCGCGCAGGTAGCTCTCGGTGGCGTCGAAGGTCGGCGTATAGTGCACATTTTGCCCGGTGGCGGCGATGCGCGAGACCAGCATCGTGCTGTCGATGTCGCCCGGATCTTTTTCTCGCGCGGCGAAGATGTCGGTGATCAGGATCTCATCGGCGTCGTCACAGCAATGAATGTACTCCTCGAACAGGCGCTTGACGCGCGAATACGTATGCGGCTGCATGACGGCCCACAGCCGGTTGTGGTGCTGCATCTTCGCGACAGACAGCGCGTTTTTCATCTCGGCGGGGTTGTGGCCATAGTCGTGGTACAGGCGCACGCCCTGCACCACGCCGGTCAGCTCGAAGCGGCGGTGCACGCCCGCGAAGCCGGACAGCGCGCGGCCTGCCAGCGGCATATCCGCGCCCATATGATGCACGGTGGCCAGCGTGGCCAGCGCGTTAAGCACCTGGAACTTGCCGGGCACTTGCAGCGACACATGCGACAGCACCGCGCCATCCAGCGCGACATCGAAGGTGGCGTGGCCTGTTTCGTCGTAGGCCAGGTTCACCGGGCGCCAATGCGCATGCGGCTCAAAGCCATACGTGGTGCTGGGGCAGGGCGCGCCGGTGAGCAGCGCACACACGCGCGGATCGTCGCCGCAGCCCACCGCGAAGCCGTCCTTGGGCAGCAGCGCCATGAACTCCGCGAAGGTCTGCTGGATGTGTTCGATATCGCGGTAAAAATCCAGATGATCGGCGTCGATATTGAGCACCACCGCCAGCGTCGGCCGCAACTGCAAAAAGCTGGCGTTGAACTCGCATGCCTCGGCCAGAAATGTCTCGCCGGTGCCGATGCGCGTAGAGCCACCAATGGCGTCCAGCGTGCCGCCGATATGGATGGTTGGGTCAAAGCCGGTCTCCAGCAGCACCTGCGACAGCATGGAGGTGGTGGTGGTCTTGCCGTGCGCGCCGCACACGCCGATGGCACAGGGATAACCCTCCATCAGCTGGCCGAGCAGGTACGCGCGCTCCAGCGTGGGGATGCCTTGCGCCTGGCAGGCCACGCGCTCTGGGTTGTCGGCAGCGATGGCAGCGGTATACACCACCAGCGCGGCATTGGCCACGTTTTCCGCGCGGTGTCCGATAGCCACCGGAATGCCCAGCGAACGGAGCTTCTTGGTGGTATAGGAATCGGTATTGTCCGAGCCGGACACCAAGTATCCCTTTTGCAGCAGCATCTCCGCCAGGCCGGACATCGAGCTGCCGCCGATGCCGATCATGTGGATGCGCTGTCCCGAGAACTGCTGAATATGCGGATGGGTCATGTATCTCACCTTTCTGGGCGGACCACCGCCGTAGCTGTGCGCCATTTGTCAGAAACAGCTAACCTATTATACGCCGAAATGCTGTTCACAATCAAGAATAAGGAAATTTTCGAGATTGCAGCGCCGAAAAAAAGTCGAACAATTTGTTTCCGGTTTCTTAAAATTTTGCTGGATTTATGAGGAAACGTGCATTATAATAAAGGGCGTATTTACGAACATTCGGAATTTTTCTCCGTGCGAAAACA
>JAVBUY010000083.1:0-3035 GCA_031554855.1 Eubacteriales bacterium
CGCCGCCACGAGGGCAGCACGCACTTCAGCGTCCAAAATCCCGATACCTCGGGATAGCTTCTCCTGAAGGCTGGAAATACATTCCGGTTTGGCAGTCAAGTGGATAACTTTCTTTTTCTTGGGCTTTGCGATCGTTCGCAAATCCCCATCGACCACGCGGACAAAGGTTGCGTCCTCTACCGCGAAGATCATCATCGCTCGGCCCGCGTCACGCCCCGCTTTGGAAAGCACGATGCGTCCAGGCTCCATCGAGAACGGCGTTTTCATCGTGCCGTCCCTCCTTGCGCCGCTATAGGCAGCGTCAGGATTTCCGGCGCGCCGTCGGTGATGGCGATGGTGTGCTCGTAGTGCGCGCACAGGCTGCCGTCGCGGGTGACCACCGTCCATCCGTCGCTGAGCTGCTCGACAGCCCAGGTACCGGCGGTAATCATCGGCTCGACCGCAATGGTCATGCCCGCGCGAAGCCGCACACCGCGCCCCGGTTCGCCATAGTTTGGCACCTCAGGGTCTTCGTGCAAGTTCTTGCCGATGCCGTGCCCGCACAGCGCCCGCACCACAGCGCATCCGTTCGCTTCCGCGTAGGTCTGCACCGCGTGCCCAATGTCGCTGACGCGATTGCCCTCGCGCGCCATCGCGATGCCCTCGTAGAAGCAGCGCTCGGTGACGTCGATGAGGTGCTGCGCCTCGGGCGAGATGACGCCCACCCCGACGGTGAACGCGCTGTCGGCTTGCCATCCGTCCAGGATAAGCCCGCCGTCGATGCTCAGGATTTGCCCTTCGCGCATTGGCGTGTCATTCGGGATGCCGTGCACCACCTGGTCGTCCGGCGAGGCGCACAGCGACGCCGGATAGCCGTTGTAGTGCAGGAACGATGGCACCGCGCCATGCTTGCGGATCATTTGCTCGGCCATGCGGTCGATCTGGCGGGTGGTGACACCCGGCTGGATCATCGCGCGGGCCGCCTGGAGCACCTCGTAGAGCAGCGCCCCCGCTTCGCGCATCTTGGCGAGCTGCGCGGGGTTCTTGATGCTGATCATACTGAAGCTCCCAATGCAGCCAGGATGGCCTCGTAGCATTGATCGGGCGACTGCGCGCCGTCCACGGTCTTGACCAACCCGCGCTGGGTATAGAAGTCGATCAGCGGCGCGGTCTGCTCGTGGTAGACCGTGAGGCGATTGAGCACGGTTTCGGCCTTGTCGTCCTCGCGCTGCACCAGATCGCTCTGGCAGTTGTCGCACACTGACTTGCCGCTCAGCGTGCTCAGGTGGTACGTGCCGCCGCAGTTCAGACACACGCGGCGTCCGGACAGGCGGCGCACCAGGTGATCGTCATCGATCGCGATATTGATCACCGCTTCGATCTTGGCCAGTTTTTCCAGCGCCTCGGCCTGGGGCACGGTGCGCGGGAAGCCGTCCAGGATATACCCCTTGGCGCAGTCCGGCATGGCCAGGCGCTCGGCCACGATCGCGATCACGACGCTGTCGGGCACCAGCTTGCCTGCGTCGATATACGACTTGGCTTCCAGGCCGGTTTTGGTCTGCTCCTTGATGGCGCGGCGCAGAATGTCTCCGGTGGAGATCTGCGGGATCCCAAGCGCGGCGCACACGCGCTGCGCCTGGGTGCCCTTGCCCGCGCCGGGCGGGCCTAAGAAAATAACGTTCATGTTGTCCTCCTTCGCTGTCGGAGTCCGTCGGCTTAGAGGAAACCCTTGTAGTGACGCATGAGCATCTGCGACTCCAGCTGGCGCGTGGTCTCGATGGCCACGCTGACCGCGATCAGCAGCGACGAGGCCGCGAACGGCAGCGAGGAACCGGACAGGCTCGTCACCAGCGTGGGCAACGTCGCCAGGATGGCCAGGAAGATCGCGCCAAACAGCGTCAGGCGATTGGACACGCGTTGCAGGTACTCGGTGGTCGGACGGCCCTGGCGGATGCCGGGGATCGTGCCGCCGTACTGCTGCATGTTCTTGCTGATGTCCACAGGGTTAAAGGAGATGCTGGTGTAGAAGAAGGTGAAACCACCGATCAACAGCGCCAGCAGCACCTGGTAGGAAATGCCGGATTGGAAGGAATTCCACCACAGCGCCGCGCCCGATTGCGGCCAGAAGGCCAGGATCGTGCCCGGGAATTGCAGGATGGAGAAGGCGAAGATCAGCGGCAGCACGCCGGTGGAGTTCACCTTCATCGGGATGTGGGTGGACTGACCGCCATACATCTTGCGGCCCTGCACGCGCTTGGCGTATTGCACCTGCACGCGGCGCTCACCCATGTCCACAAACGTGACCGCGACGATCATCGCCAAACCGGCGAGAAGGATCGCAACCAGCACCAGCCAGTTGCTCGTGCCGGCGAATACGCCCTGCACGCCCGCGGCCGACCACTTGAACAGGTTCGACACGATACCGGCGAAGATCAGCAGCGAGATACCGTTGCCGATGCCGTTCTCGGTGATATGCTCACCGATCCACATCGCCAGCGCGGTACCGGCCGCCATCGACAGGCCGATGATCACGTAAGAGAAGAAGGAACCGTCGGTGCTCGCGCGCATACCAAAGACCATGCCGACCGCCTGGATGAACGCCAGGATAACGGTCAGGTAACGGCTCCACTGCGCGATCTTCTTGCGGCCGTCCTCGCCTTCCTTTTGCAGGCGCTCCAGCGCCGGGATGGCGACTGTCAGCAGCTGCATGATAATCGAGGAGTTGATGTACGGGGTGATACCCATGGCCATGACCGTCATGTTCGACAGCGAGCCACCGGTCATCATGTTCATGAAGCCCAGCAGGTCAACGTTCTCGACGGTCTTGCGAACGACTTCGGCGTTGATGCCCGGCACGGGGATCACGTTGAGCAGGCGGAAAATCAGCAGCATGCCCAGGGTATAGAGGATCTTCTTGCGAAGATCGCCGATCCGCCACGCGTTACGAAGGGTTTCCCACATGTCAGATCACCTCGGCTTTCCCGCCGACCGCCTCGATCTTCTGCTTCGCCGACGCGGTGAACTTCGCAGCTTTCACCGTCAGCTTCTTGGTCAGG
>JAVBUY010000222.1:0-14689 GCA_031554855.1 Eubacteriales bacterium
ACAGCGTCTCCACATGCGCATTGAGCTGTCGGTTGAGCTGCGCCATCTGAAACTCATACTCAAAATCACTGACCGCGCGCAGCCCGCGCACCACCGCCTGGGCGCCCTGGCGGTCCGCATAGTCCATCAGCAGGCCACTGAAATGCGTCACCTTGATATTGGGCAGGTCACGCGTCACCTGCTGGATCATGTCCATCCGCTGATCCACTGAAAAGGTGGAGGTCTTGGCCGGGTTGATGGCCACCGCGACGATCAGCTCGTCGAACAGCGGCGCCGCACGGCGAATGATGTCCAGATGTCCCAGGGTAATCGGGTCGAAGCTGCCGGGAAAGATGCCGCTACGCATGCATGGTCTCCTCTCTGCGCAGGAAGGTTATCCAGGTGTCGCCATAGGTGCGCTGGTCGGTCTGCACGAATCCGGCCACGGCCTTGGGCGGCGTGTCGCGCCGATGCTCGACGATTAGCAGTGCGCCGGGCGCGAGCAGGCGATAGCCCAGCAGCGCCTCCATGATCGCGGCGGTGTCGGTCAGCGCGTACGGCGGATCCAGGAACACCAGGTCGAATGCGCGTTCCATCTGGCTGAGCCGCGTAAGCGCCTGACGCCAATCGCAGGCCAGCAGCGTGCATTGCGCGTCAAAGCCCAACTGGGCAATGTTGCGGCGGATGGTGGCCACTGCGCCCGATGCCTGATCGACCAGCACGGCGCTGTCTGCGCCGCGACTGAGGCTCTCCAGCGCCAGCGCGCCCGAGCCCGCGAACAAGTCCAGCACCGACGCGCCGGGCACGTCGCGCATCAGGATGTTAAAGAGCGACTCGCGCACATAGTTCTGCGTGGGGCGGGTCTGGTTGCCGGGCGGCGCCAGCAAGGTGCGTCCCCGCGCGCTTCCGCCAATGATGCGCACCCAGCCACCTCCCCCATTTCGATAGTATACCAAATAATATCAATTTTACAACAGGTTGGCCAAGTTGGCGTAGCTTAAGATTTGATTAGGCGCGCTTCAAAAGGAGAGAACGTGCAAGTTCCAAGGGCCTTTCGCCAGTTCTAGGAGGTAAAGCGCGGCGTAGTGGCGGTACGCTCAGTGAAGCACGACGCCGATATGGCGGAAATTTCGCTTGTGGCGTTTTGAAACACGCTCTAGTTCAACGGCGGCTTGGGCGAATTCTCGCGCCGGAATTTTTCGCGCTCCTTCTTTTGCTTCTTGGCGACGCGCTTCACCTGCTTTTCCTTGGCCTGCTGCTGATAGGCCTTGATGCGCCGCTGCTGCGCGGGGCCGCACTGATACCCGACGGCATATGCCGCAGGCAGCGCTAGCACGAGCAGCGGGCTCATCTTCTCCAGCCAATACACCGCCTGGTGGCCAAAGCTGACCGCGACATTGGCCAGCGGCATCAGCGCGACGCGCGTGATCACGCGCACGGTATCGGTCAATCCCCATCCAGGCGTCGCCTGATAGTATGCCAGCGCGTCACCGATGTCTGCGCGGGTGCGGTAGTAATCCAGCCAACTGGGCAGATCCTGCAACTGGTAGGTGTAGGGCTTCACCCAAATCGCGAGCATCACTGCCGCGATGAACCATGGCAACGCGCCAATCGCTGCCGCCAGGATACCCTTAAGCGGGTGAAAGCACGTCGCCAACTCCTGCGGCGGGGGCGCATAGCCCTCTGCCATGCGTTGCGCCAAGAGCTGGCCATGCGCCTCGTCGCGGCGGCCCTGCGCGCGCCCGCTCATGAACACCAACACGGCGATCATCACAAACAGCGCGACGCCGGTGCCCACGCGCACCCACAGCGGTCCGATCAGCAGCACGCCGCCCAGCAGCATTGCCAGCGCGCCGGTCATCAGCACAAACCCGCACACGCGCAACGCGAGCATCCAGATGACGCCCAGCCAATGCTGCGCCCGAAGTCCTCCCTGTTCATGCGATGGTTGTGCCATGCGCGTCACGCTCCTTGTGCATCGCAGCGGCGATCCCCTGCGGCGTAATCAGATATTGCACCGGCACATCATGCGGCATCGGAGGGATGTGCGGCACGATCTGCTCGGAAAATGCCAAGCCCGCAGCCACCGCGCGCGTGCGCGGCAGAAAGCGATCGTAGTAGCCCGCGCCCCAGCCCAGCCGGTTGCCCGACAAATCAAAGGCCAGCGCGGGCAGCAGCGCCAGGTCGATGTCCATGGGGTCGAAGGCAGGCGCGCTCATCGGCGGTTCGGATAACCCGAAGCGTCCCTCGGGCAGCGCGCGCCAGTCGGCGACCGCCACCGCGTCCATGTGCCCCCGTGCCCCGCATCGCGGCACCAGCAGCGTCTTTTTGTCGGCCAGTACCGCGTCGAGCAGCGTCGCAGTGCCCAGCTCGTCCCCCATCGCGACATACAGCAGCACCGCCTGTGCCGCGCGATACACCGGCCACGCGCGCACATGCGCCGCCACCTGCTCCGCCTGCCGCAACGCCATGTCGCGCGGGATGCGCTGCCGCGTCTGTTTTACTTCCTTGCGGATCTGCTCTCTTGCTCGCACGCGCGCTCCTATTCCGCCACACGGCGCGGCACACGCGCACTGGGCGACAACAGTGCCTCATAGGCAATGCTATCCATCCATGCGGCCAACTGATCGGCGGCAATGCACTGATCGCCCTGCGCGCCGAGCAGCACGACCTCGTCGCCAACCGCCGCGCCGGGGATGTCGGTCACGTCCACCATGCATTGATCCATGCACACGCGCCCGATAACCGGCGCGAACTGCCCGCGCACCAACACCTGCGCGCGTCCGCTCAGGCTGCGCCGGTACCCGTCGGCATACCCGACCGGCAGCGTCATCACGCGCGTGGCGCGCTGGGCGGTGAAGGTCGCGCCATAGCTGACCGACTCGCCCGCCTTAATCTGCTTCACATACGCCGCGCGAGTCACCCAGCGCATCGCGGGCTGTAGCGGCAGGTCGGCGCTCACCGGCGGTGCACCGTACAGCGCAATGCCGCAGCGCACCATGTCATATCGCAGCGCCGGGCAGCGCAGCGTCGCCGCGCTATTGGCGGCGTGGATCAGCACGCCAGTGCTGTCGATGCGCGCCAGCATGTCCTCAAAGCGCCGCTGCTGCGCCCGCGTAAAGTCCAGCGTGTCGCCATCAGCGCATGCGAAGTGCGTAAAGATGCCTTCGAGGGCAAGGTGCTTGTCCGACCGAATGGCATCGGCCAGCGCCGCCGCCTCGGTCGCGTCCCGCGCGCCCAGCCGCCCCATGCCGGTGTCCAGCTTCAGGTGCGCCGCCGCGATTTTCCCCTGCGCCCGCGCCGCGTCAGACAGCGCGTGGATGCCTGCCGCGTCGCACACGGTCTGCGACAGGCCGAGCCGCACAGATGCCTCCGCGCCCTCCAGCGTGGCCAGCCCCAGCACCAGAATCGGTGCGGAGATGCCCGCCTCGCGCAGCGCTTCGCCCTCTTCGGGCAGCGCCACGCCCAGCCACTCCGCGCCGCCCGCTAGCGCTGCCCTCGCTGCAGTTACCGCGCCGTGGCCGTAGCCGTCGGCCTTGACCACCGCCATCAGGCGCACGCCATCGGCCAGCGCGCCACGGAGCGCGCGGGCATTGGCAGTCAGCGCCGCCGGATCAACCCAAACTGTGGTGGGGCGATATTGCATAGTGCTCCGATCTGTCTTGGACATCATGAAATAAGCCCATCAGGCACCTATAGTATACCGCATGCCGTGCGGAATGAAAAGAGCGGATGCGATCAGGCCAGGCACAGCCACAGCACCAGCGCGGCCGCCGCCCAGCCCAGTGCGGGATACGCCACGCCGACCAATCGTTCGAACCCCAGTGCACCGCCCAGCGCGATCAGCCCGGCCGCCAATGCCCACCGCTGCCATTCCGCCAAGCGCGCGGGCAGCACCTGCACCCCGGCGCGCAGCGTCGCCGCCAGCGTCGTCAGCATGGCCAGCCCCAGCGTCGCCACGCACAGCCAAAAGCCGGTGATCCCGAGCCCCGACGCCAGCCGCACGATGGGCAGCGCCGCGCCGGACAGCGCCGACACGCTGGGCAGCATCGCCGCGTTGCTCAGCGTCAGCAGTGCGCCCAGGCACGCCGCCGCGCCAATGGCCGCGCTGACACATTCGCGCGCGGTGCGCTGCGCAGCTTGTTCGCACAGCAAGCCGGCGGCCAGCGCGATATTGAGCGCCGCATACGCGATGCCCAGCGGCACGGTGCCCCAGCCAACAGGTGCGGGCGCCAGCGACACTTGCGCGGGCAGAGGCGGCCTTATCATCAACAGAAAGTACAGCAGGCAGCACAGCGGCGCCATGCCCGCACTCACCCAGGCCAGCGCGCCTATGCCTCGGCGCGCCACAACTGCGCCCAGCAGCAGCATGCCCGCAAACCCGATGGCGTACGCGCCATGCACCGGCAATGCGATGGCACACAGCTCGCCCGCGCCGCTGAGCATTGCCGCGCCGGTGCCCCACAGCATCAACGCATACAGCGTCGCGCCGATGCGGCCACCGCGCGTGCCCAGCGCGCGCTCGCATACCACCGCGAAGCTCACCGCGCCCAGCCGCCGCGCCAGCGACAGCAGCCGCAGCACGACCACGCCCATGACGACTGCCGCCACCGCGATCCCCGCCCACGACCACGCGCCGAACCGCGTAAAAAACGTCATCACCTCGCGCCCCGAGGCAAACCCCGCGCCGATCACCGCGCCGACGATGGCCAGCACCAGCCTAAGCGCCCACATGCCGTCACCCCCTCGAGGAACGTATGCGGGGGAAAATAAAAAAAGCCACGACTGACTTGAGGGAAAGCTTCTTTTCGCCAGCGCCGCAGATGGGCGTTTATCGGCGCGCGCTGTGCGTGCCAAGAAATGCCCAGATGCTAGGCGGCCGCAAGCGAGGGGCGAAGCCGTATCGTGACATACGGCGACAACCCGAGCGCAGCGCCGACACCGCAGATGAGTGTTTATCGGCGCGCACTGTGCATGCCAAGAAATGCCCGATGCTAGGAGGCCGCAAGCGAGGGGCGAAGCCGTATCGTGACATACGGCGACAACCCGAGCGCAGCGCCGACACCGCAGATGGGCGTTTATCGGCGCGCTATAGCAGCTGCCGGAGCACCGCATACACATACGTCCCATACAACAGCAGCGCGCCTTGCACCGCCAGGCTGACCGCATGCACCCACTTGCGGTCGGTCAGCACTGCCTGCAAAATGGGCAGCGTCGCCATTGCCATCAGGTAGCGCGGGCCGGACAGCAACCAGGTCGGCGCCAGCGCAATATACACATACACCCAGCTATAGGCAGCCCAGGGCAGCGGCAGCCGCTTTTGCCGCAGCGCGATCAGCGCCATCACCAGCACCATGCTGATCAGCTGCGGCAGCCAGGTGAAGTACAGCTCCTGCTCGCCCCAGTAGCGCAACGCGTAGTCCACGGTGGTGCGCACCGTGTTCCAGAAACTGCCGAACTGCTGCGACCAGTTGGTGCGCTGGTATTCGAGGAAGGTGAACGGCGCGCCCGACACCGACACATTGAGCCACAGATAGGCGGCAAAGCCTAGGCCGACCGCCGCCGCGCACAGCAGCGGCACGATCATTTTCTTGGCGCGCGCGCGCCACCCTGTCTGCTCACGCCAGACGTGCTGCGCGGCGGTCAGCGCGATCACGCCGCACACCACCAGCCCCAGCATGCGCGACAGCGCCGACAGTGCGCCGAACAGCGCTGCCCAGCCGTATTTGCGGTGCGCGCAGGCATACAGCGCCGCGAGCGTCGTGCACAAAAACAGCGCCTCGGAGTACGGCGCGCCCAGGAAAACCGACAGCGGGTTAAGCAGGAAGTACGCCACCGCCAGCCACGCCTTTGCCCGGCCATATCGCTCGCCAACCAGCGCATAGAGCAGACTGGTGGCGCCTGCGGTCAGGCACAGGTTGAGCGCAATCGACGACCAGAACGCGTCACCCAGCACCACCTTGAGCCCGCGCACCAGCGCCGGAAACAGCGGGAAGAACACCAGCATCAGCCGGTTATTGCCCTCGTTGACGTACCAGTTGTCGGCCAGCGCGAGGTAGTGGTAGGCGTCCCATTGCACCCACAGACGCGGCAAGTGACCGAAGATTGGCTGCCAGCCGCCCAGCTGCCAGCACATCGCCAGCCACGACCACACATACAGCAGCACGCGCGACAGCAGCGCCACCCCAGCGGCGATGCACAGCGCGCGCCAAGTGACTGTCTGCTCGGGCAGCAGCGCTTCGCTGTCCTTGCCGCGCAAAACAGCGACCAGCCGCAGGAGGATGCCCACCAACGCCGCCGCCATCAGCAGCACCGTGATGGTCAAAAAAGCCCCCTGCAACCAGTCGCACATTTCCATCGATGCGATCCATGCAATTGTGTCTTGGAACCAGTCGATCATTCGTCCTCGTACCAATCCTCGTATACTTCCTCGCGCGGCTTGGGCATGGTCGGCGCGCTATAGGCCTGGTCCTTGTCCACGCGCGGCGGCAGACCGGTGACGCGCTCCTCCTGCGGATCGAACAGCTGCATCAGCTTGCCGCGCTTCTTGGGCTGCGCCGGGTCGAGTCGTTGCTCGGCATAGCGCATTACGCGCTCCACCACGCCGGGCATCTTGCGCTCCGGTTTGTCGGATTTTTGCTTTTGTTCAGCACGCGCGGGCGACTCGTCGCGCTGCTCGCGTGCAGGCTTGCGCGGCGCGACTGGCGGCTCGTCGCTGTACCAGTCGTCCACGTCGGGATCCTCCTGGCGCGGCGCAAACAGGCCACGCTTGCGCGGCGGCTCCGGCGCAGGCTGCGGCTGTGTGCGCTCACGCCGCGGCTGACGGCGGGTCTCTCTGGGCGCGTCGGCCGTTTCGTCCTGCTCGCGCGGGATCGCGCGGCGGCGACGGCGTCCGGCATTCTCTGCGTCATAGTCCGCCATCGCGTTGCTGGCGGTCTCGCTCTGCGGGCGGCCATAGATCGCGCGCTGCTGCGCCATGTGCGCGGCATCGCCCTCGAAGGTAGCGAACTCCGTATCGCGCGCGCCCTGCTGCTCGGCGGCTCTGCGCCGCTGCTTGGTGTCACCCATATCCTCTAAATCCTCTTCCTCGCTGTATCCTTGCGCATAGCCAGGAGCAAAGTCGATGTCCTGCTCCTCGCCATATGCCTCTTCGTCCTCTTCGTACACTTCTTCCTCGTACACTTCTTCCTCGGTGTACGGCGCTTCGTCGAGCTCCTCTTCGTATGCCTGCTCGTCCTCGCGCGCGCTCAGCGGCGGATGCGGCAGCAGGTCGGGATCATACCGTTTGCCCGGGTAATCGCGAAACTGCGCGTCGGAGATCTCCGGCTGGGGCGGCAGTTTTTCTCGCTGGGGCGACCGCTGATACGCCATCTGCGCCGCATAGGCAGGATCGGGCTGCCAGGCATCGTCCTCCGCCTGATCTTGCTCCTGGTTGGGATATTCTTTCTCTTCGTCGAGGTATTCTGCTTCCTCGTCCAAATATGCCTCGTCCTCGTCGAGGTATTCTGCTTCCTCGTCCAGGTACGCTTCATCCAGGTATTCCTCGTCCAGATCGGCGTCGGCTTCCGCGTATCCGCCGCCGCGCATCGGCACATACCGCGCGGTGGCTTGTCCATCGGTCAGGTCGTCCTGCTCGTCCTCCTCGGGCGGCTTGCGCGCAATCCAGCGGCCAAACCGCCGCGCGCGCGACGCACAGATTTGATACGGCTGCCAACTGATCAGCCACACCAGCCAGTCTATGATCAGTCCCGCGCCGACCAGGATGGCGGCGATGACCAGCCAGTACTTGCCAAACCACGCGAGCAGGCTGCCGCTCCGGCCATTGAACAGCGAGAACACCCACTGCACAATGCCGGTCACCCAGCCCAACAACACACTCAGCACGGTATCGGCAAAGCCGCCCAAGCGCATCCCTCTTTTCTGGCGGGAAAACGGTTACTTCCCGGTAATGGTGAGCGTCAGTTCCGCCTGCTCCGGCTGCGCGGTATGCTCCGGCGCGTTGCTGATGGCGATTTTCACCGGCACCGCATAGGTGCCCGGCAGAAGCCCGGCCGCGCTGACCGACAGATACACATCGGCTTCCTTCAGCTCTGTCACCCAATGGAACGGGCCCTTGACGGTAAGCGAAAGCCTGCTCTGTGAGAGCTTCGCGGTGTATGCGTCGGACAGGCCTTCGATTGCAACCGGCAGGGCGCGTAGCGCACGCTGCTCGGTTTTCTCCGTGATCACCGCGGTGATGGTCGCTTCCTCCGCGCTCATATGCTTCACATCGTTGGCGCGCTTGATGCGCACGGTCGCGATCACCGTATCGGTGGCGCCTTCGATGTTGATCGGCGCTTCGGCCAGCACGCGGGTTTCCGCCTCCAGCTTCTCGGCCTCGGTGGCAATATACACGCTGTCCGGCTCGGCCAGGATATCGGTCAGCTCATAGCCTGCGGCGGGCTTGCCCACCACCGTGCTGCGCATATCCAATAGCTGCTCCGTCTCAGGATAACACCAGGTCTCCAGGATCGCAGAGGTGAGGATCACGCCTTCATAGGTGACGCGCAATTGTGTCGCGTCGATCGCGTTGCCACGCGCGTCCTCGAGCACAAACGGCACCGCCGTGCGCTCCGGCGTGGTTTCACCGGTCAGCGAGGCGCGATCCTGCTTGGCGACGACGCGCGCCACTCTCTCCACCAACTGCGCCGGACCGGACACCGACACCAGTTGCGGATCGACGCGCGGTGCGTCCGCCCATAGGCCGCGCGGTATGCTGCCCGTGGTGACTGCCACCACCGGCACGCGCGTGCGGGTGATATAGCGTTCCACCGTCAGCTTGACAGTTGGCGGATCTATGGCGGTCACCGTGCCATTGATGGTGCTGCCGACGGTCACGGGCACGTCCTGCTCGCCGGTCAGCGTCAGGCGCGACAGGTCGATGCGCGGGGTAAAGCCTGCGCTGGTCACGCGATCGAACGCGGCCTGCGACACCTCGGCTTTGACCTTGACGGTGGGCAGCAGCTCCGACACATCCTCCATCACCACCAGGCCGCGCGCGCGCAGCGCATCCTGGCCCAGCACGGTCACCTCCACGCTGGGGAAGGTCTTTTCGCGCGTCAGCGTGCCGTCCGACGCGATCAGCACGCTCCAGAGCAGCACCGCGATAAACAGCGAAAACAGCTTGAGAACGGGGTGGCGGATCAGTGCATCGAGCACGGCTTTCGCCCAGGTTTTCCATGCCTGCCGCTGTTGCGGATCAATTTTCTTTTCGGTCTGGCTCATGCGCTACCCCCTTCCCCTTGGCGAGTATGGTCGCCAGCAGGCTGCCGCGCTCGGGCTGCGCGTAAATGCCGCGCAGCAGCAGCGTCAGCGAGCGGGCGTCCATATGGCGCGTCAGCTTGCCGTGACGCGCCACCGAGATGATGCCGGTTTCCTCCGATACGATCAGCACGATCGCATCGGTGGTCTCGGATACGCCGATGGCTGCGCGATGGCGCGTGCCCAGCTCGCGGCTGATGCCGGAAGCCTCCGTCAGGTTGAGCACGCAACCGGCGGCCACCACGCGGTCCGCGCGGACGATCACCGCACCGTCGTGCAGCGGCGTGTTGGGCTCGAAAATATTCTCGATCAGCGGCTGGCTGACGCGCGCATCCAGCGCCGTGCCGGTATCGCAGATTTCCTTCAGGCGGGTCTTTTGCTCGATGACCACCAGCGCGCCGACACGCCGCTTGGAGAGGTTGACCATCGCATCGACCAACTCGGTGATCAGGCCCTCGCTCTCGATGCTCTCGCCTGCGTTGCGCACACGGTCGATCAGCGACGTGCCGCCGATGCCCTCCAGCACGCGGCGAATCTCCGGCTGGAACAGCACCACCAGCACCACTGCGCCGGCATTGACCAACCAGCGCAAAATCCAGTTGATGGTGCGCAGGCTGAACACATCGCTGAGCCACAGCGCGATGAGCAGCACCGCCACGCCCTTTAGGACCTGGCTGACGCGCGTGCCGCGCGTGAGTTTGAGCAGCTGATACACAAAAAAGGCGACGATCAGTATGTCAATCACGTCGGAGATGGTGGGCCGATGCATGATGTTCCAGCCCATCGTAGTGATTTGGTTCCACAGTTCACGCAACCGTGCTCACCGCCTTTCGCGGGGTTGGCCCCCTACGGTTGCCCATGATTTTTTATTATACTACATGTTGTCCAGAAGTTGTACCGCGTTTACCAAAATCCCGAAGAAAACATGAAGAAAAACTTGATCAGTAGTATTTTGCAGTGCATTACGGTATAATAAGCCGAAATCGAAACATGGGAGGAAATGTCATGATTCGCAATTTGTCCCATCTGGATATTCTCACCGACTACATGGAGCAGTTGCCGCGCGGCGTGTTCCTGAATGCGCGCGCGCAGGGCAAGCAGAACACCATGGCCATGGGCTGGGGCGGCATCACGTTTTTCTGGAACACGCCGGTGCTGGTCGCGCCGGTGCGTCCCTCGCGCTACACGCACGATATGATCGAGCAGTCCGGCGTGTTTACCGTCAGCGTACCGCTGCACGACATGAGCCACGAACTGCGCCTGGTGGGCACGCAGTCGGGTCGCGATATGGATAAATTCAACGGCCACGGTCTTTCGGCCGATGCGGCGCAGGCAGTTGACGCGCCCATCGTGGCGGAGTGTGAACTGCACATCGAATGCCGTGTGCTGTCGAAAAATGCGCTGCTCGGCGAGCACACCGCCGAAGCAGTCATGCAGAGCGCCTATGCCAACGGCGACCTGCATACGCTGTTCTTTGGCGAGATCGTGTCGGTGTATCGCACAAAATAAGAACGAACGAGCAGAAGAAACCATTCCTAAAAAATAGGAACGGTTTCTTTTTTGCAGAGAGGGCGTCGATCCGGCACCAGACCAGCTGTAGGCGGCGCAGCGATGCCCTATCGCTAGGAGCCGCCAGCCGGGCGACCGAGCCGTATCGTGACATACGGCGAGGAGCCCGGCGCAGCGCCGACAACGCGAGAGGACGTCGATCCGGCGCCTATTCTTTGACGATCTCGCGATCGCGGAACAGCAGCGTAATACACCACAGTCCCGCCGCACCGACCAGGCCGTAGACGATGCGGCTGATCACGGCCGCCTGTCCACCGAAGAGAAAGGCGACGAGGTCAAATTGGAACAAGCCGACCAAACCCCAGTTGATGGCGCCAATAATCGCCAAGAGCAGCGACAAACGATCCATGGATATTCCTCCTAGTGATTTTGTGGATATGCGCTAGTATGTCAAGCATTGGAAGCTTTCATACAGCATGGCATAAAAAAACGCCGCAAATCGCGGCGGATGTTTTTCGGGGCTATGCGTCCATCAATGGGTTTCTCGG
This sequence comes from Eubacteriales bacterium, assembly GCA_031554855.1. GTDB lineage: Bacteria > Bacillota > Clostridia > Christensenellales > Aristaeellaceae > JAVBUY01. The sequence continues at coordinate 11,337 of JAVBUY010000222.1, forward strand.
GCGGCTTTTTTTCTGGTCCTCGGGCTGTATCAGCTCGATCTCCAGACGGGTGAAGGCGATGGATTCGACAAAGTGATCCTGCGTAAAGTGCGTGCGCAAAAATTGCTCGTACTCGCGCTGGTGCTTGCCCAGCCAGATCGGTCTGGGCACATCCATGCGCCGACAAACCTCCATCAGCGCGGGCTGCGGATCGGCCGGATTACAGGGCTCGGTGACGCTTTCCAGCACGCGCTGCCCCTTCACCTTGCGCACCCACAGGCGGTTCTCGTCGGCCACGTGCATTCCTCCCTTGCTGATTTGCCTATTATCGCAGGTTTTTCTCCATCGCGCAAGTGTGGTATACTGGCGCTAGCAATCTATAGGAGGTCTCTCATGCGCGGTGTCGCGACCTTCCTGCGCGGCCTGAAGGCGATCATTCTCACGGCGGCAGTGCTGCTGCTGCTTTTCGTCATTGGCGCGCTGCTGCTGGCACAGTTCGGCTGCGCGTATCGCGCCTGGGTAAGCTATGTGGCGGTCGGCGCGGGCGCGTCGCTGGCGCTGGCCACAGTGGTGTATTTTCCGGCGAGTGCCTTTCTGCCCCGCGCGGAAAAAACCATGCGCGCCAATATACTGTGCTGTGCGGCGGTCAGCGCGCCGCTGGCGGCGGTCGTGTGCTTCTTGCTGATGTTCTGCCTGATGTTTGCCTGGACGACCGACGAGCAGGAAGTAACCCGCCACAACGGCCAACCGGTGGTGGTCGAAAGCTACGCGCAATGGTTCCGCGCCACAGAATACCGCCTCTATGCATATCGCACCTTTTTGTGGAAAGGCCCGCTGATCGAGGGCACGGATTCCAACAGCCCGTAGCGGCCACAACAACTGGTATTGCCACATCGCTCTGACCGCGATATAATGTAGGTTAAGGGTCTACATCACATACTAGGAGAGCAAACACATGCCTCTTGTCTTTTGCCCGCTGTTCAGCGGCTCCTCGGGCAACGCGCTGTATATCGGCACGGATCGCACGCATATCCTAATTGACGCCGGTATGCCCGCCAAGGCGCTGGCGCAGGCGCTTTTGTCCATCGACGTGCAGCCCTCGTCGCTCAGCGGCATCCTCATCACCCACGAGCACAGCGACCACATCCGTGGCGCGGGTGCGCTCAGCCGACAGTTTGATCTGCCGGTCTACGCCAACGAGGGCACATGGCGCGCGATGGAAAGCAAGCTGGGGCTGATCGCGCCCAAGAACCAGCGCATCTTCCTGACCGGCCAGGACTTCTACGTCGATGATCTGGGCATCCAGCCCTTCGCCATCCCCCATGATACGGTGGAGCCGGTAGGGTTCGCGGTGCACGCGCATGGCCGCAAGGTGGCCACCGCCACCGATCTGGGGCACATCCAGTCCACCTGGCTCAACGCGGTGCAGGGTGCCGACGTGCTGCTGCTCGAGTCCAACCACGACCTGTCGATGCTGGAGCGCGGCCCCTACCCGCGCTACCTCAAGCAGCGCATCGTGGGGCGCAAGGGGCATCTATCCAACGAAGATTGCGGCAAGGCGCTGTGCCAGCTGGTGCAGTCCGGCGTGCGACATTGCGTGCTGGGTCACCTCAGCCACGAGAACAACCTGCCCGAGCTGGCCTACGCCACCGTGCGTGACGCGCTGACCGCGCAGGGCATCCGCTGCGGCGACGACTTTACGCTGGACATGGCGTGGCGCGACCGCGTCGGCACGCGCTATGCCATCACTTGATCGAGGAGGAAACGCATTTGCATACTGACTCCCCCGCGCCAAGCAACCTGCCGCGCCCCGACGTGGTCATCGCGCTGCTGCTCCTGCTTGCCATTCACATAGGGCGCAACGTAATCGCCACCGCGCTCTATTTTCTGTTGCCGGATTCGCTCAGCCAAAATTCGCAATATTGGTCGATGCTGGTGCAGCAGTTGCTGGTCTTCGCGCTGCCCATCGCGCTGTACTATCGCGCACGGCCGACGCACTTTCTGTCGGTGCGCACGCGCAGGCTGTCGGTGCACGCCACTGTGTGCATCGTGGTGGCCGCGACGCTGGGCGTGTTCGTGATGAACTTCCTCAACGCATGGTGGCTGGTGCTGCTCGACCATCTGCGCATCCCGATCGCCGAATCGGCGGTGCCCGTGCCCGGCGGCGTGCCCTCTCTGGTGCTATCCATCCTCGTGGTCGCGATCGCGCCCGCGCTCTGCGAAGAGCTGCTCTGCCGCGGCTTTCTGTTTTCCGCGCTGGAAGTGCGCGGCACCTGGCGCGCGGTGATGTGGAGCGGTCTCATCTTTGGCCTGCTGCATCTGCAATATGCCGCGCTGCCCGCGCACCTGGCGCTGGGGCTGGTGCTGGGGCTCGTGCTGGTCGGCTTTGACTCCATCTGGGCGGCGATGCTCTATCATTTCGTGCACAATGGCGTCACGATGCTGGCCGCATATTACACCGTGCGCTATGCCGAGGCTACTGGCACCGAGGCAGTCCTGCAAAGCGCCGCCGTGCCCTCGGCAGCCGATATGCTGCCGACGCTCGTGCCCATGGTGATCCTGGCCGCGCTGGCTGCGGCCATGCTGCTCTGGCCGATCCGCGCGCTACAGGGCAAGACCGATCTGCCGCGCATCCGTCCGCCGGAGATGCCGCGTCTGTCGCGCGCTGCCAGGATCATGCTCGGGCTGATCCTGTCCGTCCTGGTGCTCGGATATCTGTTTTTGCTGGTAGGCGCGATGCAGCCCGGCGCGAGCGCGGTATGAACATCGCCGTATTGAGCGTGGGCAAGCTGCGCGAGAAATACTACCTGGACGCCGCCAACGAGTACCGCAAGCGGCTGAGCCGGTTCGGCACGTTTGACAGCGTCGAGGTGCCTGACCTGCCCGAGCCCGCCAACAGTTCCGACGCGCTGGAGAAATCCCTGCGCGATCGCGAGGCGGAGCGGCTGCTGCGCGAGGTGAGGCCGGGCGACTACGTGATCGCGCTGTGCATCGAGGGCAAACCGATGCCCTCAGAGGCGCTGGCCGATCATCTGTCTGCGCTGGAGATGCAGGGGCGTCGCGTGGTGTTCGTGATCGGCGGCTCGCTCGGGCTGGGCGAGGCGGTGACCGCACGCGCCGACCACAAGCTGTCGCTGTCGCCCATGACATTCCCGCACCAGCTGGCGCGCGTCATGCTCTGGGAGCAGCTGTACCGCGCGATGAAGATCCGCGCACACGAGCGCTATCACAAATAAGGGGGCATTCGCATGAAAGTACTGGCCATCAATGGCAGCCCGCACGCGTCGGGCACCACTGGGACCGCGCTGCGCCTGGTCACCGCCGAACTGGTCGATCAGCAGATCGAGGTGGAAATTGTGCAGGTCGGGCACCAG
>JAVBUY010000149.1:0-9254 GCA_031554855.1 Eubacteriales bacterium
ACGCTATGTGCTGACGCCGCTGCGGCAGCTGACCACGCGCGATGCGCAGATTCGCGCGCTGATTGACGGCGACCGCGTGCTCAACAGCCCCTGCAACAAACTCTACCGCCGCGCATTGATCGGCGACACGCGCTTCATCGAGGGGCTGAAAATCGGCGAGGATGCGCTGTTCAACCTGGCGCTATACGCGCGGGCGAAAACCACCGCGCTGGTGCGCGAGGTGACCTATACCTACCGCATGCACGACGGCTCGGCGATGCACGGCATCACGCGCGCGCAGCACTACGAGCGGCACCTGCCCTGGTTGGCGGCGCTGCGCGCGCTGCTGGCGCGGCTGGGGCTGCGTGAAACCTACTTTTCCGCCTATTGCCACAGCCACGTGCTGCGGCTGTACAAGGCGCGCGGCGTCTTGGGCGTGCTGAAGGCGTTCAATCGCGAGGTGCGTCCCGCTGTGCTGGAGGGGGTTGCACCGCAACGCCTGCCCACCGCGCAGAAGCCGCTGCACGCGATTATTCAGGCCGGTTGCTATCCGCTGCTGTATGCGTTCACTGGCCCGCTGGGTATCGCGTATCGCCAGATCGGCAAGCTGTGGGCGCGCGCGAAGCGCCTGCCCGCGCGGCTTCGCAGAGGGGAGGCGCGCGCATGAAGGCGAGCATCATCGTGCCTGCGTACCAGGCGGAGGCGACCCTGGCGAAGTGCCTGGACAGCTTGCGCGCGCAGTCGCTGGCCGACATCGAAATCATCGTGATTGACGACGGTAGCGCCGACCGCACCGGAGACATCGCCGACCAGGCCGCGCGCGACGACACGCGCATCCGTGTGATTCACCAGTCCAACCAGGGCGTGTCGGCTGCGCGCAACGCGGGCATCGCGTTGACAACGGGGGAATACATCGCCTTTGCCGACGCGGACGACACCCTGCCACCGGACGCGCTGGCCAGCCTCGTTGCCATCGCTGACGCGGAAGAGGCCGACCTGGTGACCGGCGATTATGCAGACGCACACACCACGCATACCTTGCCGCCGGACATCTCCCGCGCACAGATGCTGTCCGCGCTGGTGCGCTGCGATGGCCGCTACAACGCCGTATGGGCGCACCTGTATCGCCGTGCGTTTGTGCTGGCGCATGGGCTGGCGTTGCCTGTGGGCATTCGCATCGGCGAGGACGTGCTGCTCAATCTGGCGGCGGTGCTGGCCGCGAAACGCATCGCGCACGCGCCGCAGGTGGTGTATCACTATCTGGAGCAGCCCGGCTCGGCCATGGCGCGCAGCAAGTCCGGCGCGATGGCGGCGCATGCGCCCATGCTGGATGCGATGGACGAACTGCTGCGGGCGCACCGCGTCAAGGCGGCACACTATCGCGACTTCATCGAGCTGCACGCCGGGCTGCGCCACCGCGACGGCCAACACACGCTGACGAAAGACGATCTGCGCCGCATCCATCGCGGCGTTTCCCCGCTTGCGCTGCCTATGCGCCAGCTTCCGCTGTGGGGCATGGCGGTGCTGGGGCTGGGCGGACCATTGTGCAAACGGATACAACAAGGAATGTGAGGAACCCACACGCATGCGACACCCGACCATCCTGCTCTATGGACACGGCGGCAAGGACAACCGCGGCTGTGAGGCCATCGCGATCAGCACGACGGCGCTGATGAAGAGTGCCTGTCCCGCCGCGCGCGTGGAGGTTGCCAGCCTGCGCGCCGAGGGCGACCGCGCCGTGGGCATCCCCGGCGTGTCGCGCATCGTGCCGCACGGCATACACCCGCTGTCCATCGACCGGCTCATCAATTCTATGAACGACCGCGTCGGCGCGAGCCGCGACACGATTGTGGCGCGCACCCAGGCGCCGATGCTGCGCGCCGCGCGCCATGCCGACGTGTGCCTGTCGGTGGGCGGCGATACGTATTGCTATACGCGGCCGGAGATGCTCTATGTGGTCAATCGGCAGCTCGCGCGCATGGGCAAATCGACCGCGCTGTGGGGCTGCTCGATTGAGCCGGAGTCGCTGGCCGATGCAGAGATGGCCGCCGACTTGGCCACCTACCGCGCAATCTTTGCCAGAGAGAGCATCACCTATGCCGCGCTAACCGCCGCCGGACTGCCCGCCGTGCGCAGCGCTGATCCGGCCTTTACACTCGTGCCGGAGCCGATTGACCTGCCGCTGGGATTCCTGCCGGGCAACACCGTGGGGATCAACATCAGCCCGCTGGCATTAGAGCATGCCCAGGACGCGGCGCGCGCGATGGACGGCATGACTGCGTTGATCCGCCACATCCTCTTGGCCACAGACAGCGCGGTGGCGCTGCTGCCGCATGTGCGCTGGCCGCACGACGACGACATGCGCACGCTGTCGGCGCTGAAGGCTGCCTTTGCCGACGCGCCGCGCGTGCTGCTGCTCGAGAAAACCTATACAGCGCCGCAGATCAAGCACATCATCGCGCACCTGCGCTGCCTGATCGCGGCGCGCACGCACGCGTCGATCGCCGCGTATTCTACCGGCGTGCCCGCGCTGGTGCTGGGCTATTCGGTCAAGGCGCGCGGCATCGCGCGCGATCTATATGGCGACGAGGCAGGGCACGTGCTGCCCATCCAGGAGCTGTCGTCCGCCAGCGAGCTGACGCGTGCCTTTGACGCGCTGATTACCGGCGAGCAGGCCGAGCGTGCGTGGTTGGCACAGGTCGCGCCCAAGATGCGCGAGCAGGCGGCCGCCGCCGTAAACACCATCCTGAGCTGGACGGAGGCGCGCGCATGAAGCTGACATTACGCCAGGAATACCGCTGGGGTGCGGCGCTAAGCTATGTGACCATCGTGATGAACATCGTCATCGGGCTCATGGTTTCTCCGCTGCTGGTGAGCACATTGGGGCGCGAGCAGTATAGCCTCTATCAATTGATGGGCTCATTTGTGACCTACTTTGGCGTGCTGGACTTTGGTCTGGGCAATGCAGTGATTCGCTATGTGGCAAAATACCGCACCGAGAACGACCCCAAGCGCATGGAGAGCTTCATGGGCATGGTGGTCATGCTGTATGTGATCATCGGCGCCATTGTCGCAGTCATTGGCGCGTTCCTATATTTTAGGATCGAAGCGCTGCTGCCCGCCGGATCGTCGGCCGAGGTGCTGTCGCAGGCACGCATGATGTTCCTGATCGTGGTATTCAACATGACGATCTCGATGGTGGCGACCGCATTTCCCTCGGCGCTGAGCGGCATGGAGAAATTTGTGTTCCGCCGCGCGCTGACCATCGTGCGCGTGATATTGCGCGCGGCCATCGTCATCTGGATGCTGTACAGCGGCACCAACGCGCTGCAAATTATGATCGTTGATACGATCTTTAACGTGATCATGACCGCCATCAGCCTGTTCTATGCCGTGTGCATGGTGCATGTGCGCGTGCGCTTCTCCGGTTTCGATCGCGGCTTGCTCAGGGAGCTATTCACCTATTCATTCTATATTTTCCTCAACATGTTGATGAACGAGCTGTATTGGAACGTGGATCGCCTAATCATCGGCAAACTATCGCTCTATATGGCGGCAATCACCAACATCTCCAGCCTGATCGTGCAGTACTTCCGCGACTTTGCCGGGGCGCTGGGCGGGTTCTTTCTGCCGATGGCGACGCGCATGGTCATCAAAGAGGCAGACAACGAGCAGATGACCGACCTGATGGTGCGCGTCGGGCGGCTGCAACTGATGCTGATCAGCCTGATCATCGTGGGCTTCGGCGTGTGCGGGCAGCAATTCCTGACGCTTTGGATCGGCGACGAACTGGGCGCCGACGTGGGGCAGACGTACGCCATCACGCTGATGCTGATGCTGGCGCTGCTCATCCCGCTGTTCCAAACCACCGGCATCAGCATCCTCGAAGCGATGAACAGGCACGCCTTCCGCGCGATTGTGCTGGCCATCATCTCGGTGGGCAATGTGGTGCTCAGCATCTATCTGGCGCGGCTGATGGGTCCAATGGGTGCAGCGATCGGCACGGCGGTTTCCCTGGTGATCGGCAATATCCTCATCGTCAACTGGTACTATTACAAGAAAATCGGGCTGAACATCCCGCGCTTTTTCCGCGACACGCTGCGCAAGATCGCGCCCGCGCTGCTGGTCAGCGTGGCGGTCGGCTGCCTGTCGCTGTTGATTCCGCAGAGCGGCTGGCTGACGCTGCTGGTGCGCATCGCGCTGGTCGGCGGCGTGCATTGCGCGTGCATGTATGTCGCGATGAACGACGAGGAAAAGGCGCTGGTCGGCGGCATGCTGCGGCGCGGAAAGGAAGCCTGATATGAGCGACGTGCGAGACAGGGCGACGTGCACCGGCTGCGGCGCGTGCCTGAAGGCGTGCAAGTTTGGCGCGATGCGCATGCGGCGCGACGACGAGGGCTTTTTGTATCCGGAGATCGACGATGTGCGCTGTACGCATTGCAACGCGTGCCGCAGGCTGTGCCCGGTAGATCGCGCAGCCGAGCGACCCTGGCGACAGGCGCTGGCGGCGCGCGCGCAGGACGGCGATGTGCGAGAGGCCAGCTCCTCGGGCGGTGTGTTCACACTGCTGGCGCGGCAGATCCACGCGCAGGGCGGCACGGTCTTTGGTGCGGCGTTTGCGCCGGACTTCACGCTGCGCCACATCCAGGCCGACGATGAGGCGGGGCTAGCGGCGCTGCGCGGTTCGAAGTATTTGCAGAGCGACCTGGGCGATGCGTTTGCGCAGGTGGAAGCGGCGCTACAGGCGGGGCGAAAGGCGCTGTTCTGCGGCACACCGTGTCAGGTGGCGGGGCTATATGCCTATCTGGATGACGCGCCCGAGAGACTGACCACCATCGATCTGGTGTGCCACGGCACGCCGTCCCCGACGGTGTTCGCTGCGTATCTGGTCGAGATGGAACGGCAAAAGGGCGCCAAGGTGACCCGGTTCTCCTTCCGAGACAAGCAGCGCGGCTGGAAGGATTTCTGCGTCGCCGCCACATTCGACGATGGCACAACGTATGCCGCCGGACAGACAGAGGATCCGTTCATGATCGCCTTTTTGCGCAACCTGTGTCTGCGCCCCTGCTGCCATCAGTGTCCGTTTTCGGGCGAAAAACGACAGGCCGACCTGACACTGGCCGACCTGTGGGGTGCGCAGCAGGTGCTGCCGGATTGGGACGACGATCGCGGGCTGTCGATGGTGCTGATCGGCAGCGGGCAGGGGCAGGCGCTGTTCGACGCGGCGGCGTCCGGCATGCGCCAGACGCCGGTCGATCCGCTGGCCTGCTTGCGCTTTAACCCCAGCATCACCGCGCCCGTACCCCCGCACGAGCGGCGCGCGCGGTTCTTCGCGGTGTTTCACAAGCGCGGGTTCAGTGCTGCGCTGGCCGCAGGACTCAAGCCCAAGACGCTCATCGAGCGCGCAGTGGGCAAGGCGGGCCGGGTGCTGAAGAGAATCCTGGGATAAGAAAATCCCCGCTGTGCAGATGACGCAGCGGGGGGCATCATTACATGACCGCCCGATACCCCATCCACACGATCCACACATAAGCGCAGGTCTTGGGGATCATCAGCGTGCCCATCAGGGGAATCGCGTCGGCGAACAGCACGACCGGCAGGTAGAACGCAAAGCTCAGCGTGATGGCCAGCCACATGAAGCGGAACGGCACATCATCTCGCCGCGAGAAAAACAGCACAATGAGGATCAGACCCAGCAGCACAAATGGGATGTTGCGGTAGATGCCCCAAGACAGCGGCGCATCGGGCGAAGTCCAGCGGTTCTGCGGCAGTAGGCACAGCGCGATGCGCGCAATGGCCAGCGCATAGACGATGGCGGTCAGTGGCGCATTGCGCCGGTCGTGCCGCTCGCACCAGACGTGATACAGCAACACATAGAATACCGTCATGGTGATCGAGGTGATCAGCTTGCCGATGCCCAGCGCGGGTGCGAAGGCGGGCAGGCTGGTGTCGCCGGTGGTGACCAGCGCCCAGATGCGCGGCACCAGATGAAACGCGTCGCCGCAGCCTAGCACGATAGCCAGCACGCCAAAGAGAATGAACTGCTTGCGACCGGCCGCTTTTTTTAGGATCAGAATGCCCAACAGCACCACGCCGATGAGATACGGGATTTCGAAGATTGGCTCCATGATCGCTTGCATGTCGGTCGCCTCCGGTGAAAAAATGCGGGCAATATGCCTTGCTGTGATTATACCGCGTGGGCGGGGAAAAGCAAGTGCGACTTGCAAAAAGCCGTCGCACGGCTAATGGACGTATTCGAAGCTGACGTGATCGCTGGTGAAGGCGAACAGCGGCTGTCCGTTTTCGTAGAATTGGAACGTGCCGGTGCACGCCGCACATTCTCGGATCTCGCGCGACATTTGCCCTTTGTGCGGGGCGGCCAGCGCCTTTGCATCTATTGGCTGCACACAAACTTCCAGCGTGTATCGGCCTTGCTGTAGCACAAGTTGATGTCCGTCATTCTTGCGGATCCGCACGCCCCGATAGGTCGCGAGCCGATACTCCTGGCCGCGAAAACACACGACGCAAATGCAGCCCGTGAAGGAGTGGCCCAGGAAGGGGATGTCCGCGACGGCGGCGGTGACGCAGCATGTCTCGGGAAAGTCATTGCATTGCAGCCATGTGTAGCGCCTAGGGAAAGAAACGCCACGGTCACCCTCGATGTAGCCGACGCCACCGGAAAAATCGATGGGTTTGCCGTTGATGGTCATCGCGCCGGCCAGACGATGGTGCAGGCTGAGGATGCTGTGCCTGCACTCCATGGGCAGGAATCGGAACACGCCCATGATATCGTAGGCGAGCGGGGTGAGGTGTTCATACGCAATTTCTCCATGCATGCGCAGATCGTCGTGATCAATGTCCACCTCGATACCTTTTTCGGAGAATATGCAACAATCGAGCCGGATCTCGTCGCCCTTGTGATACTGCGCCAGGGGATAGGGGATATTGTAGGACGCGGCCTCGGTAATCACCTGGATAAAGGCGTGATCTGAGGACACGCCGACGATCAGCGCGAGTGTCGCGTCTCCCTTTTGGTGCTTGAAGTAATAGCCCTCGAATGAACGCTTCACTTGCGCAGCCCTCCCGTCGCGGGATTGTCCAGCAGTCGCCCCTGCGCGTCAAAGCGCGAGCCGTGGCAGGGGCAATCCCACGATTGTTCGGTGCGGTTCCATTTCAGTGCGCAGCCCATGTGCGGACAGGTCTTTTCGCGCAAGCTTAGCAGGTGCAGCATGCTGTTCAGTCCATTGAGGACGAGCTGAGGTTTCAGCATGCTTCTCTGCGGCGAAAATACCGAGGTGAACGCGCTCTGCTTGCCGCGTACCATGTCGCACAGCAGCATCGCAGCCACCATGGATGAGGTCATGCCCCATTTGTTGAAGCCGGTGGCTACATACAGGTTTTCACAGAATTTTGCGTAAGGGCCGATATAGGGCACGGCATCCAGCGTCATGCAATCCTGCGTCGCCCAGGCATAGGCTTCGGTGGCGTTTGGATAAGTTTGCTCCGCAAGCGCGCGCAGCACCGCCCAGTTTCCGCCGGTCGCGCCGGTTTTGTGATCGCCGCCGCCGATGATCAGCAAGTTCTCGTGGTTGCGAAAGGAGAGGCCGTCCATCTTCTCCTCCAGATACATGCCGTTCAAATTGGGCGCGCTTTGCAGCGCGATGGCATAGGAGCGGTGCTGATACATCTTCATGAAGTAGGCGCCGTGCTTATTGAGGATGGGGAAGTGGGTCGCCACAATAATTCTCTCGGCGGTAATTCTGCCGTGGTTCGTGAGGACGTACGTTTTCCCGATCTCGTGCACAAAAGTATGCTCGCGGATGTTCAGACCCTTCGATAGGCCCGCGATGAACTGTAGCGGGTGAAACTGCGCCTGGTTGTCGAAGCGCACTGCGCCAGCGATGTCAAACGGCAGCGCAGTGCTTTGCACAAAGGCGGCGGGGCAGCGCAGCACGTCCAGGGCGGAAACCTCGCGTTCGATAGTCGCCTGGTCGGTCAGTGAATACACGAACGCGTTTTTCCGCTCGAATCCGCAGGGGATGTCCGCGCAAAGTTGGGCGAATTGCTCGATGGCCAGTTGATTGGCCTCCCAATACAGGCGCGCTTTTTCCGCGCCTGCTTTTTTGAGCAGCGCGTCATAGATCAACCCGTGCTGTGAGGTGATTTTCGCGGTCGTGTTCGAGGTGACGCCGCCACCGACGGTATCGCCTTCCACCAGGAGATATTCCACACCATGCCGCGCCAGGAAATGCGCACACAAAACCCCCGCCATGCCGCCGCCGATGATCAGAACATCCGTTTTTGTGTCGCCCTCTAGCGTGGGGAAATGCGGGATATGCGCGCTGTCCGCCCATACGGAGCCCATGACAACACCTCCATCGTGGTACATTTCCCAAGAATGGAGGGATTTATCACGGGGGCAGATGCAAAAATCCGAACCCATCGCCGACAGCTACGAACTGTCCGGATGGGTTCGGATGATATGGGTTTGGTGCCGGTGGTGGGACTTGAACCCACACGCCATCGCTGGCAACGGATTTTGAGTCCGCCCCGTCTGCCATTCCAGCACACCGGCAGGGTGCGAGATGTATTATAGCATGCGGCGCGGGGCCGCGCAAGAGTATGGCGAAAAAACAGGCGCGCGGCTACTCGTCCACGACCTCGACAAATTCTCGGCCAAACAGGTCGAACACTTGCTCCTGCTGCTGCTTGGCCTGCTTGGCTTGTTGCTGGGTGGGTGAGCTGCCCTCCAGCGTTAGCGAAAGCGTGGCTTCGGCATCGCCCGCGTCGCGCAGCGCCTGCTCGATGGGCTGGCGCCAGAAGGGCTGGTCGAGCGCTTTCATCATGACCTCGAGTGTGGGCGCGAACAGCACCTGGTAGGCATGGCCATTGCGACCGCCAAAGCGCGTATTGCGCAGCTGGGCGAACGCGGCGGGCTGTTGGCGCTTGAGCAGATCCATCGCTTGGTTCCACAAGGCTTGCGCGTCATCTCCGGCAGCTTGCGGCTTGGGTGTGGGCGTGGGCGTGGGCTTGGGCGCGGCGGGCGGGGGATTGTCGGGCGGGGGCGGCGCATCGGCAGGCGCAGGCTTTGCGGGCAGCGCGACCGGTGGGTTAGACGCGGCACCCTGCTGCACGGCGCGCTCCAGCGCGGCGATGCGCATCAGCAGCGCTTCAGGCACAGCGGATGGCGCAGCGGGCTGGCTGCCGTCGGCCTTCGCGGGAACTTCCTGCGGCAGACAGGCGCGCACCGCCGCCATCTCCAGCGCAATGCGCGG
>JAVBUY010000014.1:0-5568 GCA_031554855.1 Eubacteriales bacterium
ATTCCGCGCCGCAGTGCAAAAGGGCGTGGAGCAGCGGCTGAAGGGCAAGGAAGCCCCCAAGGACGGAGGCGGAACCGGCAACCAACACCTGGCCGCGTTCGCGGCCGCCGCAGGACTGAAACCGAAAACGTAAAAAGGAGAAAATGACATGAACGCAATCGAGCTATTCAAGAGCTATGTGCCGACGCTGGACGAGGTATACAAGGACGCCTCGCTGACCTCGGTACTGGACGGCAACCCGGACCTGGCGCAGGCTGGCGCCAACGCCAACGAGCTGATCATCCCGATGCTGGACATGCAGGGTCTGGGCGCCTACAGCCGCAACGGCGGGTATGCGATCGGCGATGTGACGCTGACAAACCAGACCGTCGCGGTCAACTTCGACCGCGGCCGCCTGTTCCCGATTGACACGGTGGACAACATGGAGACGGCGGGCCTGCTCTATGCTCGCGTGGCCAGCGAGTTTATCCGCACGAAGGTCACCCCGGAGCTGGACGCATTCCGCTTTGCAACGTATGCGAGCAAGCCGGGCATCGGCACCGCGAGCGGCAATCTGGTATCCGCCGCCGACGTGATCGCCGCGCTGCGTGCCGCCACCAACAAGATGGACGAGGGTGAGGTGCCGCTGGAGGACCGGCATTTGGCCATCACGCCGACGCTGCTGGCGATGATCGACGACCTGGATACCACCAAGAGCAAGCAGGTGCTGGCGCGTTTTGACTCGATCATCAAGGTGCCGCAGACCCGCTTCTATACGGCGATCACGCAGCGCGACGGCAAAACCGCCGGGCAGGAGGCGGGCGGCTTTGCCAAGGCGGCGGGCGCGAAAAACCTGAACTTCCTGATCCTGCAAAAGGGTGCGGTCATTCAGTTCCCCAAGCACATCGCGCCGAAAGTCATCGCGCCCGAGCAGAATCAGACGAGCGATGGCTGGCTTATCGGTTATCGGCAGGTGGGCTACACCAACGTATACCAGAACAAGCTGGCTGGCGTATACGCGCACGCCGCGACCGCGTAAGGAGGATCATATGGCGAAGATTCATTCGACAGGAGGCCAGGTGCACGGCTGCGTGTGTGGCGTGCACTTTCTCAACGGCGTCGGGGAGACCGAGAACAAAGCGGAGATCAAGAAGCTGAAAGCGCTGGGCTATCGCGTCGAGGGCGACGAAGGTGAACCGGATGGGGACATCGTGCCCCCGGGTGCGGCGCCGACCGATCCGCCGCAGAAGGAGGGCTAAGCCATGATGCGGATTTACGCAAAGGACAAGCGCTTCACGGGGAAGATCGGCGGCGTGTCATTCAAGGACGGCGTGGGTGAAACCAACGACGCCAGCCTGATTGAGTTTCTGAAAGCGCGCGGGTACAGGGTGGAGTCGATGAGCGCCGCGCCGGTGCCGGAGCCGATGCCCAAGCCGGTGCCTAAGCCGACCACGCCAAGCGAGAAATGAGGAGGACATATGACCGCACAACTGCCGACCCCGCTGGAGCGGATCAAGGCGAGGATCAAAGACGCTAATGAGATGGATCTGATCACCTGCCTGGACTCGGCAAGAGCGCACCTGCTGGAATGCACATACCGCGAAGAGATGATTCCCGGCATGGAGAGCTTGCAGGTGGACCTGGCGGTCGTCCTGTACAACCGCATGGGCATCGAGGGTGAGCAGAGCCACAGCGAGGGCGGCGTGAGCCGGTCTATGGGCGCGGACGACATCCCGCAGAGCATCCGCGACGGCATCGCTCGGTTCAGGCTGCTGCCCGGCGTGGCGCGCGCGAGGGGGCAAAACGCATGAGACTGCGCGAGCGCGACAAGCGGACGCTGTACATTCGCCCCAAAGTGGGCAGCGAGCCAAATGCGTATCAGGAGCCGATACCGGTTTACGGCGAGCCCGTCGAGATCCGCGCCGCGTGCCAGGACGCGGGCAGTCAGGTGGACATCCAGCTATATGGCGAGCGGGTGAAGCGGATGCTGACCATCTATTACGACGGGCTGGAGCAGGTCTGTGAGGGCGACGGGCTGTGCATCCACGTGGCTGCGACGGCACCACCGGATTACAGGGTGGTGAGCGTGGCGGGCTGGGATCACCAGGTGGTGCAGGCCGAGAAGATCGCGGACTTTGCGCGAGGGGTGGCGCTGTGAGCCACATCGAGGGCCTGGATGAGCTGCTGGACGAGATCGACGACCTGACGGAGGGACTGCTCAATGCGGCGCGCGAGGGGCTGGAAAAAGGCCTGAAGCGCACGGTGGCCGCAGCCAAGCTGCTGGTGAACGACGATGCGGAGATCCGAAACAGCATCACCAGCCTGGTTGAGCGCGGACAGGGACGGCTGGACGGCACGGTACTGTCCACGCAAAAACGCTCGGTGTACCGCGAGATGGGCACCGGGCCGGTGGGTCAGGCATCCGACAACGGCAAGGCGCCGATCCCGGTGACGTACACCACCGGCAAGCTGGTCAAGTTCCGGACGAAATCAGGCGAGATCCGCGAAAAGTGGCTGCACGGCTGGTATTACTTTGACCGCAACCAGGGCGGCGTGCGCTTTACACGTGGCCAACCGGCGCGGCCGTTTTTGCACCCGGCGTATCAGCAGACGAAAGAGGCGGTCAAGGCCGACATAGCAGACGCGATCAAGCGAAAAAGGGAGGGGAACACGTGGCGCTGAAGGACGACAAAAGGCGGGTACTACAGACGCTCGCCGCAGTGCCGGGCGTGCTAACCGCGCTGCCCGCCTGGCCGAGCGACTGGGCGCGGCTGCCCTGCATCGCGGTGATGGAGGCCAGCAACATGCCCACCGAGCGCCGGGACGACCGCGAGTACCTGACAGAGCTAGAATACTATGTGCACGTATTCGCGGCGACCGAGCCGGAGCGCGCGCGAGTATCCTCGGACGCAGACGACGCGATGCTGGCGCTGGGATACGAGCGCACGATGGCCTGGGAGGACGACAACGAGACCACGCGGCACAAGGTGCTGCGATACAGGATCTATTTATGAGGAGGAGTATCATGGCGAAGAAAAGAGCGCTTGCAGGCCTGAAAGGCATTGTACTGGCCAAAGTGACCACGAACACGCCCACCGAATACGTGGCGGCGGTGGGCGACATCGATCTGCCCTACGCGGGCAAGCTGAATCGCACCCCTGTGGAAAAAAAGCAGCCGGTGTACTACGACGACGATCTGTACAAGCAGATCAACAGCTATGAAGGCGACGAAGTGGAGATCCGCCTGGCCGAGGTCGCCATGGAGCATCTACAGAAGCTGAAGCTGGGCGTGTACAACGAAGAGACCGGTGTGTTCGAGGGCGAATTTGCGCCAGCGGCTGACGATTACTCGCTGCGCTGCATCACCAACACGGTGGACGACGCGCCGTACTACTGGAAGTGGCGCTTGTTTGAGCTGATCGGCATCCGGTTTGATAACTTCGCCACCAAGGGCGACGGCCTGGCGGTGTGCGAAGTCATCCTGACCGGCGTGTTCAAGCGACCGAAGATGGCCGCGGCAAAACCGTATGCGATCATGCCGTTGAAGGACGACGGCAGCAACGCCGCTGCCTGTGAGGAGTTCCGCACCGGCGAGGAGATCCTGCCCGCGGCGTAAAACAAAACCAATACAATACACACGAGGGAGGGCGAGACGCCCTCCCTCGCATTTTTGGAGGCAAAACATGAGCGAGAAGAGCACGGCGAACCTGTCCTTGCCGCAGAGCAAGAACGTGCGGGGATACGAGATCAAGAGGCTGCCGCTCGGCAAGATGATCAAGGCGGCAGAGATGTTGCAGGACATTCCAGGCGGGCTGATGCAGGCGTGCTTCCCGGGCGCAGGTGCGGGCGAGATCCTGACGAGGCTGAAAAGCATCGACAAGGATCTGCTGCTGGACGTGGTCGCCAAGGCAGCAGTGGCAGCGCCGAGCTATATTGTGCGCGTGGTGTCGCAGCTGACCGAGATCGAAGAGCGCGCCCTGCTGGAGGATGAGCAGGTTGGGATGGATGGGCTGGCGGAGATCGCGCAGGCATGGGTGGAGGTCAACAACATCGAGGGTTTTACCGGGGCCGTCCGCGGACTGAGAGAAATGATACGGACGGCGCTCGGAAGCTCCCGCCAACAGAGTCTTGGCTCCAACGCCTGATTGCACAGGGATTGAGCATTGGCATTACAAAGCGCGCCCTGCTGGAGGATTACTACCTCGACGAGCTGGGAGCGCTTTTTGACGAACACAACATTATCCACGCGATCGGCGCCGAGCCGCAAGAGGAAGAAGTAGACCTGATGACATTCCTGGGCGGAGGAGGCGAGATGCTTGACGATTGATGAATTGATGGTGCGCATCAGCGTGATCGCTGAGGGTGCGGATGCGGCGGCAGAGGAGCTGAAGGCTGCGCTCGGAGGCGTCGATCAGGCCTATGGCAAGAATGCCGAAATCGCCAAGCGCGCGGCGCAGGCCGCCTCCGACGCCTACAGGGCAGCTGCGATCCAGGCGGAAACATTTGCCCACAGAGCAAAGTACGCTGGCGACGAGGAAAAGAAGGCGCTGGAATGGGTGGCGAAGACGGCGCGAGAGGTTGCCGACGAAAAGAAAATCGCCGCCGACGTGGCGATGATGGAGTACCAGAAAGAGGCGCGCGAGGTGGAGAACCTGGCGACGGCCACCAAGGACTACTCGATGGAGGCGGCTGCCGCGCACGCGGTTGTGGCGGCTGCTGCGACCAAGGCATTTCAGGCGATCGTAGGCGCGGTGCGAAGCGGCACCCAAGCCTACAATGAGTACATCGCCGCGACCCAAGGCCTGGACAGCGTGGCAAGCGGCAAGGGCATAGCGAGCGAGGACATGACAAAGGCGTTAGACCAAGTGGTAGACGCTTTTTTTGATGCGTCCGCGGCAGCGACATCGTACAAAAATCTGCTGACACGCGGGTTCTCGCTGGATCAAGCGACGCAGACCATCATGAACTTTAAGAACGCGGCGGCCTTTGGCCGTCAGTCGTCGCTGGGGTTTGCGCAGGCGGTGGTATCGGCGACCGAGGGCATCAAGAACCAAAACCCGGTACTGGTAGACAACGCGGGCGTAACAAAGAACATGTCCAAGATGTGGGACGAGTACGCCGCGAGCATTGGCACTACGACGGCCAATCTGACCGAAGAACAGAAGGTCATGGCCGAGTTCCTGGGCATCGAAGAGGCCACAGCGCTACAGACAGGCGACCTGGCCAAGCTGACTGACTCGCTGGCCGGAGAGCAGGCCAAGGCGGCGCAGAGCGGCAAGCTGTTTTCCCAGGCGCTGGGCGAGGCGATGGCGCCGACGGTATCACTGGGCGCATCGATTAAAGGCGAGCTGCTGGAAGGGCTGACGGGTATCACCAAGCAAAGCCCGAGCGCGACTGCGGGGATCACGATGTTTCTGGGCGCCGCGACCGGATTGACCGGGCTGGCGTCCGGCGTGGCGGCACTGAAAGCGCTGGCCGACGCGCTGAAAATCACGATGGCGACGGCGGGGCCGGTGGCGGCGGTGATCGCGGGTATCGCGCTCGCGGTCGGCGTGGTGACAGCAGCCATCACGGCCTACGAGAACGCGC
>JAVBUY010000223.1:0-6955 GCA_031554855.1 Eubacteriales bacterium
CACCCACACCGTGCTGTCCCCGACGCCCCACGCGCCCAAGGCCAATGCCGCGCCCGGCAAATCCGAGAAAGCGCCGCTGGTGTCGCTGCGCCCCGGCGAGGATGACAAGGACAAGAAAGACAAGGTGAAAATGCCGGAGATCGTGGAGATCCACTACACGGTGGACAACACGCCGGCCACGAAGTATTCGCCGCTATACACCGGCCCGATCCGTCTGGGGTTGGACAAGACCACGCTGCGCGCCGTTGCCGTGGACGAGCGCGGCAAGGTGAGCTACGAGATGAACGTGACCTATGAGGTGAAGGGCGCGGTCAAAAAGATGTTCAATGAGAAGGACGCTTTTTCTGGCCTGGAGCTGATGAAAACCACGATGGATCAATTCACCAAGGCGCAGGGTCAACCCGACAGCAGCGAAGAGATAGACGAGATTGGCGGGCACGCCGCGACCAAGGCGACCTACAATTGGGGGCATGCGATCTTTGTGGAGACCGAGTCGGGCAGCAAGCCTGTGCTGTGCGAGTTGACCACCACGTCCGCGTCGTTTACCGGCCCGCGGGGGCTGAAGGTCGGCGATGACAGCGAGAGCATCATCAGTTCCTTCCGCGACTATGGCGGGCCGACCAACGACAAAGGGGAGCGCGTGCTGTATAACAATGGGGTGAGCAACCTCGGCGTGTACAAGCAGGAGGACGATGGTAACTACGCCATCCATTACTACTACCCCCGCGGAAAAAACGAGTACGCTGAACTGAGCTTCTATTTGCAGGGCGGCGTGGCGAAAAGCATCAGTTGGCTCAGGTATCTGGGAAACTGACGCAAAGACAAACAAAGATTCCTCGTCTGCGTCTTGAGCGCAAGCGAGGAATTTTTTTGCTATGCTGCGCACATCGGGTGCATCGCCGCGAAGCGGAGGGAACCGGCTCAGTTGCCCGCGTAATGCAGCGTAAAGGTGAATACCGTACCGCCCTTTGAGGGGCTTTCCACCGTGATGGTTTCATCGAGCAGCGTCAAGATCTCCCGCGCGATGGCCAGCCCCAGGCCGGTGCCGTTGCCCTGGTGCGCCTTGTCGGCCTTGTAGAAGCGATCGAACACCTGGCGGATGTCCTCTGGGGCAATGCCCGGGCCGTCGTCAGCCACCGAGATGCGCAGCGCGTCCTCGTCCGCCGAGGCCAGGATGCGGATCTCCTTGCCTTCGGGTGTGTACTTGATGGCGTTGTCCAGCAGCGTGACCAGCACCTGCTCGGTGCGATCGGCATTGCCCAGCACCGGCGGCAGCTTTCCCTCCGGCAGTTTGAGCTGGAGCGTCTGCCCGTGGTCCTCGGCGTGCGGCGCGAACTTCATGTAGACTTCATGGAGCAGGCGCGCCGGATCGAACGCGTATTTCTCCAGCGACAGCGCGCCAGATTGCAGGCGCGACAGCTCCAGCATGTCGTTGACCAGGCGCGACAGCCGCAGCGTTTCGCGCAGCATCACGCCATAAATGCGCTCGCGGTCGCCGTCGTCCTGCACCAGGCCGTCGCGCAACGGCTCGATCAGCGCCCGCAGTGCGGTCAGCGGCGTGCGCAGCTCGTGCGATACGTTGGCCACATAGTCGCGACGGGTCTGCTCTAGCCGCTCTTCCTGCGTCACATCGCGGAACACGCCGACCGCGCCGCAGGTGCGCCGCTCGTCGTCTGTCAGCGGGGAGACCAGCACATGGTAGGCGGTCTCGCCGTCCTGTAGGGTGAAGGACTGCATGTCGCCGTGCAGTGCTGCGGCATAGGCCGAGGTCACGGTGGCAGGCAATGCGTCCAGATCGGGAATGACCGCGCGCACGGCGGGATTGGCGTGCGTCACCTGACCGTCCCGATCGACCGCCAGGATGCCTTCGGTGAGGCCGTTGAGCACGCGGCGCAGGCGGTCCTGCTCGACGACCAGTGCGGACAGATTGCGCGAGAGCTCACTGGATAGATAGTTGAGCGCGCCGCCCAGCTCGCCCACTTCGCCCGGCGCCTTGGGATCGGCCTGCGCGGAGAAATCCCCTGCGGCCATGGCCAGTGCTACGTCGCGCATCTGCCGGATGGGGCGTGCCATGCGAGAGGCGATCAGGTATGCCAGCGGCGACAGCAGCAGGATCGCCGCGAACATCGCGAGAATCAGCGTGTTGGTCAGGCTGCGCATGCCGGTCACCACTTCGCTCATGGTCTGGCCCATGATGACCGCGGCGACCACTTGGCCGTCGTACACAATGGGCACGCCGACCACCACCATCGAGGCGGAGCTCTGCGCGAAGGCTTCCGGCTCGGGCATGCGAATGGCATTGGGCGCCAGCTCGCCGATCAGCTCAGGGTGGTCCTCGCTGCGCCGCACGCGGTTCTGCTGCTGCTTCGCTGTGGTCATCGTGTCCAGGCGGCCGATGTAGGAGGCCTCCTGACCGGTGATCACCTGATCGACCATGCCCTTGAGCGAGCTGGGCAGCGTGCCGACCGGCTGGTTGCTGTCGCCTTGGGTGCGGGTTCTGAGCAGCGTGTTGCCCTCGGGATCGACCACCCACACATACGCGCCCCATTGCGAGGTGCTGCTGCCCACCGACTGGAACAGACGGCTGACGCTGATTTCGCCGCGCAGGCGTCCCTCGACCAGCGAGGCAATGAGTCGCGCCTTGGGCAGCAGTTCGGCACTGCGGCTGGCGGCGAACACCTGCGGCGATACGCCACGATAGATCAGCAGCGTGAGCAGGGTACACAAAAGCACCGCCGACAGCACCAGGATCAGTGTGCGGCGGAAAACGGTATTGCCCTTCATGAGACGACCTCGAACTTATATCCGACGCCATACACCGTCACGATCTCCCAGCCCTCTGGCGGCACGAGCGACAGCTTCTGGCGCAGGCGTTTGATGTGCGTATCGACGGTGCGCGTGTCGCCGAAGAAGTCGTAGCCCCAGATGCGGCTTAGGATTTGCTCGCGGTCAAACACACGGCCCGGGTGGCTGATGAGCAGATGCAACAGCTCCACCTCGCGCGGGGTGCAGGGCACCGGCTCGCCGCCTACCTTGACCAGATAGCGCTCGGGCTGGACCTCCAGGTTGCCGAACTTGAGCGTGGACAGCTGTTCTTCGGGCAGCGCGGTCGCGTCGCCGCTGCGGCGCAGCACGGCCTTGATGCGGCTGATCACTTCGCGCGGGCTGAAGGGCTTGACGATGTAGTCGTCGGCGCCCAGTTCCAGCCCCAGGATGCGGTCGATCTCCTCGCCGCGCGCGGTCAGCATGATGATCGGAATGCGCGAGGTTTTGCGCAGCGTCTGACACACCTCGATGCCCGACATGCGCGGCATCATTAGATCCAGCACCATTAGGTCATACCCGCCCTGCTCGGCCATCTGGATGGCCTGCTCGCCGTCGTAGGCCGACGCGTGCTGGTATTTTTCCGCATCCAAATAGAGCGACAACGACTGGTGTATGACCGGGTCGTCGTCGCAGATCAGGATGTTGGGCGTTTTGTTCATGCTAGGTCACCTCAGGGTGAGTATATACGCGAAATGTGGCGCGGCTGTGGCGGGGCTGGGAAATCCGCATGAAGTCGCGCTATTTGCCCTGCTGCAAGCGCAGAAAGTCCTCGAGCCGCTGCACAACCTCATTGCCAATGACGTGCTCGATGCGGCAAGCCTCGGCGTCGGCGGCGTCCGCGTCGATGCCCAGCACGTCGGCAAAGAACGCGCGCCACACATTGTGCCGCCAGGTGACGCGATGCGCTAGCGCAATGCCGGTCTCGGTCAGGCGGATGCTCTGGTAGGGCTGCTGCTCGACCAAACCGGCCTGCTTGAGCACTTGCAGCGCCTTGTTGACGCTGACCTTCGACACCCCTAGGCGCTCCGCCACATCGACCGAGCGCACGGTTTCGTCGTGGTGCGACAGCTCGTGGATCACGTCCAGATAGCTTTCGCTGGAGGGAGTCAGCACATCCTCCGGCAGATTGGGCAAGTTGGAATGCGTCGTCGCCATGCTCACACCTCCTCGGTCGGTGGGGAAAATCAATCCTGAGCGAGCGGGAACTGACTGATGCGCAGCGTGGTGTCGCCATAGGGCACCAGGCGAAGGCGCTTGGCCAGTGCGCGGCCGGCGCGCGGCGCGACCGGCGGCGGCGCGGCGCTGTGCTGTTGCAGTCGCCATTCAGGCATGGGGATGCCAATCGCGTCGATGACCACGGCGTTGCCCTGGCCGAACGGCGCGGCGGCGGCGGGGTCGCAGGCCACAGAGAAGCCCGCGTCGGGCAGCAGCGCATACGCCCAGTCCGAGATCGCGGACAGCGCGCCGTCTGTTTCGGCAATGTCGGGCGCGAGCGCGAACAGCATCGGCCCGCGCAGCACCGCGCCGTGGCCGTGCAGATCGCCCGCCAGACGCACCGGCATGGGCAGCGTCAGTATCAGCGCATCGCCGTCGTGCCAGGTGCGCTCCAGCGAGGCAAACGTGGCGGGCTGCGCCTCGATGAGCTCGTCGCCGATGGAGATGGTCGCGCCCTGCGCCCAGCCGGGGATGCGCAAATGCAGCGGGAAGCTAGCAGGCTGATCCAGGCTCAGTTGGATGCGCACCGCGCCGTCGAATGGATACGCGCCGGTGACGTCGATGCGTACTGCGCTGCCGCCGATCGGGTAGCGCACCTGGCAGGGCGCATAGCTGATCGCGGCCAACCCGCCATCGCGCGAGGCCATCCATAGCGACGAGGCAAAGCCCGGCCAGCCACCAGCCAGCGCCAGCGTGTCCGCGCAGTAAGGCTTGAAGCAATTCGCGTCGCCGTCCGCGTGAAAGAATCCGCGCGGCGCGTCAGAAAGAAGCACTTGATTGGCCTGCTGCACACACTGGCACGTGCGCATGTCGGCCGAGAAGGCAGCGGGCAACGCGTTAAACGCCAGCGCCTCCAGCAGATCACCGTGCACCGCTTGGCCTTGTGCGGCAAGCAGCGTCTTCAGTGTGCCCATCAGCGCAGGGATAGCGGTATTCAGCGTACCCTGCGACGGCGCATGTCCGGCCAGCAGATCGTCGCCGGTGAAGCAGCCGTAGGCCACGCCGTGGTGCTTCATCAGCTTGGCAAAGCCTACGTCGAATGCCGACTCGTGTTTGATGCCGCCGGTCCATTGCGCGACCAGCGCGGGGGTCTTGAGTCCATGCGCGATGTGCAGCGCATGCGCGTGCTGATAGAGGCCGCTATGGTAGCGGCGCGGGTCATAACCCTCGTCCGCGCAGGCAGCGAGCAGCGCGTCAGCAGCAAACTGCTTGGCAACCGGCGCTTTGATCGGCATCGTGTGGCAGAAGGCGGTCCAGTCCGCATCCTGCGCATGCACAGCGCGCGCCAACTCCAGCAGAAAGCGCTTGCCGGTCAGCGTATAGAGCCACAGGGTTGGCTCCAGCAGATTGCCTGCCAGCGCGGCTTCGGCCAGCGTCAGCGGGTGGGTAGGCAATTGCTCGAACAGAAAGCGGCAGCCCTTGAGCATGCGCACCAAGATCTGCTTATCGGCGGTGACAGTGTGGTACTGCATCAGCACCGACAGGAAGTCTGCCAACAGCCGCCAGTCGTGCGGTGCGTCGGGCAACAGGCAGCCATCTTCGCGCTGCGCGTCGAGCAAGGCCTCGATGGAGGCCTGCGCTTGCTTGATCAGCGCGGCGTTGTCGGTGAGGTAGCCAAGCGGCAGCGCCGAGGATGCACGGGCGATGGCAATGGACAGATCATTCTCCGGAAGCGTGGCGTCGATTAGCGCATCGGCGGCGGTGCGTAGCTGCGCGCGCAGCCAACCGGCAGGGCGGAGCGCTTGCAGCGGCAGCGGCGCAAAATGGCTGGGCAGCAGCGGCGCGCGCTGGAATAGTGGTTTGGCAGGCATGCGGCCTCCTGTATGTTTTGAGATGCCTCCATTATACAAGAGAATCCGGCTTCGGTCAAAGGCAAACAAAAAGGTCCCGGTAGCACGGCTTCCGGGACCTTTTCTGCGTTTTATTTGCTGGTCAGCGCATACGACTCGCTGAGCCAGGCGAGCACATCGCCGAACGCCGATGCGTCGGTGATTTCCACCACATGCGCACAGCGGCGCGCCGAGAGCTGCATGTGCTTGACCGGATTGCGCTCGGGATACAGTCGCTCGGCATAGAACTCGATGCGCATGGCGGCCTTGGTCAGTTGGATGCTGGCGAAGGTGGTGGGGTGCTTCCAGAGGATGCCGACTGCGGGGAAATACTCCGTGAAAGGAGGCAGGCTTTTCTGCGCGGCGGACAATAGCTGCAGATACAGCGGCCGCCAGCACGCTTTGCTGGCGGAAAAGACCGCGTCGAGATGCTGGTCATAGCGCATCTCGGGCGGGGTGTCAACCGGCGGGGGGCTGTCCAGCAGATTGACGCGCACCACCTCGTCGCACAGCGCGAATAATCGCGGCTTGGCGGCGACGTCGCTAAACTTGACCTTCACGCAGCCCTTGCCGTAATCGGCGTGAGGCAGGTCGGCCTTTAGCGCCTCGATCAGGCTGAAATTGAGCGTGTGCAGCGTAAAATGCTGCTGCGCGGCGGTGAAAAGCAGGTAGCTGGCGCCGATTTTGCACATCGGACGCTGCCGAAACATCACCGGCGGAAAGGCTGGGTACTTTTCAGCCATATAGGCCAGGAACTCGCCGACCCAGGCTCGGGCCGGTGTTTCCAGAGAATCAACATATTGTTGTGGGGTAGTCAGCATGGCGCATTCCTCCGTGCATGGTGTTACTCGGTACAATAACAGGTTTTACTGGAAGAAACAAGGGGAGGCCCATGCGTCATGGCGCATCGCATCAAACTAAATGTTCGTAAATTCAATAAAACAATAAAAAAAATTCACGAAATTCTGGCGAAAAATAAAATAATCAGCAATTTTCGCGAACTTTTATGAATATCAGCATTGAATCATTCGATAAATAGCGGTATAATGAACTCGCTTTTTTTCTGGGCATACTGCAAAATAGAA
>JAVBUY010000044.1:0-6862 GCA_031554855.1 Eubacteriales bacterium
GCGCGGTCAAATCGGCCGTGCTGTCGGTCACAATTCTTCCTGCCATAGTGGTCTCACTCCTCCGCTTGATCCCAATGCTTGCCCTTGGGGACGCGCTGCTCAAAGTAGATGGTCACGCGATCCAGTGCTTCAACGACCGCCTTGAGCTGATCGGCGGACAGTTCGCGTCGCACTTCGTCCACCATTTCACGATGAAAGCGCGCATGATGCGCGTCGGCGGCCTGGCCGCGCGGCGTCAGCGTCACGCGCACCACGCGGCGATCGGCGTCGCTGCGCTCGCGCTGCAAGTAGCCCTTGCGCACCAGGGTGGAGACCGCCACCGTCAGCGAGCCGACCGTGATGCCCAGCCGCCCGGCGATCGCCGACATGCTGTTCTCATCGCCCGCAGCGCCGACCGCTTCGATGACGTGCATCTCGCGCACCGAGGCGTCGGAAAACTCGCCCGCCGAAAGCGCGCGCTCCTCGATATCCAGAATGTCATTGAACAAGCGAACCAGCATATAGTTGAGCGAACTTTCCGCGCTGTTCATGTGCGTCCTCCTGGCGATTTTTTTATTTGATCTTCAAATATCTTGTGTATCATATCATGCGAACCTCAAAATGTCAACGCACAAAAAAACAAAACTGAACTATTTTTCAGTGCCCCGTTGTCCGATACGCCGCCGGACCAAGCTGATATAGGTCGTTGCCCTGGCTGTCGATGGCGACGATCAGCGGCAAATCCACTACCTCCAACCGATAGATGGCCTCCGCGCCCAACTCGGCAAAAGCCACCGTATCGCAGCGCCGCACGCAGCGGGCGATCAGCGCACCCGCGCCGCCAGTCGCCGCCAGATAGACCGCACCGGTCTCACGCATCGCCGCCTTCACCGCCTCGTTGCGCTGCCCCTTGCCGATCATGACCGTCAGCCCTGCCTCAAGCAGCATCGGCGTGTGCGCGTCCATGCGCCCGCTGGTGGTCGGCCCGCACGCGCCGATCACGTCGCCCGGCTGCGCGGGACAAGGCCCGGCATAATACACCGCCTGCCCACGCCAGTCCAGCGGCCAGGCCTCCCCCGCCGCCTGCATTGCTGCCATGCGCTGATGCGCGGCGTCGCGCGCGGTGTAGATGATGCCGCTGAGCAGCACGCGGTCGCCCGCGCGCAGTCCCGCCAGCGCTTCGCGCGTGGCCGGTATCGTGATGCGTTTGCTCATGTCGCCTCCTAGATGCTCGCGTGCGCGTGGCGGCACGCATGGCATTGCATATTCACCGCCACGGGCAGACTCGCCAAGTGCGTCGGCGTCTGTGCGCACAGTACGGCCAGCGCGGTGGTATCACCGCCCAGCCCCTGCGGGCCGATGCCCAGCGCGTTTATTTTTTTCATCAATTCGCTTTCCAGCGCCGCCATCTCCTCGTCCGGCGAGGGCGCGTCGATCGGCCGCAGCAATTGCCGCTTGGCCAGCAGCATCGCCGCCTCCGCCGTGCCGCCGATGCCCACGCCAACCACGACCGGCGGGCAGGGGTTCGCGCCTGCATCGCGCACGGCCGCTACCACCGCTTCGATTACGCCCTGGCGCCCCTGCGATGGGCTGAGCATGATCAACCGGCTCATATTCTCGCTGCCGCCGCCCTTGGGTGCGACGGTCACATCCACCACGTCACCGGCCACCAACCGCACGTGCAGCACCGCCGGCGTATTGTCGCCGGTGTTCTTTCTGCCCAGCGCGGTCAGGATAGATTTGCGGAAGCAGCCTTCTTGATATGCCTCGCGCACGCCCCCATTTACCGCGTCCTCCAGCAGACCGCCGGTGAAATGCACATCCTGCCCGATGTCCAGGAACACCACCGCCGTGCCGGTATCCTGGCAGAGCGGCATGCGGCGATCGCAGGCCAATCGGTCATTTTCGAGGATCTGGCGCAGGATCTCGCGCCCCACCGGCGAACGCTCGGCCTGTTCAGCGCGCGTCAGCGCCGCCAGCACGTCGTCCCCCACCTGGCAGCAGGATGCGCGCAGCAATTCCTTCACGACCTGCGCCACGCGCGCAACCGAAACCTCCCGCATGCCCCCACCTCATTTTCATAGATGGCAGCAGTATACCATAGTTTGCGCGCGCGTCAAAGTGTGGTATACTATACCGACGTCGCTTTTCGCGGCGATTCTTTAAGACAGGACAAACAGCATGACCTTTCAAGACTTACACCTGATTCCACCGCTGCTGGCAGCGATCCGCGCATCCGGCTACAGCGAACCCACGCCCATCCAGCGCAAGACCATCCCGCTGGTGCTGACCGGTCGCGATGTGCTGGGCTGCGCACAAACCGGCACTGGCAAGACCGCCGCCTTTGCGCTGCCGATGCTGCAACTATTGTCGCAGCACCCGGTGCAGGGCCGCCCGATCCGCGCCCTGATTTTAACGCCAACGCGCGAACTGGCGCACCAAATCTATGACAACTTCGTGGCCTATGGCGCCAAGCTGGGGCTAAAGTCCACGGTGATCTATGGCGGCGTCGCGCAAAAGCCGCAGACCGACGCCCTCGCGCGTGGCGTAGACATCCTGATTGCCACGCCCGGCCGCCTCAACGACCTGATCGGCCAGGGCTTCATCCGCCTGGACAAGCTGGAGATCTTCGTGCTCGATGAGGCCGACCGCATGCTGGACATGGGCTTTATCCACGATGTGCGCCGCGTGCTGACGCACCTGCCCGCCAAGCGGCAGACGCTGTTCTTCTCCGCCACCATGCCCGTCGAGGTCGAAGGGCTGGCCAACACCATCCTGCGCGATCCCTCCACCGTCAAGGTCGATCCGGTCACCAGCACGGTGGACAGCATCTCGCAGTCGCTCTATATGGTAGACAAGGCCAACAAGAAACTGCTGCTGGCGCACCTGCTGCATCAGCCCGAGGTCGAGAGCGCACTGGTCTTTGTGCGCACCAAGCACGGCGCGGATCGCGTCGTCAAGGAACTGGCACGCGAGGGCATCGAGAGCCGCGCGATCCACGGCGACAAATCGCAGGGCGCGCGCCTGGAGGCGCTGGGCGCGTTTAAGTCCGGTGCGATTCGTGTGCTGATCGCCACCGACATTGCCGCGCGCGGCATCGACATTGCCGGTCTGTCGCATGTGTTCAACTACGACCTGCCCAACGAGCCCGAGGCGTACATCCACCGCATCGGGCGCACCGGTCGCGCCGGTCTGTCGGGCGATTCCATCAGCTTCTGCTGCATCGACGAGGTCAAGCAACTGCACGACATCGAGAAGCACATCGGCAAGCGCATCCCGCGCATCGAGAGCCCGTGGCCGATGGAGGTGCTGACCCCCAGCGAGCCCAAGCTGCGTCCGCCACGCCCACCGCGCCCGGGCAGCCAAGCCGCGCAACAGCCCTCCCGCCCCACCAAACTGGGCATGGATGGCAATCCGCTCCGGCCGCAGCGGCCGCACACGCCGCACACCCCGCCGACCGGCACATCCGCAGCGGCCATCCCGGGCCGTCACCGCCGCCGCAGAAAGCCCGCCAAAGGCTAAGTCGGCTTGCTTTTTCACGGCGCGTTCAGGTATAATATGCTACTACCGACATCGCAACAGGAGGGTTCTCATGCAGGAGGCAAACGGCGCGCACACCAATTTTATTTGGGAGATCATTCGCCAGGATTTGGACGCGGGGCGCTGCTCGCAAGTCCATACCCGTCTGCCCCCCGAGCCCAACGGCTGGCTGCACATCGGCCACGCCAAGAATATCTACGTGAACGCGGGCGCGGCGCTTGCGTTCGGCGGCCTGCTCAACCTGCGCTTTGACGACACCAACCCCACCAAAGAGGAGCAGGCCTTCGTCGATGGCATCCAGAACGACATCCGCTGGCTGGGCTACGAGTGGAACGGCGGCCTGTTCTTTGGCTCCAGCTACTTCCCACAGTGCTACGAGCTGGCCGAGAAGCTGATCTTGGGCGGCAAGGCGTATGTATGCGACCTGCCCCAGGAGGAGATGCGCCAGATGCGCGGCACGCTGACCGCGCCCGGCCAGAACAGCCCCTACCGCGATCGCTCTGTCGAAGAAAATCTGGACCTGTTCCGTCGCATGCGCGCCGGAGAATTCGCCAACGGCGCCCGCGTGCTGCGCGCGAAGATCGACATGGCCTCGCCGAATATCAACATGCGAGACCCTGCGCTGTACCGCATTCTGCACCTGTCGCACCACCAGACCGGCGACGCGTGGTGCATCTACCCGATGTACGACTTTGCCCACCCGATCCAGGACGCGATCGAGGGCATCACACATTCGATGTGCTCGCTGGAGTACGAGGATCACCGCCCGCTGTACAACTGGGTGATCGAGGCCTGCGAATTCCCGAACCACCCGCGTCAGATCGAGTACGCGCGCCTGAACTTGACCCGCACCATCATGAGCAAACGCTACCTGCGCAAGCTGGTGGAAGAGGGTTATGTCGCCGGTTGGGATGACCCCCGCATGCCCACGCTGGCCGGCATGCGCCGCCGCGGCTACACGCCCGAGGCGATCCGCGATTTTGTGGAGCGCGCCGGTGTGGCCAAGGCCGACTCGGTGGTCGAGCTGGCGCTGTTGGAGCATTGCGTGCGCGAGCACCTCGGTACGGTCGCCGCGCGCGCGATGGTGGTGCTGCGCCCGCTCAAGGTGACGCTGACCAACTGGCCCGAGGGGCAGACCGACACGCTAACGCTGGAGAACCACCCCGATCACCCCGAGATGGGCGAGCGGCAGGTCGCCTTCGGCAAGCAACTCTATATCGAACAGGAAGATTTCCTGATCGATCCGCCCAAGAAGTTCTTCCGCCTGTTCCCAGGCGGCGAGGTGCGCCTGAAGGGTGCGTACATCATCCGCTGCGACGAGGTGATCCAGGACGCCGACGGCAACCCCGTCGAGCTGAAATGCACTGTCGATCTGTCCCGCAAGTCGGGCAGCGAGGGTGCGGCGCGCAAGGTCAAGGGCACGCTGCATTGGGTGAGTGCAGCCGACGCGGTGCCTTTTGAGGCGCGGCTGTATGAGCCGCTGCTCAATGATGAAGCCGCCGTCGAGGAGGACGCCGAGGGCGCGGAAAACACCGCCATCGACAAAAAAGACTTCATCGCACGGCTCAATCCAGAGTCTCTGACGACGGTTCAGGGCTTCCTGGAGCCCTCGCTGGCGCAGGCATAGCCCGGCGACAAGTTCCAGTTCCTGCGCGTCGGCTACTTCTGCGCCGATCTGGACAGCACAGCGCAGCGCCCGGTCTATAACCGCACCGTCAGCCTGAAAGACGGCTACAAGCCCGCGCAGCAAGCGTGAAAAGGAGTATCCCATGAGCCAAACCGTCCGCACCCGCTTTGCCCCCAGCCCCACCGGCTATCTGCACTTAGGCGGCCTGCGCACCGCGCTGTATACCTACCTGTTTGCCAAGAAGCACGGCGGCACTTTCATTCTGCGCATCGAGGACACCGACCAGGAGCGCGAAGTACCCGGCGCGGTGGATTTGATCTACCAATCGCTGCGCGCGGCGGGGCTCCACTACGCCGAAGGCCCGGATGTCGGCGGCGATTACGGCCCGTACATCCAGACCCAGCGCCGTGATCTGTACCCCAAGTACGCGATGGAGCTGGTACAAAAGGGCGGAGCGTACCCCTGCTTCTGCACCAAGGAACAGCTCGACGCCAAGCGCGCAGCCGCCGAGGCCAAGGGCGAAACCTACAAGTACGACAAGACCTGTCTGCACATCGCGCCGGAAGAAGCGCAGCGGCGCATCGCTGCCGGTGAGCCCTACGTCATCCGCCAGAATGTGCCGCTGACCGGCACCGCCAGCTTTGATGACGTGCTCTACGGCCACGTGGAGGTCGATTGCGACACACTGGACGACAACGTGCTGATGAAGGCCGACGGCCTGCCGACCTACAACTTTGCCAACGTGGTGGACGACCACCTGATGGCCATCACGCACGTGATGCGCGGCACCGAATACCTCTCCTCCGCGCCGAAGTACAACCTGCTGTATCAGTCCTTCGGCTGGACGCCGCCGACCTACGTGCACCTGCCGGTCGTGATGAAGGACGCGACGCGCAAGCTGTCGAAGCGTTATGGCGATCCGTCGTTCGAGGATCTGCTGGCGATGGGCTACCTGCGCGACGCGATCATCAACTTCATCGCGCTGCTGGGTTGGAGCCCGGGTACCGAACAGGAATTCTTCACTCTGGTCGAGCTGGAGCAAGTGTTCGATGTGAGCGGCCTGAACAAAGCGCCGTCGATCTTCGACATGAACAAGCTCACTTGGTTCAACGCCGAATACATGCGCAAGCTACCGTTCGATGCGTACTATGCGCTGGCCAAGCCGTGGCTGGAGCAGGTGCTGGATCCGGACAAGTTTGATCTGCGCCGCCTGGCCGAGCTGCTGCAAGGGCGCACCGAGGTGCTCAACCGCCTGCCCAGCATGGTGGATTTCCTGGCGGCGATGCCGGAGTATGACCTGGCGCTGTACACCCACCAGAAGATGAAAACCAACCCCGAGGTTGCGTTGACCGCCATTGACCTGGTGCTGCCGGTGCTGGCGGCGCAAACCGACTGGACCGAGGCCGCGCTGCATGAGAACCTGATGGCCGCCATCGCCGCATCGGGCATGAAAAACGGCCAGGTGCTCTGGCCGGTGCGCATCTCAATGACCGGGCGCGAGTCTACCCCTGGCGGCGCCATCGAGATGGCTTACCTGCTGGGCAAGGACGAAACGCTGCGCCGCCTGCATGCCGCAAAAGCCAGGCTGGCCAACGCCTAACGACCAACGACTCGCCGCGCGCTGCTGCGGCGAGTTTTTTGTCTATATTTTTCGCAGACGCTTGACAGCAATATTCTTCGATGCTATTATGTCTATGAAAACAATAGACGAGGTGA
>JAVBUY010000227.1:0-6142 GCA_031554855.1 Eubacteriales bacterium
TGACGCTGGATCTGCGCAGCAAGCTGAAGGGCGGTCGCCTGATGGCCGACCAGGCCGTGGTGGCGGGCTGCGCAGGCGGCACGTATGACAACATCGTGGACGTCGCGGACATCCTGCGCGGCAAGAACATCGGCCACGAGGCGTTCACCATGAGCGTGTACCCGTCCAGCCAGCCGACGTATTTGAAGCTGGTGGAGAACGGCAGCGTCGCCGCGCTGATGGAAGCGGGCGTCGTCGTGCGTTCGGCGTTCTGCGGGCCGTGCTTCGGCGCGGGAGACACCCCGGCCAATGGCGCGTTCTCGATCCGCCACGCCACGCGCAACTTCCCCAACCGTGAGGGCAGCAAGCCCAACGAGGGGCAGCTGGCGTCGGTGGCGCTCATGGACGCGCGCTCGGTGGCGGCCACGGCGGTCAACGGCGGACGGCTGACCTCGGCGACCGAATTGGCGCTCAACTTCACGAAACCTGCGTACGCCTTCAACGGCGGCGTATACGCCGCGCGCGTGTTCGACGGCTATGGCCACGCCGAGCCGGACACAGAACTGCGCTTTGGTCCGAACATCACCGACTGGCCGCAGATGCCTGCGCTGACCGACGACGTGCTGCTGCGCGTCGCCAGCTTCATCACCGATCCGGTGACCACCACCGACGAGTTGATCCCCTCCGGCGAGACCTCGTCCTTCCGCTCCAACCCCGAGCGGCTCAGCGAATTCACCCTGTCGCGCAAGGACCCGGGCTATGTGGGCCGCGCCAAGGCCGTGCGCGTGTGGGAACGCGCGCGCGAGGCCGGGCAGCACCCCGAGCAGGAGGAAGCACTGGTCCAGGACGCCTACGCCAAGCTGGCGGCAGCGGGCATCGCGGCGGATGCGGCGCACACCGGCATCGGCAGCATGATCTATGCGCTGCGCCCGGGCGACGGCTCCGCGCGCGAGCAGGCGGCCAGCTGCCAGCGCGTGCTGGGCGGCTGGGCGAATATCGCCCGCGAATACGCCACCAAGCGCTACCGCTCCAACCTGATCAACTGGGGCGTACTGCCCTTCACCATGGCGGAGGAACCGGCGTTCGGACTGGAGGACTTCATCTATGTGCGCGGCGTGCGGACCGCGCTCAAGGACAAGACCCCCACCGTCGAGGCCTATGCGATCGGGGAAAAGGGCGTGACGCCGATGACGCTGACCCTCACTGACCTGACGGACGAGGAGCGGGCGATCTTGATGGCGGGCTGCCTGATCAACTACTACAAATAAGTCAGGCTGCCTTGCGTACCCTTTGGCCGAATGCATCCCCCGTCTTTGGTCGGGGGATTTTCGCGCACGCAGGAAAACGCACGGCGCATCGCGAAATGGGTGGATACTTGAGCATGCGACCAACTGGAGGCGAGAGCATGAGCCCAGCCAAACGCGCGGATTACACCCAGCCATTTTTCTTTGTCGGCGACCAGCGCCCCGGCCATCGGCACGGCGTGCTGCTGATCCACGGATTCACCGGCACACCGGCCAACGTGCGCTTATTGGGCGACCGGCTGCATGCTGCGGGCTTCACTGTGCAGGGGCCGATGCTGCCCGGGCACGGCACGCGGCTGGAGGACATGCGCACCTATGGCGGGCACAAGCCCTGGCGCGACACCGTATTGGCCGCGTATGACGAACTGGCCAAGACCTGCGACACCGTGTCGGTGGGCGGGCTGTCGATGGGCGGTGTGCTGTCGTTGATCCTCGCCGAGCAGCGCACACCGATCGCGTGTTTCCCAATGGCCGCGCCGATGCGCCTGATCGACCGCAGCGCGTACTTCGCGCCGCTGATCGCGCCGTTTCGGCCCTTTGCACGGGCCCAGGTGCAAAAGCCGCGCGGAGAGGATTTCCTGACGGAGTATGACACCGGCTATCCGGGCACGCCGATCTGCCGCGTCGGCGATCTGCT
The DNA here is from genome assembly GCA_031554855.1 of Eubacteriales bacterium. GTDB lineage: Bacteria > Bacillota > Clostridia > Christensenellales > Aristaeellaceae > JAVBUY01. Next base: position 1,921 of record JAVBUY010000227.1, read on the forward strand.
GCGCCTCATGTGCGAGGCCGAGCGCCATCTGTCGCGCGTGTCCTGCCCGCTGCTGGTCGTGCAATCGCACGCAGACGAGACCGTCCGCCCTGACAGCGCGCAGATCATCTACGACAAAGCGGGTAGTCAGGACAAGCGTTTGCTGTGGTTCACGCGCTCCGGTCATGTGTGCACCATCGGGCCGGATCGCGAGCAGTTGTGCGCCGAGGTGACCGCGTTTTTGCGCGGCATACTGGGTGACACCGCGCCCGATCCCGCGCCGCTGGAAAAATGCTTGCCGGATTGACCTCTTTTCGCTATAATGATTCGGTATGACGTGTCCACGTGACACCAAAGGGAGAGAAATACTATGAAGAAACCCGTTGCGCTGCTGGCTCTGCTGCTGGCCGTTCTGTTCACGCTGTCCGGCTGCCGGTTGGTGGGAACCGATACCGAGCTGGACAATAAGCAGGTGGTGCTGGACGTAAACGGCCAGACCGTGACCAAGGGCGAGTTCGTCAAGACCTGGAACGACAATGTGAATTACCTTGCGCAGATGTATCAGATGTTCGGCCAGGCGATGGATCCGAACGATGCGGCGTTGCGCGCCGATACCATGAATGAAACGCGCGACATCTATGTGCGCAAGTTTGTCATCGAGCAAAAGGCCAAGGAGCTCGGCCTGGATCAGTTCAACGAGGCCGATGAGAAGGCGCTGAACGACGAGGCGCAGACCTCCTTTGATTCCACGCTACAGCAGTACGTGGACACCTACCTGACGCATACCCACGAGGAAGGCGAGTCCGAGGAAGTGCACGAGGCCGATACCATGACGCCCGAGCAGAAAACCGAGACCGCCAAGACCGAGATGGCGGCGGAAGGCTTCACGTTTGATTCCGTGCTGACCGGACTGCGCGAGCAAAAGCTGGAGCAGCGCGTGCGCGAGCATGCGGTGGCTGACGTGGCCGTGTCCGAGGAGGACATCACCACCGACTACAACACCAAACTGCAAGCCGCCAAGGACGCCTATACCGCGAACCTGGCGCAGTATGCCAGCGACGTGTCCAGCGGCAACGACATTTACTATGTGCCTGCGGGCTATCGCTACGTGAAGCACGTGCTGATCTCCATCTCCGATGAGGACAAGACCCGCATGACCGACCTGCAGGCTACGCTGGACTCCAGCAACACCACGCGCTCTAGCCTCACGGAGAGCATTGCCGAGACCACCGTGCCGGAGAATGCCACCGAGGAGCAGAAGGCCGATATCGAGCAGAGCAAGGCCGATCTCCAGGCGCAGCTAACCGAGGTCGAGGCGATCATCACCTCTGCTCAGCAGGAGCTGGATGCGCTGAAGGTGAGCGCGTTTGCCGCGGTGCAGCCCCAGGCCGACGAAGCGCTGGCCAAGGCGCAGGCCGGGGAGGACTTCGACGCACTGATCACGCAGTATGGCAAGGACCCGGGCATGACCGCCGAACCGGCCAAGACGCAGGGCTACCCGGTGTGCGCGGGCATGAACACCTATGAGACCGCCTTCCAGGACGCTGCGATGGCGCTACCGTCGGTCGGCTCGCTGTCCGGTTTGGTGCAGACCGCGTATGGCTACCACATCCTCAAGTATGTCGGCGATTCGGTCGAGGCCACAACGCCGGTCGAAACGCTGCACGATAAGATTCAGCAGGAGCTGCTGACCGCCAAGCAGGATACGACCTTCACCACGGCGCTACAGGAATGGACCGCCGCGACCAAGGTGACCTTCCGCGAGAACCTGCTGAAATAACCCTTTTCCAACACACAACTGCTCCGCGCCGCTCGCACGGAGCAGTTGGTTTTTTCTGGGCAATGGCAGGCATTGACAGGCCACACAAATACGATATACTGATGATACCAAAACATACACGAGAACCTTTGCCGCATGCGCTTGTGCGCGTCGGCAAGCGATATGAGGAGGATGATCCCATGAATCGTGCTCGCATCCTGGCGCTGACGCTGTGCATGCTGCTGGCGCTGTCCGGCGCAGGCGTGGCCGAAACCGCGACCGCCGCCCCTGTGGCGCCGACAAACGACGCTACCCAGGCGCCCGAAGCGACCGCCGCGCCGGAAGCCGCCGATATGGCGGATCTGGCCGCCACATCGGTGGAAACCGAGGACTCGTTCGGCCCGCTGGTCTATGATGTGGCTGTGACCGCGATCAATGAGTCTGGCGAGGGGCTGACCAGCCTGGCGGGCATTGAGCGGCTGGTGAATCTGCGCGCTGTGACGCTGGAAAACAACCAAATCACGGACCTGACACCGCTGACCAAGCTGCCGCAGCTGACCACGCTGCGCCTGGCGGGCAACCAGATTGCCGACTTGACACCGCTGAGCAGCATGAAGCAGTTGACCGTGCTGGATCTGACCGATAACCAGGTGACCGATATTGCGCCGCTGGCGGAGCTGGCGTCGCTGACCACCCTGCGCCTGGTGGGCAACCAGATCGAAAAGTTGCCCGACGCGGTGACCTGGACCAAGCTGACCAGCCTGGATGTGAGCGACAATCAGATCAGCGATCTGAAGGTGCTGGCCGGTCTACCCACCCTCGGCGAGCTGGGTCTGGCGGGCAACAAGATTTCCGATGTGTCGGCGCTGGCCAGCCTCACCGCGCTGCGCTCGCTGCGCATTGGTGGGAACGAAGTGAAGGACTTTGCCGCGCTGCTGCCGCTGACGCAGCTGAATGCGGTCGATCTGGGCGGCAGCGATGGCGTGGACCTGGCCTCGCTGAGTGGGCTGCGGTCGCTGCTCGTGCTGACCATCCCGACTTCGGTGGCCGGTGACCTGATGACCATGACCAACCTGGGCGAGCTGATCGCACTGACGCTCGACGGCGAGGGCAGCGTGGGCAACTTGAACTTTGTCGCCAAGCTGCCCAAGCTGGAGATGCTGTCGATGTCCGGCGCGGGCATCAGCGACCTTGAGCCGCTGGCCGGGCACACCAATATGTCGGTGCTTTCGCTGCCCGGCGCCAGCGCCACGTCGCTCAAGCCGCTGGCCAAAATGCGCGGGCTGCACACGCTGGTGCTGTCCGGCGCGGGCATCCAGGATGTCAAACCGTTGGCCAATATGAAGCACATGCAGGTGCTCGATTTGTCGGGGAACCAAATCAGCGACATCGCGCCGCTGGCGAACATGACCGAGCTGACCACGCTGAAGCTGGCAGACAACCAGATCACCAAGATCGCGGCGATCGGCAAGATGGGCCTGCTCGCGCATCTGGACGTGAGCCGCAACCCGATCGTGGACCTGGCGCCGCTGGCCAAGATGAAGTCGCTGGAGACGCTGCTGCTGGCCGGTGTGCCGGTCAAGGATGTGTCCACGCTGATGGCCGAGGAGAGCAAGGACAAGCTGCTGCGCCTGGATCTGTCCAAGAGTGGCCTGACCTATGAGGCGGTGACCGACGCGAACGGCAAGACCCGCGTACTCAAGAGCATTCTGCAGCTTTACAAGTATTTCAACCTGCGCGAGCTGAACTTGTCGGGCAACGGCTTGAGCGACGACGCGCTGCTGGAAAAGGGCAATGCGGACAAGGGCACCGAGGACGGCTCGTGGCTGCCCAAGCTGAACGCACTGGTGCATCTGGATCTGTCCGACAACAAGCTGGACACGCAGGTGCAGTATCTCTACCAGTTCCCGAACCTCAAGACGCTGACGCTCACTGGCAACCCAGTGTCCGACGCGCAGAAAAAACTGCTGGAAGAAAATCGCGCTGAGGAAGAGAAAAACAGCGAAACGATTCCGCACCTCACAATCAACTACTAATAGAATTCCCATCGCCGCCGCCTAAAAAATAGGCGGCGTTTTTTTGTTTTTCGCCGCCCTTTATCTCGCATAAAAGGCAAGTGCCGCCAGCATACTACGATCAAAGCCGGCTATCGCATTAGCCCATTGCAAGGAGGGCATCCGCATTGAGAGCAACTGGTATCGTCAGAAGAATCGATGAGCTGGGGCGCGTGGTCATTCCCAAGGAAATTCGTCGCACCCTGCGCATTCGAGAGGGAGATCCACTGGAAATTTATACGGACAGAGATGGCGAAGTCATCCTCAAGAAATACTCCCCGATCGGTGAAATTTCATCCTTTGCCAAGGATTATACCGAGTCGCTGTTCCGCTCGCTGGGGCACATCGCCTGCATTTGCGATCGCGACATGGTGGTGGCGGCCTCCGGCGTGTCCAAGAAGGAGCTGTGGGACAAGCCGATCAGCCGCGA
>JAVBUY010000078.1:0-9776 GCA_031554855.1 Eubacteriales bacterium
CATCGCTGAATGCATACGCGACGTGGCTGACGGCGGTATTGCCGTCGATGGTCATCTTCGTGGCCATGGGGGTCCCTCCTTATGTCCATCCTTTTTACGCAAAAAGTTGCGAGCAATCAAACATTCTCATTATAGAGAAAGTGATAGAGGGTGTCAAGGCAAGCGCGGCGCATTCCGGGCGGTTTTTGCGAGAAAAATGTCAATCTAACGGAAAATTTCGAGTTACCCTGCGCTAATTGCAGGAGCGGCTGCAAAACCAGGACTTGGCAAAAGGCTGTTCTGTGGTATAATACGTGGGCAAAACGCCCGCGAAGGAGCATGAATATGAACGAAGTACAAGTGCTGTCCAGCCAGCTGAAGCTGCAACCCGCGCATGTGTCGGCGGTCATCGAGATGATTGACGAGGGGAATACCATCCCCTTTATCGCGCGCTATCGCAAGGAAAAAACCGGCGCAATGGACGACCAGGTGCTGCGCGAGCTCAGCGAGAAGCTGGCCTACCTGCGCAACCTGGAGAAGCGGCGCGGCGAGATCGCCGAGTCGCTTTCGGCGCAGGGCATCACCGACGAAACCGTGCTGGCGGCGCTGGGCTCGGCGGGCACGCTGGCCGAGCTGGAGGATGTGTACCGCCCCTATAAGCCCAAGCGCCGTACGCGCGCGACCATCGCGAAGGAAAAGGGGCTGGAGCCGCTGGCCGATCGCGTGTGGTTGCAGGTAGCGAGTGATGACCCGGCCAAGCTGGCCGAGCCCTACATCAATGAAGAAAAAGGCGTGGCCGATACCGACGCCGCGCTGGCCGGTGCGCGCGACATCCTGGCCGAGCGCATCAGCGACGACGCGGCGGCGCGCGGCGTGCTGCGACGGTTGGCGTGGCGCGAGGGCATCCTGACCAGCAAGCAGGCCAAAGAGGCCGACTCGGTCTACCGCCTGTACTATGCGTTCACAGAGCCGGTGGCCAAACTGCCCGATTACCGCGTGCTGGCGCTCAATCGCGGCGAACGCGAGGAGTTCCTGAAGGTCGCCATCGACGTGCCCGAGGCGGGCGCGTTGCAGGCGCTGGAGCACGCGTTCGTGACCGGCGACAGCCCGGCCAGCCGCCAGGTGCGGACGGCCGCGCACGACGCGTGGGATCGGCTGATCGCGCCGTCGCTGGAGCGCGAGGTGCGCGCCGAGCTGTCCGAGCGCGCGGAGAAATCCGCGACGCGCGTATTCGGCGACAACCTGGAGCAGCTATTGATGCAGCCGCCAATCAAGGGCAAGGCCACGCTGGGCATGGACCCGGGCTTCCGCACCGGCACCAAGCTGGCGGTGGTGGACGCACATGGCCGCGTGCTGGACACCGGCGTTGCCTACTGCACGCTGGATCACCACGACCTGGATGAGGCGGCGCGCGTGGTCGGCCGCATGATCACCAAACACAAAGTATCGGCGATCGCCATCGGCAACGGCACCGCCTCGCGCGAGACCGAGCGATTCGCGGTGAGCGTGATCGCCGCGCTCAAGAAAGCAGGACATGGCGACATCGCGTACATGATCGTCAGCGAAGCCGGCGCGTCGGTATACTCGGCCTCCAAACTGGCCGCCGAGGAGTTTCCGCAGTTCGATGTGTCGCTGAGAAGCGCGGTGTCCATCGCGCGGCGCATGCAGGATCCGCTGGCCGAGCTGGTCAAGATTGACCCGAAGGCCATCGGCGTCGGGCAATACCAGCACGATATTCAGCCTGCGATGCTCGACGAGGCGCTGGACGGCGTGGTCGAGCGCTGCGTGAACCAGGTGGGCGTGGAGGTCACCACCGCGTCGCCGTCGCTGCTGGCGCATGTGGCGGGCATTGGCCCGGCGTTGGCCAAGAGCATTGTCGCTTTCCAGGCCGAGAATGGCCCGATCGCTTCGCGCGCGCAACTCAAGAAGGTGCCCAAGCTCGGCGCGAAGGCGTTCGAGCAATGCGCGGGCTTTCTGCGCGTCGCCGATAGCAAGCAGGTGCTGGACAACACCGGCGTGCACCCTGAGAGCTACGATGCGGCCAAGGCGCTGCTCACCGCGTGCAGCTTTACCGAGAAGGACGCGCAGACGGGCAAGCTGGCCGAGCTGCCGCAGCGCGTCACCGAGCGGGGCGAAAGCAAGCTGGCCGGGCAACTGGGCGTCGGCGTGCCGACGCTCAAGGACATCGTCAAAGAGCTGATCAAGCCTGGCCGCGACCCGCGCGACGAACTGCCGCCGCCGCTGCTGCGCACTGATGTATTGGAAATGGAAGATTTGCAGCCCGGCATGCAGCTGACTGGCACGGTGCGCAACGTCATCGACTTTGGCGCGTTTGTCGATATCGGCGTGCATCAGGATGGTCTGGTGCATATCTCGCGCCTGTCCGACCGGTTCGTGCGCCACCCCAGCGAGGTCGTCAAGGTCGGCGATATTGTCGAGGTCTGGGTGGTCGAAGTGGATATTCCGAAAAAACGCATCGCCCTAACCATGCAGAAGCCGAAAGCGTAGCGGCAGGCCGCCGTTCACTTCTTCCTGCGCCGATCGGCGCAGCAGTGGTTGGCTTGTTGACAGAGAAGGCTCTTTCTCTTTCTCCTTCTCTTTCCTCGTCTCGCCATAATTTCGCCACAATGTGCACAAAGATTGTTCAAGTTCCTTCCATTTTTGCGACACGAAAAATGGATATACTCATCTCATCCCAAGGGAACAAGCATCCATTTCGCAGAAAAAAGGGGAGAAACAATATGCTGAAACAAACACAATTTTCGTCGATGATGAGCGCTATGAAACGGCTGGTGGCTATCACCTTGGCGGTTGCGCTATGCGCGGTCGCCATCCTCGCCGTCGCGGAGAACACAAAAACCGCGGGCAAGCACTTTACCCTTGAAGCGGCGACGCAAGAAATCAGCAGCGATCCCAACCGCCCCGCGCTGACCATCAAAGAAATCGCCAAGCAGCTCAAGCCCTCGATCGTGGGCATCACCACCGAGAGCACCCAGACCATAGAGTATGGCATGGACCCATTTAGCCAGTTTGGCTTTGGCTATGGCTATGGTTACGGCTATGGCAACGGCCGCCGCCAGGCACCGCAGATCCGCCAGAGCGGCGCGGGCTCGGGCATCATCGTCAGCGCCGACGGCTATATCCTGACCAACAGCCATGTGGTGAACGGCGCAGATGTCATCAAGGTGGCACTGTTCGATGGTACCGAGCTAGACGGCACGCTGGTCGGCGAGGATGAGATCAACGACGTGGCGGTCATCAAGATCGACGGCAAGGATCTGAGCCCCGCGATCTTCGGCGACTCGGCCAAGCTGGAGGTTGGTGAACTGGCGGTGGCCATCGGCAATCCGCTGGGCGAGGTCAATGGTTCGGTGACTGCGGGCATCATCAGCGCGACCGAGCGCGAGATTGACATCGACGGTCAGAAGATGAACCTGCTGCTGACCGACGCGGCCATTAACCCGGGCACTTCCGGCGGCGCGCTGATCAACTCCTTTGGCGAGGTTGTCGGCATCGTCAATGCCAAGGCGGCGGCGGTGACGGTCGAGGGCATGGGGTATGCGATCCCGATCAACAATGTCAAAGCGCTGGTTGAGGACATCATCAACAATGGCGGCTCGATCAAGGCGAGCAAGGGCATGATGCTGGGCGTATCGATCCGCGATGTGGGCAAAGAGCTGTCCGAGCAGTACAAGATTCCTGAGGGCGTGTACGTGATCTCGGTCGAGCCCTTCAGCCCGGCGGAAAAGGCCGGCATCCAGGGCGGCGATACCATCGTGTCGCTGGCGGGGCAGAAGATCGAAACCGCCAAGCAGCTCAACGAAGTCAAGGCAGGGCTCGAGCCCGGTATCCCGCAGGAGATCGTCGTGCTGCGCAACGGTGAGCAAGTGAAGCTGTCGGTGACGCTGGTCGGCGATCAAGAGCCGGTGTAAATCAAAAGCCACACGCAGTCTCCCCCAGGGCTTAGGCCCTGGGGGATTGTTTTTATAAGGGGGATTTGGTATCATATAAAGCTAGACGCATCCGTTGCGATACAAAGGGGGCACAAGCTTGGGCGATCAACCGCAGGGATTTACCTGGCATCGCGCACTGAGAGGTGTCGCGCTGGCTGTGCTATCCTATACCGCCACATGGGCGATCCACCGCTACGATGCGGTGCCTTCCAACCATGTGACGCTGTGGCTGGCGGTGCTGGGCATGGTCGCTTTTGTGCTGTGGCATGGCCTTGCGGTCACCGATCGGCGCGTCCGGCGGGCAGCGGCGGGCATGGCGGCGCTGTTTGCGTTCTGGCTGGTGCTTGGGCGCGAGATTACGACCTACTATGGATTGTCCAAACTGCATGCGCTGGATGCGCTGTGGGAGCGCTTGTGCATGGCGCTGGGCTTTGCGGCGTTGTTCTATGCACTGCTGGCGCTGCTGCTGCGTCGCTTGCTGGGCGGCGAGGGCTGGGGGCGCGCCTCGGAGAAGGTGTTCTACCACCTGGGCGAAGGCAAGGGCGGCTTCTGGCTGCTGACCGCGCTGTTCTTCGCGTGCTGGCTGCCCTATTTCCTGGGGCTTTACCCGGGGCTGATGACCTACGACTCGTTCAACGAGCTGCGCCAGGCGGCGGGCACGCAGGCTTGGAATAACTTTAATCCGCTGATCCACACGCTGATGATCACCGCCTGCTGGAAGCTGGGCAATGCCATCGGCGGGCAGGCGCTGGGCATCGGGCTGTACAGCGTCGCGCAGATGGTGCTGATGGGCATGTGCTTTGCCTATGCGCTGCGGGTCATGGCGCGCGCGCGTGCGCACCCCGCGCTATGGTGGGGGGCATGGGCATTCTTTGCGCTGTCGCCTGTGCAGGGCGTGTACAGCGTGATGATGTGGAAGGACGTGCTGTTTGCCGGGTTCGGCGTGGCGCTGGTGACGGTGCTCTATGAGATGGCGAGCGCGCCGGAAGCGTTCTTTCGATCCTGGCGGAGCATGGGATGGTTTGTCGCGCTGTCCTTCCTCTTTTGCACCTGGCGCAACAACGGCATATTGGCATGGATCTTGTTTGCGCCCTTGCTGCTCATCGGTATGCGCCGATATTGGAAGCAGACGCTGGCGCTCGTCGGTGCGGTGGTCGCGTGCGTGTTGCTGTTCCGCGGGCCGGTATTCTGGCTGATGCACGTGGAGGAAGGGCCGGTCGCCGAGGCGCTGTCCATTCCGGCGCAGCAGGTGGCGCGCGTGATGCGCGACCATGGCGTCGAGGTTAGCGAAAGCGACAAGGCGGTGATCGGTGAGATTCTGCCGGTCGATGCAATCGGTGGTCTGTACCATCCGCGCATTGCCGACTACGTGAAAAACCGCATCGACAACGACGCGTTTGCCGCAAACCCGGGGCGCTATGGCGCGGTATGGGCGCGGCTGGGCGTGCAGTTCCCCGAGAGCTACGTCGTGGCGTTTCTGTGCAATAATTTCGGCTACTGGTATCCGGACACCGAGCAATGGGTGGTGACGGTCAACGGCATCATGGAGGGCAACGAATTTGGCTTGATCAATGAGCCCATTGTGCCGCTCTTCTCCGAACTGCGCGAGCAAACCGACGTCGCGCCACGCGAGTGGCAGGGATTCCGGCTGCTATATAGCATCGCCATCATGGTATGGGTGGAAATTTTCTGCGCGGTGGTGTGCGTGCTAAAAAGGCGGCGGGATTTGCTCATGCCGCTGGCGCTGCTCGGCGCACTATGGCTGACGATACAATTCACCCCGCTGGCTGCGGAATACCGCTACGCGTACCCGCTGGTGCTTAGCGCGCCGGTGTACCTGGGCATTGCGCTGGCGGCCACGCGGCGCGATGCCGTTGCCAAGGAGGTTCTATGAACAGTATGGCAGATCCGGTTTACGAAAAGAAGAGGTGGATGAACTGGGCGCTGTGCATGGCGCTGTTTGTGGTGGTGGAGAGCATTCTCTTTATCTATCGCACCTACAACACCCCGTTCTATACGGACATGGTGATTCTGCAATTTGCTGTGCCGCTGACCTGCGCGTTCACCGCCATTGTGCTCACGCAGCCATCGGTGCGACGGTATGCGGACGTGCTGTTGGCCGAGGGCTATGTGCTATGGTACGCTGTGGTGCTGCTGATTAACGGGCACTATTTCTGGCTGGAGTTTCCGCAGCATATCAACGTGCTTTACCGGCTTGTGCTGGCTGTGGCGGTTTGCTACCCGGTGGCCTACGCGCTGGCGGCCAAGGGGCAGTTGGGCGTGATGCGCACGGTACTGGCCGTGCTGACGCTGGTATTGGTGGCCATCGCTGTGCTCGGTATCTATCGCGCGGTGATCCGCCAACCGCTGGTGTCGCCGTTCAATGGAGCGACGCTGGGCATGCGGGCTGACGGCGACGGCGTGCTCCGGTTGTTTCCGGTTGTGCACGCGAATACTGGCGGCGCGATCTTCATGATGGCGTTGATTCTGTGCGTGTTCCTAAGCTTATCGTCCCAATATATCTGGGGGAAAGTGTTCTTTGCGGTGGCGGCTGTGCCGGTATACGTGGCGCTGGCGCTGACCAATTCGCGCGCCAGCATGGCGCTGGGGGCGTTCGGCTTAGGGCTGTTGGGCTTTCTGGTGGTACGGGCGCGCATGGTGTCGGCAAAACCGCTGCTGTCCTGGCTGGTAGGCGCTCTGTGCGCGCTGCTGTTAGCCGGTGTTTGTTTCGCGGGGTACCAGGGCGCGCTGTGGGCGGTGAATCAGGCGGCGCCGATGGCTGCAGAGCAGCCGGTGAAAACTGAGTCTGCACAACCGGCGCAGACACCGCAGGCGAAACAAGCAGAGCAAGCCCAACAAGCAAAGCAAACGCCACAAGCGGAGCCTGCAAAAAAGACGACGGATCCCGAGGCAGAGATCGAACAGCGCAAGCTGCTAAAAGGCATGGGGACGCTGAATGGACGCACGAAAATCTGGGCGAAAGTGCTGCAAGGCATCGGCGAGCAGCCGGAGGTGCTGTTGTGGGGCTTGACCATTGAGCGCGTGGAGGGGTTTGTGTCCAAACTGATGGAAAACCACCCGCACCCGCACAGCTCCTATTTGCAGACGCTGCTATTTGCGGGGCTGCCCGGCTTGCTGCTGCTGCTGGCGCTGCTGTTCGGGCTGGTGCGGTTTGGGCTGAGGTTGTTCCTGGATGTCAGCAAGCACACCGGCCTGGCGCAGCGCTTCCTGCCGGTCGTCCTGCTATGCAGCGTACTGATAGCGCTGGTTGAGGTGATGTACTTCAGCGGCCAGGCCATCACCGACCGCCTATTCTTCCTGGTGGCGGGCTATGTGGCGGTGCTGGCGCGGCAGTTGGCGGAAAAGAAAAACGAGATGTAATCTGGCCATATAAAAACCCCTCGCCTTGCGTGCAGGCGAGGGGTTTGTTTGCGTTTGGCTTAGTCCACCGTGTAGGGCATCAGTGCGATGGCACGTGCGCACTTGATGGCCTCGGACAACTGGCGCTGATGTTTGGCGCAGTTGCCGCTCATGCGGCGGGGCATGATCTTGCCGCGCTCGTTGGTAAAGCGGCGCAGCCGATTGATGTCCTTATAGTCGATATACTCGATCTTATCCACGCAGAAGCTGCACACCTTGCGGCGCGGCTTGCGGTTGCGCGGACGCCGGGCTCCACGATCCTCAGACATGGCTAGGACCTCCTTCATTATGATCGTCAGAACAAGAGATTTGCGTTAGAATGGCAGTTCGTCGTCGTCTACCTGCGTAAAGCCCGACTCTGCGGGCATATAGCCCGGTGCGTCGTCGTGCGGCTGCTGGGGACGCGCTTCGCCGCCGTTCTGCTGCTGCGGCGAATTCAGGAACTCCACTTCGTCGGCCACCACTTCAAAGGCATTGCGCTTGGATCCATCCTGCGCCTGATAGGTGCGGGTCTGGATGGCGCCGATCACGCTGACCTTGCGGCCCTTTTGCAAATACTTTGCGCAGAGCTCGCCCAGCTGCCGCCACGCGACGATGTTGATGAAGTCGGTCTCCTGCTGGCCATCCGCGCCCTTGAAGCGGCGATTGATGGCGATGGAGAACGAACACACCGGCACGCCGGAGGTGGTGGTGCGCAGCTCGGGGTCGCGCGTGAGATTTCCGATGAGAAACGCTTTATTCATGCGTCACACCTGCCTTTTGTTTGAAGGGGTTACGCCTGCTCGTCGGTCTGCGCGGCTTCCGCGACCGGGGCGGCCACTTCGGCTTCCGCCACGGCCTCCGCCACAGGGGCGGGCTGCTCGGGCGCGGCCATGGGCTCGGCCTGGGGGGCCGGAGCGGCGGCTTCCTCGGCGTCGGCGATCGGCGCCTCGGGCGGCGGGAAGGCCGCGTACGGACGCGCGCCAGCCGGACGGGGCTTGACGACGCTGCGCTTTTCCTCTTGCTTCTTGATCAGATAGCGAAGGATGTTTTCGTTGTTCTGCAGGTTACGCGCGAACTCCTTGGGGAGCTCGGGCTGCGCGGAGAACAGCATCAACACGTAGTAGCCGTCGTTCATGTCGTTGATGGGATAGGCCAAGCGACGCTTACCCCACTCATCCACTTTTTCGATCTGGCCGCCGTTGGCGGTCACCAGGTCGTTGAACTTGACGATCAGCTCCTTACGGGCGCCTTCTTCCATCGCAGCGTTGATGATGTAGATGGTTTCGTACTTGTTCATTGATCCTTTCACCTCCTTTTGGACATAAGGCCCTGCGTCACGCGCGCAGAGCAAGGATGTGCCGAATTTGTATTATATCAGCAACGAACGCGATTTGCAACGATTATTTGTACAAATACTGGGGGCGGTCGCCATAGCGCGCGGCCATGCCCTTGCGCAGATCCTCTAGCTTGTCGGCAGCCTCCTCGTAGGTGGCACATTTCGCGGTATCGACCTGCTCGAGGATGGTCAGCTCGAAGGCATCGGAATGATGCTTGTAGTCGGCATAGAGTGCAGGATCGCTGAAGGGGCCTGCAGGCTGCGGGCCGCTGCCGCCCATCATGAAACGAAAGCGGCTCAGCACGCTGTTCAGGTTCTTTTCGGCGGCAATGACGCTGCGGCCGGTGGTCGTGTCGGTCAGGCAATAGATGCCCATGGGGGTGATGGTGTTCTTGTAGGCCAGCTTGGCGGCCTTTTTGTCGATGGGCATATCGTTTCCCTCCTCGTCGATGGTGGTATATTGACCGGGTTGCGCGGCCAGCCAATAGGCACTGCCGCTGGGCGTGCGCTTGAGTAGACCGGCATCGACCAGCTCGCGGCGGATGTAGGCATGGTCGGACCAGATCGGTGCGTAGATTTCTTTGAGATCGCGCTCGGTATAGCGGCGGTTGAGTTCCAGCACATTGGCCAGGCGGCGCAACACGGCCAGGCGCTTAGCAGCGCGCGCGGGCAGCGTAACCAACTTGCCATCCTGGAAGTAGCGATCCGATTCGTCTATGGATTTGATAGATGTACTGGCTTGCGCCAGCGTGCTCAGTCCGGCCAGCGCCAGCGTGGCCAGTAGCACGCGCGCCGAGCGTTCCCGCTCGCGCAGCGCGAACCGCTGGTTGCGCAGTGTGGAGGTCGAGACGCCGCGCGCGTTGGCGATGTCGGTGTCGCTGGCGCCGCCATGCCACTGCGCGATAAGCTCCTTCTGCGTGTCGGTTAAGCCGGTAAAGGATTTGTCTAGCCGGAGCAGCGCGGTCAGCGCGTCGCCATGCGCGACGGATAGGTGTGCGCGGGCGGCGGCTTCATTGGCTGATGTCGTGTCGCAAAACAGGCAATGATGCGCGCTGCTGTAGCCGCGCATCAGCTCGGCTTGGCTGGCGTCCAGCAGGCGCGCGCGC
>JAVBUY010000126.1:0-4740 GCA_031554855.1 Eubacteriales bacterium
GTGACTGTATTCGCCTGGCATGGCTGCACGCCCGAAGAATACGAGGATTTCTTGGTCAAAGCATTGGAAACAAAGCCGCACGTGATCATCGACGACGGCGGCGATATGGTGCACCTGCTGCACACTACGCATCAGCATTGCGGCGAGCACGTGATCGGCGGCTGCGAGGAGACCACCACCGGCGTGCTGCGCCTGAAAGCGCGCGCCAAGGCCGGTGAGCTGAAATTTCCGATGTACATGATCAATGACGCCGATTGCAAGCACCTGTTCGATAACCGCTATGGTACCGGCCAATCGGTGTGGGACGGCATCATGCGCACCACCAACATGAACGTCGCGGGCCGTGTGGCCGTGGTGGCAGGGTATGGCTGGTGCGGCCGCGGCGTCGCGATGCGCGCGAAGGGTCTGGGTGCGCGCGTCATCGTCACCGAGGTCGATCCGGTCAAAGCCATCGAGGCGGTGATGGACGGCTTTGAGGTGATGCCGATGCTCGAGGCCGCCAAGCAGGGCGACTTCTTCGTGTCGGTCACCGGCTGCAAGCAGGTCATCACCACCGAGCACTTCAAGGTCATCAAGGACGGCGCAGTTTTGAGCAATGCCGGGCACTTCGACGTGGAGGTCGACGTCGCGGCGCTGCGCAAATATGGCAAGAGCCTGGGCGAAGCGCGCCACAACATCGAGGCGTTCGAGCTGCCCAACGGCAATAAGGTCTATCTGCTGGGCGAGGGCCGCCTGGTCAACCTGGCCTGCGCAGACGGCCACCCGATTGAGATCATGGACATGAGCTTCGCCTTGCAGGCACTGTGCGCGCGCGACATCGCGCAGCGCGGCAAGAGCCTGACGCCCAACGTATACGACGTGCCCAAGGCCATCGACCGCCGCGTTGCCGAGATGGAGCTGGCCGCCTGGGGGCATGCCATCGACAAGCTCTCGAAGGAGCAGGCCGATTACTTAGCCGGTTGGGAGAGCTGAGATGCGCACACTGATTGACCACGTGATGCTGTTCACTGGCGCGCACTGGACGTGCGACGCGTGCATCCAGATTGACGGGCAGCGCATCGCCTATGCGGGCGCGCGCCAGGATGCGCCGCCTTTCGCGGCGGAACGCACCATCGACGGGCGCGGCGACATTGCCATGCCAGGCCTGACCAATGCGCATACGCACCTGTCGATGACGCTGCTGCGCGGCGTGGGCAGCGATCAGAATCTGCAGGACTGGCTGGAAAAGGCTATCTGGCCGGCCGAGGATAAGCTGACCGCCGAATTCGCGCGCGTGGGTGCGCAGCTTGGCCTGCTGGAGCAGCTGCGCTTTGGCGTCACTGCCTATGCAGATCAATATTTCTTCATGGATCAGGTCGTGCAGGCAACCATCGAGGCCGGTGCGCGCGGGCTGCTCACGCGCGGGCTGATTGCCTTTGGTGACGACGGCAGCCGCTTGAAGGAGAACATCGACCTGTTTCATCAGTACGACGGCGCCGCAGACGGACGCATTCGTATCGGATTTGGCACGCACGCTGAGTACACCAACACCGACGACTCAATCCGCGCGCATGTGGCAGCGGCGCAGAAAATGGGTGTGCGCTTCCATGTGCACATCAGCGAGACGAGCGCCGAAACCGAGCAGTGCAAGCAGCGACACGACGGCAAGACGCCGACGCGTTACCTGGCCGATCTGGGCATGCTAGACATGCCGACGCTGGCCGCGCATTGCGTGTGGTGCGACGAGGCCGACATGGACATCTTGGCGGAGAAGCAGGTGACCGTCGCGCACAATCCGGTGAGCAACTTAAAGCTGGCCAGTGGCGTGATGCCGCTGAAAGCCATGCTGGATCGGGGCATCCGCGTGGCGCTGGGCACCGACGGCGTGGCCAGCAACAACACGCTGAATCTCTGGGAGGAAGTGCGTCTGACCGCGATGCTGCACAAGGGCGTGCAGTATGATCCGACCATCATCTCGCCCGCGCAGGTGCTCACCATGGCCACGTTGCATGGCGCGGAGGGCATGGGCTTTGACAAGGTGGGCATGCTGCTTCCCGACTGGCATGCGGACATCATTCTGGTGCGCGCCGATGTGCCGCACATGGTGCCCTGCATTGATCCATCGGCCAATCTGGTGTATGCCGCGCAGGGCAGCGACGTGCGGCTGACCATGGTGGATGGCCGTGTGCTCTATGAGGATGGCGCATACACCACGCTGGACAAGGAAAAGATCATGGCCGAGGCGGTGCGCGCCGCGCATGTCATGACCGGCAAATAAAAAAGACAAGCACACCGCCTGTATCGGCGGTGTTTTTTTGCACCTTTTCCATTGATTGCTCTTGCGCGCGACATAGACTCATGCTATAATAGTCAAGGAAAGTCAAAGTCAAAGATCGGTAAAAAAGGAAGTGATCCATTGCCGCCGCTCAGCGATACCATCGAGGCCTTCATCAAGACAATGCTGGGGCCATCCCTGTCGGAGATCGAGCTCAAGCGCAACGAGCTGGCCGAGCAGTTTTCCTGCGCGCCGTCGCAGATCACTTACGTGCTGTCCACGCGTTTCACGCCCGATCACGGATATCTGACCGAATCTCGGCGCGGCGGCGGCGGATACATCCGCGTCATCCGCATCATGGGCGATAGCGGGGAACGGTTGGCCGAGCTGATGTGCGAAGAGGCTGCCGACGCTATCAGCGAGAACCGCGCGCTGGCGATCATCGCGGGGCTGACGGAACAGGGCATCGCCAGCGCTGAGGATGCGCAACTGATGCGCGCCGCGACCTGCGCATGCACCGCCGCGCTGCCCGCCGACATCAAGGATCAAATCCGCGCCATGACGCTGCGCAACATGCTGGCCGCGTTGGCGCAGCGAAAATAGGAGGAACACAACATGCTTTGCGAACACTGCCAACAACACCAGGCCACCGTGCATTATACGCAGGTCATCAATGGCGCGCGCACCGAGATGAACCTGTGCGCTGCGTGTGCACAGATCCAGGGCGGTTTTGCGCTGGGCGGCGTGAACATGCTGCTGTCGGGCATGCTGGATAACGACGCGCCCCGCGCCGCCACGCTGGCGAGCTGCGACCGCTGCGGCCTGACCTACGAGGAATTCCGGCGGACCGGCATGCTGGGCTGCGCGCAATGCTACGATGACTTTCGCGAGCAGCTGACACCGGTACTGCGACGCATCCATGGACGCCTGCAACACGCCGGACACGCGCCCGACGCACCGCCGACCGAGAAGGCTGGCGAGATCAGCGAGGACGTCGCGCGCATGCAGCACATCGACACTTTGCGCCGCGATCTGCAAAGCGCGATCGATCAAGAGGAATTCGAGCGCGCCGCGCAACTGCGTGACGCGCTGCGCGAACTGACGACGGTGAAGGGGGAGTAACACCATGAGCGAGGCACATGCTGTGGATTTACAGCGCGATGTGGTGATCTCCAGTCGCGTGCGCCTGGCGCGCAACTATCAGGACATCCCTTTTCCGCCGCGCATGAACGACGTGTGGGCGGCTGAGTCCGTGCGCCGAGCGACCGATGCGGTGGCTGCCGCTGAAGAGGCGCGACGCTATCGCCTGGTGCGGCTCGCCGACCTGACGCCCACCGCGCGTCAGGCACTGGTGGAGCAGCACCTGATCAGCCGCGACCTGATGCACCATGCCGACGTCGCCGCCGCGCTCATTCGCGAGGACGATCAGGTGAGCATTATGGTCAATGAGGAGGACCACCTGCGCATCCAGGCGCTGGCGGTGGGCGCGCAACTCGAGCATGCCGCCGCGCTGGCCGAGCAAGCCGATCGCGGCATCGAGGCCCAGGTGTCGTATGCGTTCGACAAGCAGCTGGGTTACCTAACCGCCTGCCCGACCAACACCGGCACAGGCATGCGCGCTTCGCAGATGCTGCATCTGCCCGCGCTGACCATCACCGGCCAGATGGGCGCGGTCAACCAGGCGGTGGCCAAGCTGGGACTGACCATGCGCGGCCTCTACGGCGAGGGCAGCGAGGCGCAGGGCGACCTGTACCAGATCTCCAACCAGATCACGCTGGGGCGTACCGAGCAGCAGACCATCGAGGCCATCGAGGCAGTGGGCAATCAGCTGGCAGACCTCGAGCGCAAGCACAGGAGGGCGCTGCTCGACAGCGATCCGATCGGTGTGCAGGATCGCTTGTTGCGCTCGGTGGGCATCTTCACCCATGCACGGCGCATGGACACCAAGGAGTTCATGCAGCGCTGGAGTGACGTGCGATTGGCCGCCGCAATGGGGTTGATCGCGCTGGCACTGGACGACCTGGATAAGCTACTATACAATGCGCAACCTGCCAGCCTCATGCGCGCCGCCGGGCAGGAGCTGACCGCCGAGCAGCGCGATCAGGCGCGGGCGGAATTGATCCGCAATACCTGCGTATAATCTCTACGACAGAATACTTGGGAGGAAACGAATGAACAATTACTTTGACCGCTTTACCGAGCGCGCTAAGCGTGCGCTCGCCGCCGCCGAGGAAAGCGCCCGCAGCCTCGGCCACGACTATGTGGGCACCGAGCACATCCTGCTGGGGCTGATGCAAGATCCCGGTGTGATCCTGGAAAAAATCTTGCAAGGCATTGAGCTGGAGCAGGTGCTGAGCTACATTGTGCGCATGGTGGGCAAGGGCGACGCCGAGGCGCTGGGCGGCGACACCCCCCGCCGCCAAAAAATTCGGGAGGGAGCCCTCCTGGAGGCGCGCCGCCACAGCCCCCACAATGTCGGCCCCCAG
>JAVBUY010000184.1:0-3094 GCA_031554855.1 Eubacteriales bacterium
CGGCCAACAGCCTGATACTGAGCTTGAGCCATGATGTCTTTCTCTCCTTCCGGATCACTTCAGCTCGAGCTTTTCGGGCTTTTGGGCCTCTTGCTCGTGCTCGGCGCCAGCGTAAACGCGCAGTTTCTTGGCCATCTGACGGCCCAAGGGGCCATGGGGCAGCATGCCCTCGATGGCGTGGCGGACAGCAAACTCGGGCTTGTCGGTCATGAGCTTGCGGTACACCGTTTCCTTCATGCCGCCCGGGTAGCCGGAATGCTGATAGTAAATTTTCTGATCGAGCTTTTTGCCGGTCAGCACCGCCTTGGCGGCGTTGATCACGATTACATGATCGCCGGTATCCACGTGCGGGGTGTAGATGGGCTTATGCTTACCGCGAAGCACAGCGGCCACCTTGCTGGCGACGCGACCGAGCACCTGGCCCTCGCAATCGACAACATACCACTTGCGCTCGATGGCTTCGGCTTTTGCCATAAACGTTTTCACGTCAATTTCCTCCATCGCTTTGTTTCGGGGACGAATGGTTGCACCGATCGCTGGTCAGACGCCGATGCGCACGCAATAGTCCCGGGGCTAGCGGAGCCTATTGACGCAATGGATATTTTACTCTATTTCCGAGGGGCATGTCAAGCACAAAAATACAGGCCGACGAATATCTGACGGCCTGTGTGCTTTGCGCTAGGGTCTAGAGGGCGCGTTGCAGGTTTTGCAGGGGCTCAGCTTGCTGTAGGGCGAGTCGTTGAGCTTGCTGTAGGTAAAGCTCTTGAGCGGCAGGTATTTTTCGTCCACGGCCTTGCAGTTGGCCTCGATGTGGTAGTATTTTCCGCCGCTGGCGTTGTAGTATAGCTTGGTCTTGGGGCCGGGGGTCTTGGTGGGCGCGGGCGTGGGCGGCGGCGTGGCCACCGTGCCGTCCGCGACAACCGCCACGCCGTCGGCGGGCGCGGGCGTGGCCAGGTCTACGCGCGTGCCGGTTTGCAGCGAGTAGGGATCGACAAACCATTGCCCATCGGCTTGCAGCATCAGCGCGTCGTATTTGTACTTGCGCTGCTCGTCGCCCGCCATGATGTTGGCGATCAGCGTCACGGTGCGCGAGGTATCGGTGTCGGTGCCGGTGGGCTCGCCGACCAGCTGCCACGAATCCAGTTTTTTGTTGCTGAACTGCCAGTAGAGCTTCTGCTCCGGCCCATTCTGCGAGGCGCTGAGCGTCGCGCGCCAGCTCGGCGCGGTCAGCGGCACCATGTTGGCCATGATGTCCGAGCGCCAGGCCTCTAAGAACTGCTCCAGCACCTTTTCGGCGGCGGTGCTGGCCACGCGCGGCTGCATCGCCACGCCGGAGATCGGGTCAACGATCGTACCACTCCCGCCGGTCGCGGCGTTCGGGTCGGTGATGCCGCCCTGCCCCTGCTGGCTGGGATCGATGCCGCCGGTCTGGCTGGTATCGACCACCACGCCGCCGTTGGGGTTGGCGGCGGGCACAGCGCCGCCGGAGGCCACCATCGGGTTGGTCTGGCCGTCGGTCACGTAGTTCTGGTAGTTGATGGGCGGCACGGTGGCGGTGCTGGTGGTGCGCGGCAGTTGCCCCGATCCGCCGCTGCCCAGCGCGCTGGTCAGCATCACCATCAGCAGCACGGCGTACAGGCCGGTCATCACGACGCGGCCGCGCTGGGTAAAGCCGCGCCGCATCCACAAGAGCGCGATGGTGCCCAGGCACACCAGGATGAACAGCCACTGCATCGCGCTCCAGAACAGCGAGATCAGCGCGATGGCGGGCAGCACGATAAAGAACAGGATGAGCAGCACACGGTCAAAGCCCTTGCTGGTGCCGCCGCCGCCGTTGCGGCGCGGTTCCGGGCGCTGTTGCAGCAGGCTGCCCTGCGCGGGGGTGTAGTTATAGTTGCTGCGGTTTCGCATGCGCTCCTCCTTTCGCGGGTGCTCTCTTCATAGAACTCCGTAGGCGTTTCCATTGTTGCATTTTCCCGGCAAAAAACCCGTTTTTATGTTCCCAATTCCTTTAAGTATACCATATATTGTGGATTTGTAAACAATATTTGTGCACTGCGCTATACGGTGTGCCTATTCGCGCGAGGCAAATAGCGCGCCAAGCAGGTCGAACAGATCGCCGGGCAGCGGCGTGTGGCGATAGACCAGCCGCTTCAGCCGCGACTCGTTTTCCTCGCCGATGGCGCCGCCCAGCGCGTCGGCCACCACGCTGCGCCAGAAGATTTTGCCGTGCACCCACAGGCGCAGCGCCTGCTCGGGCGCCATGGCCTGCGCCTGGCGCTGGTAGTCGGAGAACTCGCCATAGACGCGCTGCTCGTCCAGCAGCTCCGACCAGCTGCGCAGCGTGGCGCGCACCTGGCTGTCGTCGGGCAGGTCAAAGCGCAGCAGCGTGCCGTTAAAGCCGCGGTCTTGCAGCGCGTCCTGCAGCGGCTGCACCGCGCGCCACAGGCTGCCGTGGCGGATGCCCTCGCCCCAGCGCGCCTTGCAGTATTGCGCGGCGTCGCGCACCGCCTGCTTGGCCTTGGCGCTCTGCGCGCGCTGCTCAAAGACCTGGAAGGTCATCGGGTCGATCAGATAATTCTCGATGCAGTAGCGCGGCAACAGGCGCAGGTTGGGCACGCGTGCCGTGGCGTCGGCGATCTCGGCCTCGCTCCAGGCGTCGCGATCCACCAGCCCCAGCCAGCGCGGCTGTAGGCCCAGCATGCGCAGCACGCTGTCCTTGCCGCCCACCGCGCCGATCACCCACCGCGCGTGGATGTTCTGTTCGCGCAGCGGCGGCTTGTCCAGCATCAGGGTCAGAAAATCCACATCGCCGGTGCCCTCGACCAGCAGCACGCGCTTGGTCGGCGTGGCGGCCAGCTCGCGACGGATGCTGTTGTATGCTTCGTCAAATCCGCTCATTGTGGGTCCTCCAGCACGAGGTTGACGCCCAGGCTGTCGTAGCGGCGCCACACCTCCGGCGTGTGCGAGGTCAGGATCATCTGGCCGCCGCTGGGCAGCACGACCTGCTCCAGCGTGGTCAGGAACCCCAGCGCCTGCGAGGGGTGCAGGTGCGCCTCCGGTTCATCGACCAGCAGCACCCCGCCGGGATGCA
>JAVBUY010000115.1:0-4001 GCA_031554855.1 Eubacteriales bacterium
TATCGCATGCTGGCGCTTTCGTTTAATACGCCGGACCGCTACGGCCGCCTGGTTATCGCGGGCGTGATGGCGATGCTGCTGTTCCACGTATTCGAGAACATCGGCATGAATATCGGCGTCATGCCCATCACCGGCATTCCGCTGCCGTTCATCAGCTACGGCGGTTCGAACCTGATCGCCAACATGGCGGGCGTGGGGCTGGTGCTGAATGTGACGGCACGCAAGCAGGGAGCGCGACGACGAGGGTAACGCACGTTCGAACAAAATGCAGATGCATTTTGTTCGGTTGCACGGCTTGCGCCGCGACTCGCTTTGCTCGTATTGCAGGGATGTTTTCCTGACGGAAAACTCCCCGCACGCCCGGCAAAGCAGTGCGATACGATGTCCATGAAGGGGCTTCGGCCCCTTCATGCATCCCCGGATTGAGGAGGGCCTACTTTGTCGATAGACAAAGCCGCTTGGCACACCAAGCGGCTTTTTTGTACCCCCATTACAGCTCCTTCAGTGCGCGAATGAACCCCACCTCGCCTTGGCAGCGGATGTGCCACCAGCCGCTGACGATGCCCATGACCTCGATCTCCTCGCCGCCTCGAAACTGGATGTGATCGCGCGCGTGCGATTCATCAAACGGTGCGCGCAGCTGCATCCAGGGCTCTCGGGGCATCGTAAAACGGGGCATGGCGCTCACTACACAGTCGCCCTCCTCGCCGAACGCGAGGTATTGCGTCATCATATAGCCGACGCGGTTGCTGCCCACATCGACTTTTGCCCAGCCGTTGCCCAGATCCTCCAATACGTAGACCTTCGTGCCACTGTAGTATTTGCCGATGTAGTCGCTCTTGCTGTTCGGCGCGACGCGCAGGTTCAGCCGGTTTTCCGGCTTGTCGGTGCGCACGGTGGCGGTGACACGGCGTGGATCAAGATGCCCCAGCTTCCAGCCGCAGTAGCAGTATTTGCTGGTGCGCATCTGCTGCGTGTAGGGATCGACCGGAAAGGAATCCATATGGAAATTGCTCAGCAGGATGGGCCCGTCCAGGTCGATGCGCTGCTGCGGCTCCGCACCCAATACCCAGTAGCCGCCGCCGGGCGCTTCTACCTTTGCGTCGGGCATTTTGCCATACAAATCCTCGGTGTAGTAGGACGATACGAGCGCAGTACCCTCGATGGTTTGATACACCAGGCGAACCGGCTCGTCGCCGACATAGGGCTTGTCCAGATCGGCGTTGAGCGGCGTGCGCAACTCGGTGTAAGACAGCGCGTAGTCGCCCTTTTCCAGCGGCGCGAACACGTACCGTTCCAGCGAACGCAGGGTGGTCTCGTGCTCAATGACGAGTAGAGCGTCCATATTGTAAATGCGTATGTCGGGCATGATGCTTTGGCAGAGCGGGCCGAGCGCACTGTCGGCGACGCGCCATGCGCGACCTTCGCGCGCGAACAGCACCAGACGCCGCTCGAGCTGATTGGCCAGGACTGCGGCTGCGCGATCGTCCTGCACATAGATCGAGTAGCCATGATCATACAGCGCCCACTCGCTGCTATCCACCACGGCAGCCAGGCCGGTATCGACATAGGGATAGCCGCCGTCTCCGCCCGCCCTTGCAGACAGCGGCAGCAGCACCAGAACCAAGAGCCACACAAACCAGCGCTTCATGGGCATGCTCCTTTGCATCTTTCTGCCAACAAGACGCAGCGAATTGCCAAAATATTGCACGGCATGGAAGAAAGTATGTTCCGCGCGTGTACAGCATAGGATGGGCGCAGGAGGGATGCAGCATGCCAGATCGGGAGCCGCACGTCATTCGTGTATCCAGTATGAACGTAAGAAACAAGAACCGGGCAGCGCCGCCGCTATCGGTGGCATCGCGCCGTACGCCCGTCACCAGTGCACCGAGCAGGACCCGCGAGCGCATGTCGGGCGGCATCCGCCTGGCCGAGCGACTGCTGCGCGACTGCGCGCTGTGCACCGCCGCAGTGCTGTGCGTGCTGGCGGTGGGTAACATCAACCAGCCGTGGGCGCGCAGCGTGTCGTCCACTGTGCGCTCGGCGGTGACCATGGATCTGGATGAGTCGCTGGGCAGGCTACAATTCGTGCGCAACATCCTGCCGGAAAGCGCGTTGGTGTTCTGGAACGTCGGGCAGGAATTGCCCAAGTATCAGCAGCCTGCGACCGGGCGCGTCGTGCATACCTGGAAGCAGAGCGAGCCGTGGCTACAGTATGCATGCGAGGCGCAAAGCGTGGTCGCCGCCGATGCGGGCGAGGTGATGGCCATCACCCAGAGCGATGACCAGGCGTACATGGTGCGCATTCGCCACGCCGACGGCATGGAGACGCTGTATGGCGATTTGGCGGCGTGCATCGTGCGCGAAGGCGAGGGGCTGCAGGCGGGACAGGTGATCGGCACGGTCGATTCCAGCCTGTTCTTCGAGGTGCGACGCGATGGCAAGTCGCTGAACCCCAGCGGCTATCTGCGCGGCCGATGAGGTGGACAATCTGGGGCGACACGACGCTGGAGATCCATTCGGCGTTCTTTGTGCTGTGCGCGGCGATGGCGGCAATGGGGCAGGGGATGCTGCTGGCCGCGATGCTCTGTGCACTGATCCCGCACGAACTGGGGCATGTGCTGGCAGCAAGTGCGCTGGGCGTGCGCGTCAGCAGTATCGAGTGCACGCCGTTTGGCGGCGCGGCGCGGCTGGAGGGCTGGCATCAGCTGTCGCCGGGACAGGCGGCGGCCATCGCGCTGGCGGGGCCGATGGCCAACCTGTTGCTGGTGCTGTGTGCGGCGGCCGCGGCGCACTATGGCGGCGCGCAGGGCGAGTGGCTGAATGCCTTTGTGCGCTGCAATCTGGTGCTGATGCTCTTTAACCTGCTGCCCGCCTTCCCAATGGATGGCGGACGGCTGGTGGCGGCGTGGCTGGCGCAGCGCGCGGGCGAGCAGGCCGCACGGCGCGCGCTGGCGGCGTCGGGCTGCGCGCTGGGTCTGGCACTGATTGGGCTGGGCGTCTATGGCGGGCTCAACGGCCTGTGGAATCCAACGCTGTTTCTGGCGGGCAGCTACCTGGCCTATGCCGCGCTCAAGGAGCGCAACGCGCCGGTCTATACGCAGCTGCATCGGGCGTTCTCGGCGCGCGAACAACTGGAAAAGCGCGGCACGCTGCCTGCGCGCCAATGGGTGGCGCAGGGTGATGTGCCGGTCGAGCGCCTGGTCACGAGGCTGGACGCGCGGCACTATCACGAGATCCGCGTGCTCGACGAGGCGATGCGGCCGATCGGCGTGCTCGATGAATTTACGTTGCTGGGCGCACTGATGGACCGCCCGGGCGCACGACTGCGCGACCTGCTGCGGTAGCACCCCTCGCACGCTGCCGTTGCATGGTGCGCAAGCCTGTGCTATCATACAACAAATGGACAAGCCCACGAACACGTGAGAAAGCAGGCGATGTGATGTATCCGGTATTTTCCGACCCGACGCCGCGACTGTTTGCCAGCGACAATGCCGCCACCGTGCACCCGAAGGTGATGCGCGCGCTCGATGCGGCGAACCGGGGACATGTGACCTCCTATGGCGACGATCCGTACACCCGCGCGGCCGAGCAGGCGTTTGATGCGCTGTTTGAGCGCAAGGTGCGCACCTTCTTCGTATACAACGGCACTGGCGCGAATGGCGCCGCGCTGGCCACGCTGGTGCGCCCGCATCAGGCGATCGTGTGCACCGACAGCGCGCACATCTACTTTGACGAGTGCGGCGCGCCGGAGCACCTGACTGGCTGCAAGCTGCTGCCTGTGCCCGCGACCGGCGGCAAGCTGCGTCCGGAGCAGATGGACGCGTATATGGCCTATCATGGCTCGATGCATCATGTGCAACCCGCCGTGCTGTCGCTGACGCAGGCCACCGAGATGGGCACGCTCTACACGCTGGATGAGCTAAAGGCGCTGTGCGATTACGCGCACGCGCACGGCATGAAGGTGCATATGGACGGCGCGCGCATTGCCAACGCGGTGG
>JAVBUY010000123.1:0-4544 GCA_031554855.1 Eubacteriales bacterium
GAGCGGGTGTTTTGCCCTTGGGTGGATATGATCGCGGCGATGCGCGAGCATGCTGTGCCGCTTTTTACGCTGGAGACGCGCAGCGATGTGAAGGATTTTGACATCGTGGGCTTCACGCTGCAATACGAGATGAGCTACACCAACATCCTAGAGATGCTGGATTTGGCGGACATCCCGCTGAAAAGCACCGACCGCACCGATGCCGATCCGCTGGTCGTCGCCGGTGGGCCGTGCGCTTTTAATCCCGAGCCGCTGCACAGCTTCATCGACGCTTTCGTCATCGGAGACGGCGAGGAAGCGACTGTCGCGTTGGTGGATGCGGTGCTGGCGGGCAAGGATGTAGGCGAGAACCGCGCGCAGATTCTGCGCCGTCTGGCTGGGATATCGGGCGTCTATGTGCCGTCGCTGTACGACATCGCATACACCGCCGATGGACTGATTCAGTCCTTTGCGCCCAATGACCCCGCTGCGCCTGCCACCGTACGCAAGTGCGTGGTGCGCGATTTGGACAGTGCGGCGTTTCCGGATAACTTCATCGTGCCGTACACCGAGATCATCCATGACCGCATCATGCTGGAAGTGCTGCGCGGCTGCACGAAGGGCTGCCGCTTTTGCCAGGCGGGCATGCTGTACCGCCCGGTGCGCGAGCGCAGCCTAGAGACGCTGCTGCGCCAGGCAGAGCAGTTGGTGGACGCGACCGGCTATGAGGAAATCTCGCTGTCGTCGCTATCGACCGGCGATTACTCCTGCCTGCCGCAGTTGGCCACCCAACTGATGGAGAAGCTGGCGCCGCAGCGCGTGGCGATCTCGCTGCCGTCGCTGCGGCTGGACAGCGTAATCAAGCAGACGCTGGAGCAGACCCAGCGCGTGAAGAAAACCAGCCTGACTTTCGCGCCGGAGGCTGGCACGCAGCGCCTGCGCGATGTGATCAACAAGGGCGTGACCGAGGAGCAGCTGCTCCAAAGCGCCAAAGACGCATTTGAGGGCGGCTGGAGCAGCATCAAGCTCTACTTCATGATCGGTCTGCCCACCGAGACGCTGGAAGATCTAGACGGCATTGCCGACCTGGCGCGCAAAGTGGTCGCCGAATACTTCAAGGTGCCCAAGGCGCAGCGTGCGCCCGGCCTGCGCGTCACGTGCAGCGCGGCGGTATTCGTGCCCAAGCCGTTTACGCCGTTCCAGTGGGTGGGGCAGGACACGCCGGAGACCATCGAGCAAAAACTGCGCCACCTGCGCCAAGCGCTGAACATCAAGGGTGTGACCTTTAACTGGCATGAGCCGCCGCTGTCCTTTATGGAGGCGTGCTTCGCGCGCGGTGACCGGCGCCTGGCCGACGTGCTGGAGCACGCGTGGCGCGCTGGCTGCCGGTACGATGGCTGGAATGAGCATTTTAAGTATGATACGTGGTTGCAAGCGTTCGCCGACTGCGGGCTAGAGCCTGCCTTTTACGCGCACCGCGCGCGGGAAAAGGGCGAGGTGCTGCCCTGGTCGTTCATTGACGCGGGCGTGACCGAGGCCTTCCTGTGGCGCGAGTGGCAGCGCGCTGAAGCTGCGCAGACCACGCCGGACTGCCGACAGGGCTGCCACGGCTGCGGCCTGCAACGGTTCGAGGGGGTATGCCGATGAGGGCGCTGATGCAATTCCGTAAGAGCGAGCAGGTGCGCCACCTCGGCCACCTGGATTTGCAGCGCACTTTCCAGCGCGCGCTGCGGCGCAGCGGGCTTCCGCTGGCCTATTCGAAGGGCTTTCACCCGCATGTGCTGGTCGCGTTCGCGTCGGCGCTGTCGGTGGGCGTGTCGTCCGATGCGGAGATCGTCGATGTGACGCTGACCGAGCCGGTGGACGCCGAGACCTGCCTGGCTCAAGCCAACGCGGTGCTGCCCGACGCGCTGTGCGCATCGCGCGCCGTGATGGTAGAGGACGCGCATCCCGGGCTGATGGGGCTGCTCAAGCAGGCGGATTATGACGTGCTGCTGATTGGCGCGGATAGCCAAACGTTTGCCAAGGCCGCGGAGGATTTTCTTGCGCAAGAAGATGTGCAGGCGATCCGCAAGAGCAAGCGCGGGGAGAAGATGGTCAACATCCGGCCGATGGTGCACGCGCTGTCGGTAGCCGACGACCCTGAGGGCGCGCGGTTAGCCATGCGCGTGTCACTAGAAGAGGCGGCCACGCTCAAACCGGAGCTGCTCATCCAGACGCTGGCGACGGCGATCGGCGCGGACATGCCACCGCTGCGCACCCATCGCACCGCGCTGTATGGCGTGCGCGACGGACAGGCTGTGCCGCTGATCGAACTGTAAGATGGGAGCCGCGATGCAAAGAGAGATTCTGCTGGATCTGCGCGAGGGAACCGTCACGCTGGCGTTGCTAGAGGACGGCAAGCTGCGCGAACTGGTGACCGAGCGCGCCGATGCGCAAAACACAACCGGCGATGTCTATGTCGGGCGGGTGCAGCGTGCCGTCGCCGCGATGGAAGCCGCCTTTGTAGATATCGGGCTGGACAAGAACGCCTTTTTGCCAATCGCTGCGGGCGAGCCGCGCCCTAAGGAAGGGCAGATTCTGCTGGTGCAGGTGACGAGGCAGCCTGGCGGCGACAAGGGGCTGAAAGTGACGCGCGATGTGTCGCTGGCCGGGCGATTGGTGGCGCTGACCCTGCGCGCGGGCGACTGCGGCGTGTCGGCCAAGATCACAGACGCTGACGAGCGCGCGCGGCTCAAGGATATTTTGACTTCGCATTGCCCAAAGGACGGCGCACTGATCGCGCGCACTGCGGCGCATGGTGAGAGCGAAGAGGCGATCGCCGCGGAGGTGGCGGAACTTGCCGCCCTTGCCCAACGCCTGGCGCGCGAGGCCGATACCAGCAGCAAGCCACATCTGGCCTATCGAGTGCCGCACCCGGTTGAGCGATGCATCCGCGATCTGGTGGACGCGCAGTTGTCGCGCATCATCGTGGCGGACGACGAGTGGACCCAGCGCATCGGCGACGACCTGGCCGCGTGGAAACCCGCGCACATGCCGGTGCTCGAGCGCTATGCTGGCAGCACACCGCTCGCCGATCTCTACAAGATCCCGGCATCACACCCGCGCAAGGTGTGGCTGACGTGCGGCGGCTACCTGGTGTTCGATCGCTGCGAGGCGATGACCGTCGTCGATGTGAACAGCGGCAAATACACCGGCAAAGCATCAAAGGCAACGCTGGACGACACCGCTATGACCGTCAACCGCGAGGCCGCCCAAGAGATCGCCGTCCAGCTTCGTCTGCGCGACATCGGCGGCATCGTGGTGATCGACTTTATCGATATGCAAGAGCAAGCGCTGCAAGATGCGCTGCTCGATACGCTGCGCGAGGCGGTGAAAGCCGACCGATCCAAGGTGTGGGTCGGCAAAATCTCGCAATTGGGGCTGGTCGAGCTGACCCGCCGCCGCTTATTCGGGCAAACGGAGGGCACCCGCTGATATGAGAGAACCATCGCACATCACCATCCCCGCTGAGGAAATCGCGCGGCAATCTGGGTATTGCGCGAATATACTCGCGCTGCCGGATCGCCCCACGACCTACTGCATCGTCACCTATGGCTGCCAGATGAACGCGCACGACAGCGAGAAACTGGCCGGCATGCTGACCAAGATGGGGCTGACCGAGTCCGGGCGCAAAGAGGACGCCGACTTCGTGCTCTACAACACCTGCTGCGTGCGCGACAACGCCGAGCGGCGCGCGCTGGGCAACGTGACGTGGCTGAAAGAGCTGAAAAAGCAGCGACCTAGCCTCATCATCGGCGTGTGCGGCTGCATGATCCAGCAGGAGGGCATGGCCGAGAAGATCCTCAAGCAATATCCGTTTGTAGACATCGCCTTTGGCACGCACAACCTGCACCGCTTTCCCGAGCTATTCCACACCGCACTCAAGGATCGGCGGCGCGTCGTCGAGGTGCTCCAGGCCGACGGTTGCATCGCCGAGGATGTGCCCACGCGGCGCGTCAGCCCGACGCACGCATACATCACCATCATGTACGGCTGCAACAACTTCTGCTCCTACTGCATTGTGCCGTATGTGCGCGGGCGGGAGCGCTCGCGCGACGCGGCCAGCATCCTGGCCGAGGCCAAGGCGCTGCAAGCACAGGGCGTGCTGGAAATCATGCTGCTGGGGCAGAACGTGAATTCCTATGGCAATGACTTGGACGAGGGGAGCATGACCTTCCCGCAGCTCTTGCGCGAGCTGGATCAGCTCGGCATCCCGCGCATTCGCTTCATGACCTCGCATCCGAAGGATTTGTCCGACGAGCTGATTGACGTGATGGCGACCGCCCGGCATGTGTGCCCTGCGCTGCATCTGCCGGTGCAGGCGGGCAGCGACGCCATCCTTGCCTCCATGCGGCGCGGCTACACCCGCGCGCAATATCTGTCCCGCGTGGACGCGCTGCGCCAGCGCATGCCGGATATCACGCTGACCACCGACCTGATCGTCGCCTACCCGGGCGAGACCGAGCAAGACTTTGCCGAGACGCTGTCGTTGGTCGAACAGGTGCGCTTTGACGCGGCGTTCA
>JAVBUY010000052.1:0-2787 GCA_031554855.1 Eubacteriales bacterium
CCGCGCCACCCGGCCACCCACCCCAAGCTGGACACCGTGCGCGAGGCTGAGGCGGTGCTGCCCATCGAGGAACTGGTCGCCGAGGCGGTGGCCGGCGCAGAGATCATGGAGATCGGTTGACGTCCCCTACAAAGGAGGAAGCGCGATGCGGTGCTGGGCGAGTGTTCTGATTGCGGTGATGGTCTGCGCGCTGGCATTGTGCGGCGTCGCGGACGAGCCTTTCAATCCCTTTGCGTGGGAAAAAACCACGCCGGAATCGTCGGCTGCCTACGCGGAAGCGATTTCCGCCATGATGGTGAACGACTACGAAAAAGCGCGCCCCGCAATGGAGGAAGCGCTGAAACTGGCACCCGATGTATATCAGTATCATCGGGACTATGCGCAGATCCTGACCGCGCTGGGCGACAGCGAGGGCGCGCTGGCGGCGCTGAACCAGGCGATCGCGCTGTATGCGCTGGAGAAAGAGCCGGTGTCCGAGCCGCAAATGTACGGCGACCGCGCGGCGCTGCTGCTGGCCTCGGGGCAGTTCGAGGCGGCGCTTGCAGACAGCGACAAGGCGCTGGCCATCATGCCGGGCGAGGCGAAATACTATCTCGACCGTGGCGAGGCGCACTACTACCTGGGGCATTACGAGGAGGCACTGGCCGACTTTTTCAAGGCGCAGGAGTTGTCGCCCTACGACGTGCAGGCCGCTTTCTGCGCTGCGGACACGCTGCTGACGCTGGACCGGTACCATGAATCGCTGGCGCAGGTGGATCGCGCGCTGGAGTTTTCGCCGGACAACCGCGTACTGCGCGCGTTCCGCGTGCTGGTGGTGGAGCAGTCGCTGGGCGTGAAACCGCGCGGCGTGGGCGCTTCCGGCTTCCCATACTTCTATCTCGCGTGGCAGGACAAAGCCCTGCCCGAACTCAGACTGGGGCAGATGAAACAGGACGACAGCGAGCCGGGCTTCCTGCGCGATGTGCGCACGCTGGAGGGGCGGCTGGTGTGGGTGGATATCCTGCGCGATACGAAAGAGCTATGGGCCTATGAGGCGCAGGTGCCGGTGGACTCGCCCTACTTCGCCGATCCGCGGCAGGTATTCCTGCTGGCTACCGATGCAGTGCTGGATGTCGGGCAGAGCAATGCGCAAGTGCTGTACGACTACTTGCTGGACGGCCTGGAGGAAAGCAGCCCTGGCGTGAAGGAAAGCGGGCTCACCTACCAAGGCCAATTCGCGATGCACCTGAAACAGACCGAGCAGGGGCAAAGCCTGCGCATCTATCCGAGGATTCCGCCGGAAGTCGCCGATACGCTGACGCCGTAGGGAAGGCGGGCTTTCTCTGTGGAGAGGGATGGATTCTCCGCGGCGCTTGGCAAAACGAAAAGAGAGCTTGGATACTTTGACGCGGAGCAGATGCTCCGCGTTTTTTGTGCGCAATTTGTCACGCGATGGCACATATATTCGGCGAGGGGGTGTCCGAATGAAACCGGCTATCATTCGCGGCAGTATTGCTGTTGCGCTATGCCTAGTGATCGCCGTGCTGGGCGCGGCCGATCCGCCGAAGCGCGTGATTGTCATCGACACGCAGCGCATGTCGTTGACGCTCTATGAGAACGGCAAGGAGCGCAGCCGATACCCGATCGCGGCAGGCGCGGCGGACACGCCCTCGCCGATCGGTACGTTCCGCATTGTCGGCCGCTTCGCGCCGGAAGAACCCAATGGCTTTGGCACGCGCTTCATGCGGTTAAATGTGCCATGGGGTGTATACGGCATCCATGGCACGAACGCGCCCGGGTCGATCGGCAGCCACGCGTCGCATGGGTGCTTTCGCATGTTTACCCGCGATGCCGAGGCGCTGTACAAGCTGGTGCCCAACGGCACGCCGGTGATCATCGAGTCCGGCCCCTATGGCGAGCTGGGCAGCGCGCTGCGCCGCCTGGAACCTGGCGACAAAAACGCGCACGTGCGCGCTGTGCAGCGCAAGCTCAAGGCGCTGGGGTATTACCCCTACAATCCGGACGGCGCGTATGGGCGAGGCACCAGTCAGGCGCTGGCGGAATTCCTGAAAGATCGCGGCCTGCCCAACAACGAGTGCGTGGATCAGGCGGTATATGACGCGCTGGGGCTGATGCTCTTTGAGTGATAACGCCGCGTGTGTGCGCATATCCTCGTGCGAGGAGGGGATGTCCATGCCGTGGCGAACGCAGCTGCAAGCCTACTGGTCGCCGGAGCTGGGCGCGGCGATCGCGACGCTGTCGCGGCGGCAGGCGGAGGCGATGCGCGAGGTGCGTCTGCGCGCCGGGCAGCCGGTCGAGTGGGTGATGGCGGGCGAGGCGCTGCCGCGCTGCGCGTGGTCTCCCTCGGCCAACGATGTGCGGCAGATGGCGCAGGCGCTCTTGCAGCACTCGGCATACGCGCGGCAGCAGGAGCTGAAGCAGGGATACCTGACCATCGCAGGAGGGCATCGCGTGGGACTGTGCGGCCGCGCGGTGATGGAGGGCGGCGGCATCGTCGGGCTGCGCGACATCGCGTCGGTGTGCGTGCGCATCGCGCGAGCGGTGCCCGGCGTCGCGGACTGGCTGATGCCCTTTTTGATGGCCGATGGCAGTCCGCACAGCGCGCTGCTGTTCTCCGCGCCCGGGCTGGGCAAAACCACGCTGCTGCGCGATGCGGTGCGGCAACTCTCGGACCGATACGCGCAGCGCATTGGCGTGGTGGACGAGCGCGGCGAGATTGCCGGGTGCGTGGACGGCGTGCCGCAGATGAGTGTGGGTGCGCGCACCGACGTGCTGGACGGCTGCCCA
>JAVBUY010000203.1:0-7219 GCA_031554855.1 Eubacteriales bacterium
TCTTTGGCGACCACCAGCCCAAGTTCGTGGACGCGGCAGGCAAGCCGGACGACCTGAGCGGCGGCCTAGAAAAAGGCACGCTCGCAGAGCACATGCGCTTCTACGAGGTGCCATTCATGTTCTGGAGCAATCAGCCGCTGCCCGCGCAGGCGCTGGGCACTGTCAGCCCGAACTACCTGGGCGGTATGCTGATGCAGATCGCCGGTCTGCCGAGCAGCGGCTATCAGCAATATGTGGCGGGTCTGCGCACGCTGTGGCCGGTGCTGACCACGCAGGGCGCGCGCGATGCGAGAGGGCAACTGTGGGCGCCGGATCAGGCGATGCAAACCGCGCTGCCGCTCAAGCAGTATCAGATGGTGCAGTACAATCTGATGTTTGACCAGCAGGGGAAGCAGACTGTACTCTTCCAATGAACTACTCTCTGGTGATCGCCGCCCAGTCCTCCTCGGTCATCGCGTCATCCAGCAGCTTTTGATAGAGCTGCTGGTTTTTTTCCTGGTCGATGACCAGCATGGAGTTGCCGCCATAGCGGAAGGTATTGGGCGCGGGGATCTGGAAGCGCACCAGTTCGGCGCGGCGCAGGGTGAACGCATCCTTGACCAGCGAAAGCTGCTCGCCCAGCGACAGGTCGGTGACGTAGCTGCCGGAAAGCTGCCGGATTGCCGCCACAACCTTGCCGACCGACAGGCGGCCATGCATCAGCGCCTGCACGACCTTGGCCTGGCGATTGACGCGCCCGCCGTCGTCGTCTAGCATGCGGCAGCGCATGTAAGCCAGCGTCTGCGCGCCGTTGAGCAGACACTCGCCCTCGTGCAGCGTGTAGCCCGGATAGTCTCCGGCGTGCTCGCGCAGGTAGTTGGCTTCTTGCTTGGTGATATCGATGGTGACCCCGCCCAGCGCGTCGAGGATGTAGACCATGCTGGTGAAGTTGGCCGACACCACGCCGGAAATCCGAATGCCATACTGCTGTTCCAAGTATTCTTTGAGCGCCTGGTCGCCGTGGTATTGCGCCAGCGTGTTCAAGCGGTTTTCGTTGCCCTGGGGCAGCTTGATCTTTGTATCGCGTAAGAACGAGGTGAACAGCACGCGGTTGCCCGAGTAATCCAGCGTGATGACTGCCATCGCGTCGGTTCGTCCGGCATCCTGATGCATGCCCCAACCGTCGCGGCCCAAGACCAGGTAGTGGCGCATGCCGCTGGGGCGCACCAGCAGCCAGACCGCCAGCCACAGTAGCAAAACCGCAGTCAGCAGCAGGAAGCCGAGCCGGATCGTGCGCTTGCGATGGTCTGGCAGCCACGCGTCGCGCAGCCAGGCTTGCATTTTTTCCAGCATCGCGGTACCTCCTTTGTGGTCGGGAAGTGATTGCAATGACACAGTATCACAGGGGCACGGCGCTGTCAACGCAACAAAAAAGCGAAGCGGGTGCTTCGCTGCAGGGCATCGACAAAGTCGATGCCCTCGAACAAAATGCATTCTGCATTTTGTTCGCTTGCACGGCTCGCGCCGTGACTCGCTTTGCTCGCGGTGGCAGGTGTGTTTTCCTGCCGGAAAACTGCCCGCCCGCGGGGCAAAGCCCCGCGATACGATACCATATAAAGGGGCAATGGCCCCTTCATGCATCCCAAAGTGGGGATACCCTCTTTGCGGAGGATCTGAAGCGAAGCGGGTGCTTCGCTGGTTTTCATTTTGATTTCAGTAAGGGATAGCCAGCGGGCTGTCGGCGCGCGCGTCGCGTGGGGCGGCCTTCACGCGTTCGCAACGTGCCTGAAAGGCTGCTTGCTGCTCTTCGCCGCAGAGCATGGCCTTGGTCTTGATGAGCACAAAGCCCTCGGCATTGTAATGCAGCGCGAACTGCATCCAGATCATGCCGTGCGTCGGGCAGGTGGCTAGCTGCTCCAGATGCTGCGAGCGCCCGACATGGATGCACGCGGAGGCGGAGGATAGCGCGCTCTGGCAGATCGGACAGGCAGGCAACGGCGGTGCGGCGGTGCGCAACATCGCGGCAATGCTGCGAGAGGCAGTGGGCACCACGGTCGTGCGCGCGGTATAGCGCAATGCTTGGCTCGCGTACCGCTTGCACAGCGCGATCAGGCGCGGATCTGTGTCGGGCATGGGCGCAACCTGCTCTTGCAGCGCCTGAAAGACGCGCGCAGTGTAGTAGGCATCGTGCAGCGCGCGGTGCAGGGGCTTGTCTTGCGCGATGGAAAGTGTCTCCATCGCCGTGGACAGTGCGATCTGTTGGCCAGGGCGATCGGGGGACAGCGCGGCAAACGCCGCCTGGATATCCAGCGGCTGCGTCGCCCATTGCAGCGGCAATTGCCAATAGGTCAGGTTTTTGAGCAGCACGGGATAGTCATCCGGCCCCCAGGTGCACAGCGTGAACTGATCCCCGCAAAAGCGCATGAGCAGCGCACAGGCCTCGACGAAGCTCATGCCGTCGCGCATCGAAGCGTTCTCCAGGCCGGTGATGCGCCGCACGTGGTGGTGCAGCGAGGGATGCACGACCGGACGCACGCTGAGGCTGAGCTCGGACTCAATCTGAAAGGCTGCGTTGAGCCGAACCGCGCCGATCTCCACAATTTCTTGCGGCAGCGAATCCTGGCGGGTATTCTGTTTTCCGTAGCCTTGGTTCCATTCCAGATCAAAGATGATCAGCGGAAACGGCTGCTGGGGCAACAAAAGTGATGCCATATAACTCCTTTAAGAACGTAAGAATAAACTGCCTACAGTATAGATTAGATCCGCACATGGCGCTAGCCAATAAACCTTAAGTTTTCATGTATACAACATTAAGTTTCAATGGATGCTACTTGGACTGAATCTTTTTTTATTGTCTGGGCGAAAAAGTAGCCTTTCTGCAAGAGCAGAAAGGCCGAGACGCTATATCTAGAGAACGCCCTCCAGGCGCAGCAGCGATTCTTTGCGATCCAGGCCGCCCGCATAGCCGGTCAGATCGCCATCCCAACCGACGACACGATGACAGGGGATCAGGATGCTGATCGGATTGTGTCCCACCGCGCCGCCAACCGCCAGCGCGGCATTGCAATCGCAAGCCTTGGCCAGCGCACCATAGGTCATGGTCTCGCCATAGGGGATCTCGCGCAGCGCAGACCACACGCGTTGCTGAAAGACCGTGCCCTTGGGTTTGAGCGGCACGTCCATCACCGGGCGTTTGCCCGCGAAATAGGCCTGAAGGAATTCTTTCGTCTGCAAAAACACCGGCGTTTGTGGCGCGTTCTGCCATGTGCTGACGCCTTCGGGAAAATACTTTTGTCCGGCAAACCATAGCCCAGTCAGCGCGCCCTGCTCGCTAGCGGCCAGCACCACGCCCAGCGGTGTGTCCATAAAACAGCATAACAAGAATAGGCCCTCCTCGGCGCACGATATGCGTATAGTTTAGCAGATTCATACGCAAGAATCAATGTAAATGTATCGATGTTTTGTTATTTTGTTTGTGCCCGCCAGGGGCTCTGAAGATAAGTTAACGTGCCCTCGTTCGCGTCCACGCGCACGGTCACACCCATCGGCAGCGACAGGCAGGGGCGCACGTGCCCGGCCTGCACGCCGAAGAGCACCGGCTTGCCCGCGGGCAGCACGACCTCGGCCAGGATCTCGGACAGCGATAGACCAAACGTCTGGTGCTCGATGGGGCAATCGCTGAATGTGCCCAGCACGATGGCGGCGCATTGATCGAACACGCCGGCCAGGCGCAGGTGCGTCAGCATGCGATCCAGCGCGTAAGTCTTTTCGCCCACATCCTCGATAAACAGCACCTTGCCGCGCATATCCGGGAAGAACGGCGTCCCAATGAGTGCGGCGACCAGCGACAGATTGCCGCCGATTAGGATGCCCTCGGCAACGCCCGGCACTAAGCCAGTGATCGGCGGACAGCCCTCGGGCTGGGTGATCGCACCCAGCGGCTGCGTGCCGGTGAGCGCAGCGATCAGCGACGCGCGCGAAGGGCGGTCGGTGTCCGGATGCAGCCCAACCGAGCAAAGCTGCGGGCTGTGCAGCGTGGGGTAGCCGACTTGCGCATGCATGGCCAAATGCAGGCCGGTGATGTCGCTATAGCCGAACAGCGGCTTTGGGTTGCGCCGGAGCAAGCCCCAGTCGATGCTGTCGAGCAGGCGCGGCGTGCCGTAGCCGCCCCGGATGCACCAGATCGCATCGATGGCCGGATCGGCGAACATGCGGTGGATGTCGGCCAGGCGCACGGCATCGTCGCCCGATAGGTAGCCATGCACCGCGCCGACGCTGTCGCCGAGCACCGCGCGAAAGCCTAGACCGGCCACTTTGTCGATCAGGTATTCCGGCGTGTACTCCACCTCGCGGATCGCGCCGGCGGGACAGATCAGACCGATGGTGCCGCCGCTTTGCAGCGCGCGAGGTTTCATCCTCTCACTCATAGGCAGAACAGCATGAAGCGCAGCGCGTCCATGTAATCGTCGGCGGAGAAAGCGACAGTGCGCGCGTCGAGCTGGCGCGCGCCGGGGTAGAAACCATTGCGCCGCGCCAGATAGTGCTGGCGGTAGGTGACCGTGAGGTCAAAACGATCGGGCAGCGGGAAGGCATACTTCGCCGGGTCATCGGCCACCGCACGCTGGGCGACGGCGCGGATGCGCTCGATGGCCACATCCGGGTGGATCGACACAGAGCCATTGCCCACGCCATAGCACACCGGTACGGTGTGGATGTTCGGGTTTTTGGTTTGTACCCAGTCGCACAGCATTTGGTCGCCAGTCACCAACAGCACCGGCACCCGGTGCATTGCGGCGATCAGGCAGTTGATATACAGCTCCGACGCGGTCTCACCGTTGATGGTCACATGCAGCAAATCACCATTCATGGTATGCGACAGCGGGTTGCCGTCGGTATTGGCGGCGGAGTGGTAGCCGGTGAACATTGCACCGGCGAAGCTGTCGTCGATGCCGGACATCATGCAGTAGGGATCGCGCCCCCAGCCGCGAAAGATGCGTGCCAGGCGGGGAAGCTGCCTCGGGTCGATGTTGCGCGCCGAGTCGTGCGCGTCCTTGACCAGCACGTCGGTCGCGCCGCCCAGTTCCGCGCCCTCGCACGCGGCGGTGACCTCGCGCGTCATTTGCTGCGCAAAGCGCTCATACCCCGGCTTGCCGATCTCGGTTTCATCCCAATGCGCGATACCGCAGGTGCCCTCGATGTCGGCGGAGAGAAAAATCTTCTTCATATTATTTCTCCTTTAGATTTGCTAAAAATGCCCACGCGATGGCGCTCTGCGTCTGCACGGCGACCGGCAGGCAGGCTTCATCCACACAGAAATCCTTGGCATGCAGCGGTGCGCCAACACCGCAGCCCATGTCGTAGTATACGCCCGGTGTGCGCCGCACGAAGAAATTGAAGCTCTCCACGCCTAGGCTGGGCAGAATCGGCGGGGCGATGTGCTCCTGGCCGATGGTCTCGGCGGCGACCGAAAGCGCGATGCTAGTCAGCGCCGGATCATTGACCACCGCGCCATAGCTGTCGGCGATGTCGACCGCGCCTTCGCCCCCCATCGCGGCCGCGGTATGCGACACGATCTCGGCGATGCGCCGCTTGGCCAACGCGCGCGCCTCGGGGGTGAGCGTGCGCAGCGTGCCCTTCAGCGTCACTTTGTCGCACACGACGTTGGACAGCGTGCCACCTTGGATGACGCCAATGGACAGTGCTGCCGCATCGAACGGCGACAAATTGCGGCTGACGAGGGTTTGCAGCGCGGTGATCACCTGCGCGGCGATGACGATGGCGTCGATGCTGCGCTCGGGGTATGCACCGTGGCCGGTGCGGCCAGTCAGCGCAATATGTACGTCGTCACTGGACCCGCTGACCGCGCCCGCGCGCGTGCGCAGCATCCCGGCGGGCAGCTGGGGGCACATGTGCAGGCCGAGCATCGCGTCCACATGCGGCTGCTCTAAGCAGCCCGCCGCGATCATCTGTTGCGCGCCGCCGGTGGTTTCCTCGGCGTGCTCGAAGAGCAGCTTGATGTTGCCGTGCATCTCGCCGCGGTGCGCCATCAATAACTTGGCTGCGCCAAGCTGGATGGCCATGTGCGCGTCGTGCCCACAGGCGTGCATCGCACCCGGGTGGCGGGAGCAATGCGGCGCGGACTCCGGCTCATCGATGGGCAGCGCGTCCATGTCGGCGCGCAGCGCAACGGTGGGGCCGGTGTGCGCACCCTCTATGAGCCCGACCACCGCGCACATGCCGGGATATGTCTGGCAGGGGATGCCCAGCTCGGTCAGCGCGCGCACGATGTACGCCTGCGTTTCGCGCTCCTGGCTGGACAGCTCGGGGATCTGGTGCAGTGCGCGGCGGTGTGCGGTGACCCAATCGGCCATCGCGGTTGCCTCGGTAGAGAATTGACGGAGGATGTCTTGCATCGTGATCCCTCGCTAAGAAAGCAGCGCGTCATCCCAGAAGGCGACGCGGCCCTGCTCATAGTATACGCGCAGCGGCCTAAACGATAGCCGCGCCAGCGACTCGTTGCGGTTGGTATTTGCCCAGGCGGCGTACTGATCCAGCGAGATGTCGCCGCCGAGCAGCGTCACCTCGTCGCCGATCGCCACATCGGGGATGTCGGTCACATCGACCATGATCTGATCCATGCAGACCAGCCCGAGCACGCGCGCGCGCCGTCCGCGCACCGACACCTCGGCCACGGAACCCATCGCGCGCGGATAGCCGTCGCCATAGCCGACCGATAGTGTGGCGATGCGTGTGCGTCGGGGCAGCGGATGATGCTCATCGTAGCCGATGCAGTCGCCCGACTCGGCGGTGTGCACGCGGGAGATGGTGGTCTTGAACGACAGGGTGGGCAGCAGCGTGAAGGGCATGCCCTCGCTGCGCGCCGGGCGCTGGCCATACAGCAGCGCGCCCACCCGTGCGGCGTCGTGGCGGTACGCCGGATAGCGCACCAGCCCGATGCTATCGACCAGGTGCAGCATGGGCGGGGCACAGCGCAGTTCTTGCAGCGTGCGCATCAGCGCGTGCAGACTGGCGGCCTGGGCGGCATCGTCCTCAGCACTGCGCAGGGACAGGTGCGAGAAAATGCCCTGCATGAGCAGGTAGGGCTTCACAAACATCGCCGCAATACGATTTGGCGTGTCGGGCGCGGACACCGGCAGCCCCAACCGATGGAAGCCGCAGTCGATCTTCAGGTGCACGTCGGCCGGTTCGCCGCGCGCTTCGGCGACCGCTGCGATGGCTT
>JAVBUY010000159.1:0-29115 GCA_031554855.1 Eubacteriales bacterium
GCCCTGCTGCCGCAGTGCGCGGCGGGCCAGAAACTCCGGATTGCCGCCGAGCAGGATATCGGTGCCGCGACCGGCCATGTTGGTGGCGATGGTCACCGCGCCGTAGTGTCCGGCCTGCGCGACGATTTCGGCCTCTTTTTCGTGGTGCTTGGCGTTAAGCACCTCGTGCTGCACGCCGCGCATGGACAACAGGTGGCTGACCAGCTCGGAGATCTCCACCGATACCGTGCCGACCAGCACCGGTTGACCGGTGGCGTGGCGCTCCACGATCTGCTCGATCACCGCGCGGAACTTGCCCTCGACGGTCTGATACACCAGGTCGTTCATGTCGGCGCGGATCATCGGCATGTTGGTCGGGATCTGCACGACGTCCAGCTTGTAAATGCCCTTGAATTCCTCTTCCTCGGTCTTGGCCGTACCGGTCATACCGGACAGCTTCTTATACATGCGGAAGTAGTTCTGGAACGTGATGGTGGCCAGCGTCTTGCTCTCGCGCTCGACCTTCACGTGCTCCTTGGCCTCGATGGCCTGGTGCAGCCCGTCGCTGTAGCGGCGGCCCACCATCAGTCGGCCGGTGAACTCATCGACGATCACCACCTGATCGTTCTGCACGACATAGTCCACATCGCGCTTCATCAGGCAGTGCGCGCGCAGCGCCGCGTTGATGTGGTGCAGAATCTCGGTGTTCTCCATGTCGGCCAGATTCTCCACGCCGAAGTAGGATTCGGCCTTGCGGCTGCCCTGCTCGGTCAGGTTGCAGGTCTTTTGCTTCTCGTCCTTGACGTAGTCCAGCTCCTCGCCCTCGCGCAGGCGCTGGACAAATTGATCGGCCTTGCCGTACATATCGGTGGATTTCTCGCCCTGGCCGGAGATGATCAGCGGCGTGCGCGCCTCGTCGATGAGGATGGAGTCCACCTCATCGACAATGGCGAAGTTGTGCCCGCGCTGCACCATGTCCTTGAAGTAGATCACCATGTTGTCGCGCAGGTAATCAAAGCCCAGCTCGTTGTTGGTGCCATAGGTGATGTCACAGGCGTAGGCCGCGCGGCGCTGCTCGTTGGTCAGCCCGTGCAGGATGATGCCCACCGTCAGCCCCAGGAAACGGTGGATGCGGCCGATTTCCTCGCCCTGAAAGCGCGCCAGGTAGTCATTGACCGTGACGATGTGCACGCCCTTGCCGGATAGCGCGTTCAGATACGACGCCAGCGCGGCGGTCAGCGTTTTGCCTTCGCCGGTTTTCATTTCGGCGATGCGCCCCTGGTGCAGCACGATGCCGCCGATCATCTGCACGCGGAAGTGGCGCTTGCCATAGACGCGGTCGGTGGCCTCGCGCACCACCGAGAATGCCTCGGGCAGCAGGTCGTCCAGCGTTTCGCCCTGCTCAATACGGTCTTTGAATACCTGCGTTTGCGCACGCAGCGCCTCGTCGGTCATGGCCTTGTGGGTCTGCTCATATGTGTCAATTCGATCGACGATCTTATGCAGGCGCTTGATTTCCGCCGCATTGCCATCGCCAAAGATCGCAGTCAGCCAGCTCATCTCGGCTCCTCCTATTCTTGTGCGCAGCGACTCATTTTCCGCTCCGTACAAGGATTGAGTATACCACTTTTTCGTTATGCGCGCAACCGTATCCCCTGCGGCGACGCCTTTACATCGCCGCAGGTTCATGGTATTCTAATAGATGGTAGATCAAACGCTCGATGCAGGAGGATTTCCTTATGAAAGTTCTGATTACCGGCGGCGCGGGCTACATCGGTTCGACCATTGCCTCTGCGCTGGAGGATCGCGGGCACACCCCGATCATTCTGGATTCTCTGGTCAATGGCCGCATCGAGTTCACGCGCGGACGCGCGTTCTTCCCTGGCGATATTGCCGATTCCGACCTGCTGGCGCGCGTCAAGCAGGCGCACCCCGACCTGACGGCGTGCATCCATTGCGCCGCGCTGATCGTCGTGCCCGAGTCGGTGTCCGATCCCTATCGCTACTACCGCGAGAATGTGTCCAAGTCGCTCAAGCTGTTCCACACGCTGGCCGCGCTGGGCATTGACAAAGTCGTGTTCAGCTCCTCCGCGTCGATCTATGGCAATGTGCCCGGCTTTGTGGCCGACGAAAGCGCGCCGCTTGAGCCGTCCAGTCCCTACGCGCGCACCAAGCGCATCATGGAGATGGTACTCAGCGATCTGTGCGAGGCCGAGGCGCTGCGCGGCATCGCGCTGCGCTACTTCAACCCCATCGGCGCTGACCCAAAGATGCGCTCCGGCCAATACCTGGCGCAGCCCAGCCACGTGCTGGCCAAGATGATGCAGGTGGCCAACGGCCAAGAGCCGTGCTTTTATATCACCGGCACCGACTGGCCGACGCGCGATGGCTCGGGTCTGCGCGACTACATCCACGTGTGGGATCTGGCGCGTGCGCATGTGCTGGCCGTCGAGAAATTCGACGAAGCGCTGGCAGGCGCGGACTTCGCGCCAATCAATCTGGGCACCGGCAACGGCGTCACGGTGTTCGAGCTGCTGGCGGCGTTCGAGCAGGTGCTGGGCCGCAAGATCCCCATGGAGCAGAAGCCCTCGCGCCCCGGCGACGTAGCGGGCGCTTGTGCGGGCGTGCAGCGTGCGCATGATCGCCTGGGCTGGAGCACGGAAAAGTCCATGGCCGAGGCCATCGCCGATGCGCTCAAGTGGGAGCAGATCTGGAAGCAGCGGCTCGAAAAGGAAAACGCGTAATACAACCAAACAAAACGCCCGCATTTCTGCGGGCTTTTTTCACAGGGAGAAAATATTATGTTGTATCGAGAAATCGGCAAAACCGGCAAGCAGGCAAGCGTCATCGGTTTGGGCGGCGAGCACCTGGATGGCAAACCCTATGCCGTCGCCGAGGAAACGCTGCATGCCGCGCTGGATCAGGGCATCAACATCCTCGATGTATTCATGCCCGGCAAAGAAGTGCGCGAGCACATCGCCAAGGCGCTGGGCAGCCGCCGCAAGGACGTGCTGATCCAGGGGCACATCGGTTCGACCGACGTCAACGAAAAGTACGACATCAGCCGCGACATGCCCACCGTGCAGCGCTACTTTGAGGATCTTCTGCGCACCTTCGGCGGGCACATCGACTTCGGCATGATGTTCTTCATTGACTCCCAGAAGGGGTATCACGACGTGTTCGACACCGGTTTCGCCGACTATGTGCAGCGGCTTAAGCGCCAGGGTGATATCGGCCACATCGGTTTTTCCTCGCACAATCCGGCGATTGCCGCCCAAGTGATCGAGACCGGTTTGCCCGAAATGATGTTGTTCTCCATCAATCTGGCGTTCGACCTGCTGCCTGCCGAGGTCTATGCGCTAGACCAACTGGACAGCGCCATCGACGCTGCCGCCTTCCGTGGACTCGATCCGCAGCGTCAGGCGCTCTATACGCTCTGCGAGCAGCGCGGTGTGGGCATCACCGTAATGAAAACGCTGGGCGCGGGCAAGCTGCTCTCCGCCGAGCACACGCCGTTCACCCAGCCCATGACCTCAGCGCAGTGCATCCACTACGCACTGACGCGCCCGGCGGTATCCAGCGTACTGCTGGGCTGCCAGTCGAAGGCGCAGGTGCTCGATGCGGTGCGCTACCTCGACGCCTCTGACGCCGAGCGCGACTATGCGCCGATGCTGGGCACGCTGCGCAACGACTTCCGCGGTCGCTGTGTGTATTGCAGCCATTGCCAGCCCTGTCCGGCAGGCATCGACATCGCCGCCGTGCACAAGTACCTGGACATCGCCAAGCTCGACCCCGGGCACATCCCGCCCTCTGTACGCCAGCACTACCGCGCGCTGGAGGCGACCGGCGCAGCCTGCACCGCCTGCGGGCATTGCGAACAGCGCTGCCCGTTCGGCGTGCCGATTATTCGGAATATGGAGGAGGCGGAAACGCGGCTGGGCTGATGTAGAGCGATAATGGCCCTCCGGCTTGATGCCGAAGGGCCCTGTCTCCACACAGCGTCCTCGCCTACCCCTTCACCGCACCGGCGGTGAGCCCCTTGATAAACTGCTGACTCATCGTCAGATACAGCGCGATGACCGGCAGCGCCGACAGGGTTAGCACGGCCAGCACGCGCGCCCAGTCGGTTTGGTATTGGCCAAACATCTTGGTCACACCGAGCATCAGCGTCTTTTGATTGTCTTCGACGATCATCAGTAGCGGGAACCACAGGTC
This sequence comes from Eubacteriales bacterium, assembly GCA_031554855.1. Lineage (GTDB taxonomy): Bacteria > Bacillota > Clostridia > Christensenellales > Aristaeellaceae > JAVBUY01. The sequence goes on from JAVBUY010000159.1 coordinate 4,195, forward strand.
GTTCCAGAACGGGATGAGGTTATAGATCGCAACGGTGGCCACCGCGGGGCGCAGCAGCGGGGTGATGATGCGCACCAGAATGTGCAGGCGGCCCGCGCCGTCGATCAGCCCGGCTTCCACCAACTCGCCGGGGATCTGGCGGATGAACTCGGTGAGCACGAAGATGGCGATCGGCACGCCCATCGCGGTGTAGATCGGCACCAGCGCCCACACGGTGTTGAACAGGCCGATGGAGCGCATCAGCAACAGCAAGCGGATCGACGCAATCTTGATGGGCAGCATCATGCCCGCGATGCAGAAATAGAACACCGCGGTGGCGATCTTGCCGCGCCAGTTGGCGAACGCGTAGGCGGCCAGCGTGCCCACCACCATCACCAGCACCAGCGACGACGCCACTGCGATGAAGCTATTGGCGAAGTAGCGCAGGAACGACGCATCCTTGAAGATGCGCACATAGTTGGCGGCGCTCATGTTGGGCGAGAAGCCAAAGGGATTGAGATAGATCGACTTCATGTCCTTGAAGGAATTGATGATCATCACCCACAGCGGCACAATGACGATCAGGCACCAGACGGTGAGCAGCATGTGCGAGGGGATGTGCATGTTCATCAGGCGCAGGGAGCGCGTTTTTGTGATTTTCTCTTGCTTCATCATCGCACATCACTCCTTTGTCTGCGTCATACGCAGCACGGGCAGCACGCCCATCGCCAGCACCGCGAAGATCACCGTGGACATCGCCGCGCCCAGACCGGGATCGGGGATGCCAACCGGGTGCTGCCCAGCGATGCCGGTGCGATAGAACAGCGTACCGATGATGTCGGACGCATAGTTGGGCGCGCCGTTGACCGTCGTCATCGCGAACACCACGTCGAACGCATTGAAGTTATTGACGAACGTGAGGATGGCGACCATGCCGATGACCGGCTTTAATAGCGGCAGCTTGATGTGCCAGAACACATCCAATGGGCTGGCGCCCTCAATATCGGCCACTTCGAACAGGTCGTCGGAGATATTTTGCAGCCCGGCGACGAACATCATGGTGGGGATGCCCACCCACTGCCAGCAGGACACCAGGCTGACGCAGATGAGCGCGGTGGACGCCTCGCCCAGCCACGCGCGCACCAGAAAGCCAAGCCCCAGCCCATTGAGCGTTCCGCGCATCCACACCGGGCTTAGCAGCATGCGCCATAGAAAACCGGTCACCAGCACCGCCAGTGTCACCGGCAGAAAAATCATCGTCTGATAGAACTTGCGCCCCTTCATGGTGCGATTGGTGAGCATCACCGCAAAGAGGATGCCCAGCACGTTTTGTACCAGCATATGGATCGCGAAAAACACCCAGGTGTTGCCAAACGCGCCCCAGAACCGCTCCGAGGTTGCCTTATCAGTGAACAGCTTCACGAAATTGGCGGCCCCGGCAAAAGTCCATACATTGGTCTTATGGTCGCGTGTCATCAGGCTCAGCCGCAGCGAGTCCAGCAGCGGCCACGCCATAAATGCCACATAAAAAAATAGCGCGGGCAACAGATACAGCACCCAGTAAGTGCCGCCAGGATGCAGGCCGCGCATGGCTTTGCTGCGAGTGCGTACAGGTGTGCTTAGCATATGTACCACCTTCCCGATAACATAGGAACGGGAGCCGAAGCTCCCGTTCCCCAGGTTATTCACGTAGCTTACTTAGCGGCCCACACCGCGGCAACCGCATCGGCGGCTTCCTGCGGAGTCTTTTCGCCCTTGAGCACGCTGACAACCGCCTCGTTCATCGGGGCATACAGATCCATCATCTTCGGCCAGACAAAGCGAACGTCCATGGTCTTGCCTTCGTTCAGGCCGAGGAACTCGGCGCTGTGCACGTCGGCCAGCTGGATATCGGCATTGATGGTCGGGAACATACCGGCGGGCAGGTTGGCGGCGACTACCTGGGCGCCTTCCTTGGTCGCCATCCAGGCCAGGAACGCCTTAGCAGCTTCGAGGTTGGCGCTCTTGGGGTTCGCAGCCATCGCAGCGTCAATGTGGAAGCACACACCGGGCGTCTTGCCAGCCGGCGGCGGCACGGTGAACACGCTCCACTCGAACGGGGCGGCGGCATACGCGCTGATGTTCCAGGAACCATCGACCACCATCACGGCCTGCTCGGTATTGAACAGCGCCTGCATGGAGTTGTAATCCACCGCGGCAAAGCCCTCCGGCAGATACGGGGCGAGCTTGGCGATGTCGGCATACGCGGCCACCATGGCCTCGTCGTTCAGCGGCTTCTCGCCGTTCTCATACTTGATGCGCTCGGCGGAGCCGCCGATGTAGTTGGGCAGCATGCCCAGGAAGAAGGTCTCCAGCACGTCCCACTGGTCGGCCAGGCCGTTGCCCAGGGGGGTGTAGCCCTTGCCCTTGAGGGTCTCGCACAGCGCGACAAAGTCCTCGAAGGTGGCCGGAACGCTCAGGCCTTCCTTCTCGAAGATGGCCTTGTTGTAATACACAGCGTGCGACACCGCGATGAACGGCAGCGCATAGGTCTTGCCATCCTCGGTGGTCCAGGGGGCTACCGCGTCGGCGGTGTAGTTTTCCTTCAGGCCGGGCAGATCAGTGATGTCCGCAAAATAGCCGGACTGGAACAGATCCAGACCCGTGGCGTAGGAGCGGGCATACATCAGGTCGGGGCCAGCGCCGCCGTCCAACTGCTGACGCAGGATGGCGTTGTAGTCCGGCGGGTTGGTCGGATCGAACACGATCTCGACATCGGGCGCAACTTTCGCATACTCAGCGAGCATGGCGTTGACTTCGTCCACGTCGTCCATGCGCCAGGAGCCCATGCGCAGGGTAACCTTGTCGGCGGCCATGCCAAGGGCAGGCAGAGCGACCAGGATCAGGGCCAGGGAAACCAACAGGATTCGCTTGAAAGAACGCGTCATGAAACAGATTCCTCCTTCAAATTAGGATCCTTGCTACACCCATTGTACCTTCCTTATTTTATAAAGTCAATGTCTTTTTCAAGCACCTGTGCTAAAGCGATGGCGCGTTTTTTGGCTAATTGGCGCAGGTCTCCCGCCCGCGCTAGGCGTGCGGCAGCGCGGCGTAGCTGCGATCCACCGTGATGACGCAGCGATAGGTCGGATGCTCGGCGGCAACCAGCGCACTGATCGAAGCCTTCAGGCTCGCGTCGGTGATGGGCACGCCGTGCGGCAGCACGCAGTCGAACACCAGGTTGGTGTGCGTCGGCCCGGCGACGACGCGCAGGTCGTGCACCGACAGCTCCGGATGGATGGCATGCACAATCTCGGCCAGCCACTTGCGCAGGTCGTTGGTGGCGCCGTCGGCGGTGAGGATGGGGTCAAAGTGCACGATCAGGTGCAGCCCCTCCTGCGCGAGAAAATCATGCTCGATGTTGTCGATCACGTCATGGTTCTCCAGCACATCGGCCTCGGCGGCCATCTCGACATGCACGCTGGCAAACTGACGCCCCGGCCCGTAGTCGTGCACCATCAGGTCGTGCGTGCCCAGCACCCCGGGATAGCTCATGATCTTATCGCGAATGCGCTTGACGGCATCACGGTCCGGCGCGTGGCCGAGCAACGGATCCAGCGTATCGCGAATGAGGCCAAAGCCACTGACCAGGATGAACACCGCAACCAGCACGCCGATCCATCCATCCAGCTCCAGCGGCGTAAAGCGCGAGATCAGCGCCGCGATGAGCACCGCGCTGGTGGTGATGACGTCGTTGCGGCTGTCGGCGGCGGTGGCGGCCAGCGCCTGCGAGCCGATCGTCTTGCCGATGCGCTGATTCAGGCGCATCATCCACAGCTTGATCGCGATGGAAGCGGCCAGCACGATCACGGTCACCCAGCTGAACGCCACCGGCGAGGGATGCAAAATTTTCTCCACGCTGCTTTTCAACAGCTCGATGCCGATCACCAGAATGAGCGCCGCCACCATCAGCCCGGCCAGGTACTCATAGCGCCCGTGGCCGTAGGGGTGCTGCTCGTCGGCGGGTCGATTGGCCAGTTTGAAGCCCAGCAGGCTGATGATGCTGCTGGACGCGTCGGACAGGTTATTGATCGCGTCGGCGGTCACCGACACCGAGCCGGACAGCGTGCCCACCACCATCTTGCCGACGCACAGCAGCGCATTGCACAGGATGCCCACGACGCTGGAAAACTGTCCATACGCCGTGCGCACCGCCGCCGACTTCACGTTGTCGCTGTCCTGGATGCACTTTTTGATCAGAAACTGCATGGCATGGCACTCCTTGCGCGAGGGTATCGCAGCCGCTACTGAATGTCCACCGTCTCCCCCTGCTCCTGCACCGGCGGATCGCCTATGTACGAATACAGAATCGTGCTCGCCCAGCTCCAGCTCGCGTTGATGCGATAGTTCTGCAAGTCGGGCGCAAAGAAGTCGTAGTAAATATTGGAATACAGCGGGATGACCGGCAGCAGCTCCACAAAGCGCTGCTGGAACTGTAGCCACTTTTCCACATACGCCTGCTTGTCGTTCACCTTGGTCTGGCGCATCTCGTCGGCCAGCTGCATCAGCTTCGCGTCACGCAGGCCGGTGGTGTTGGCGGTGCCCTGGTAGGCGTCGCCGGTGTGGAAGGTGAAGTAGGGATCGAACACGAGGTCAAAGTTGGTCGCGGTGAAGTACAGGTCGTACGCGCGCTCCGTCTGCCGATAGTATTGCCGCAGCAGCTCGTCGAAGGGCAGCGTCGCACTGTCCACGCGGATGCCCGCCTTGGGCAGATTCTCCGACAGCATGCGCTCCACCGCATCGGCAGCCAGGCTGTCGTCCGGCCGCGCAAAGCGCACCACCAGCTCTTCGATCACGCCGGCCTTGTCCTTGCGATAGCGTATGCCGCCAATTTTCTCATCATATGCCGAGCCGTCGGCGTTGAGCACCCAGCCATCCTTGGTCAGCAGCTCGCGCGCGCCGTTCAGGTTGAGCGTGTACGTGGACAGCCCGATCAGCTTGTCCATATTCTCGCTGGCCATCCATTGCCCGAGGCCATAGTAACCATACACCGGCAGCGCGCGTCCCTGGAACACCTGCTCGCTGATCAGCTCTTCGTCCACGCACTTGGCGATGGCTTTGCGCAGATTGACCGAGACGCCCTTGCCGCGCTCGCAGGCGAAGCTGAGGAAGCTAAGCCCGCCGCGCAGGTAGTTGAGCATCTGTGCCTTGCCCTCGCCCACCAGCGCCGTCCCCGCGTTTACTTGGCTGGCCGCCGATACTTTGTTGATCAGGTCCAGCTCGCCTTGGGCCAGCTGCTCCATCATCGCGCCGGACTGCACGACGCGGAACGTGATGCGGCCGATGGTTGGCTTCTGCCCCTCGAAGTTGCCCAGATAGCGCGGATTCTTTTCAAAGGTAGCGACGCCTGCCTCCGCATCATACGACAGCAGCGCGTACGGCCCGCAAGTCAGCTTGGGCGCGAACCGGTAGCCGTTCGCCGGATCGAGCACAGTCTTTTCCAGCAGCGCCGCGTCAAACGGCCCGTCGATGTATGCGCCGTCGCCATCGTCTTTGATCTCGCAGCCGGGCGCCAGCACCGACATCGGATACGGCTGTACGTTGACCATCTCCAGCTCGTAGAAGTACGGCAGGTAGTCTCTGCCGATGGTCAGCGAGAAGCTGTGCTCACCCAGCAGACGCACGCCGGTGAACGCGCCGTGCTTGCGGTACGCGTCGTATCCGACCAGGTGCGCGGTGCGCGGCGGCACCGTGCTCAGCACCGACAGCGCGACGCTGGCGTCAAACAGCACCGAGAACACGTAATCCGCGGCGGTAATCGGTGTGCCATCGTTGTAGGTCAGGTCGGGATTGAGCTCGAAGCGGTAGGTGCGGTTGCCGCTGCGGTCGGTGATGTCGGTCTTGCGCACCACAGTCGCGTCGATGGCGTTCTGCCCCTCCTGCGTCCAGGCCACCGTCGCATAGCCGTGGATCAGCGCGCGCACATCCATATCGGCCGAGTTGTTGCCCCACAGCTCGGTGAAAAATGAGCCGCTGAACGGGATGGTGGTGCCCACCACCAGTCCAGTTGGCACGTCGCTCTGCGCCCAGCCGGTGCACACCGGCGCGCCAAAGAGCGCCACCAGCAGCCCCAGCGCGATCACCCGAAATACCGTTTGCTTCCGCATCCTCATCATCCCCTTGATATGGATAGGCGCAGGGGGAACTGCCTCCCCCTGCGCAATGGGTTTAATCCTTGGTTTCACCGGCGTTCAGGCCGCCGACGCCCGCGCTGAGCGGCACCGCGACGTCCTCGATCAGCGAAAGCTTTTCGCCGCCGCCGATCTTCTCGTAGTAGACGCGAATCACGTTGAGCTGCTCGTCCTCGCCCAGTGTCAGCGGCAGGTTCTCCGTGCGAACCAGCTTGTAGCCGCCCACCACCTTGTCGTGGTAGTTGTAGATCACCTGGCCATACATCTGCTGTCCGTAGCTTTCAGTCATGCCGCTGTTCAGGTCGCCATCGTAGTAGTACTCCACGCGATAGCGCATGGTCGTGCGGCGCGCATAGTACACGCGGATCACGTTGCTGCCCGGCGTGCCGGTGATGGTCAGCGGCAGACCCTCGGTGCGCGCATAGACGATGCCGCCGATCTGCGTGGCTTCGATGCGCTGACTGATGTCGGTGACGGTGGCGCCGGTCGTCATGCCGCCGACGACATCCTGCGAGATCTTGCTGTAGCCATCGCCCGCCAGGTTGGCGACATAGTACTCGATGGTGTAGCTTTGGCCGCCGGTCGGCTCATAGAACACGCGAATGACGTTGTCCGCGCTCTGTAGGCCAATGGTCAGGCTGTTGGTGATGCCGGTGCCATAGAGCACCTTGCTCAGCGCATACCCGGCGCGCAGCTTGTTGGGGTAGGCATTGATGGGGGTCCCCAGCATCAGGCCGCTATAGTACTCGGTCATGTCGTCCTGCCTGATGCCGCCCAGATAGTATTCCACGCGGTATTGCAGGTTGTTGCGCTGCGTGATGGCAATGTTGCCGTCGTTCTTGGTCAAGGCGTAGTTGCCGCTGGTATTTTCCGTGCCCGACTGGATGGTCACCGCGCCCACCGTGACGGCATTGCCACCGACATCGGTGCGGGTGTTGCCCGACAGCACGACGTTCGTCAGCTGGTCGCCGCTGGCCAGGCTGCCCTCCACAGCATAGGTAACCGAGTGCGCCGTGCCGTCGTAGGGATAGCTGGCGCTTTGCACACTGATCGTGAGCGGGCGCTGCGTGATGGACAGCGAGCCATTGGTGTACGTGATCAGCGGATAGTTGCGAGTCACGTCCACACCGGCGCTGCTGAAAATCCGCGCGTCGCTGGGCGTCAGCGGATAGGAGCCCACCGTGCGACCGCCGCCGCTGACCGTGACGCTCTTCACATGGTCGCCGGGCGCCAGGCCGCTGGCGGTCACGCCATTGCCGCTCTGCATCGATCCATTGTATACATTGGTGATGCCGCGCGCGGTGAGGGTGACCTGCGGCGAACGCGCGTTGACCGTGATGCTGCCCGAGGTGAATGTCGGCGTGTAGTTGGCGGTGACGTCGGTGCCGCCCGCCAGGATCTTCGGCGCGTTCGCGCCGGTGGCGAAGGTGACCGGATTGTTGCCGGGCATGGTGCGGGTCGCGTCGAGGAGCGGCGCGCTGAGCGTGTGCCCATCGGCCAGGCCGGTGACCACCGGCGCGACGGTATGTGCGGCGCCGTCGTAGTCATAGACCACCGTCGGAATGCTGACGCTGACCGGGCGGTTCGTGATGGTCAGCGTGCCCACCATATAGCTGAACCGGCAATCCGGCGCGACCGCGTGCGGGGCGCTGGGGTTCACGATGGAGGCGGTCTGGCTGGGCGACAGGGTGTAGGTGTTCACTGCGTTGCCCTCACCGACGGCGGTCACCCCGCTGAGCTGCCAGCCGGTCGGCAGGCCGGTCACCGTCAGCCCCTTGGTGCTGCCCTGCGCTTGGCCATTGTACACGCGCGTGTCGTTATTCGCGGTGATGGTCACGTTCTTGCGGTAATAGTAGACGATCTGGTTTCGGGTCTCGTCGGCGGCGATCTGGATGCTGCCGCCGCCACTGGGCACGTAGGTGTAGCCGCTGATCGTCGGTGCGATCTCGTAGAAGCGATCGGCCGGGGCGACCTGCGACGCGTCGTCATAGTACGGCACGCGGTCAAAGGTGCGCAGCGCCTGGTCGCGCACGGTCTTGGTGGCCTGGATGGTGCCCAGCGCCGATCCGTCCACACCGCGCAGCACGTACGACACCGTATAGGCCATGTTGCGCATCGGCACATAGTACACGCGGATCATGTTGGCGGCGTTGTCCAGGCCCAGCGTCAGCGACGTGTTGGCGGTGCTGCCGCCATAGACCACGCTGCCCAGCACATAGCCGGTCACCGGCTTGGCCGCGTAGCCGCTGATCACCGTGCCATAAGGTATGTTCGTGAAGATCGCGGTCTTGCTGGCATCCTGCACACCATTGTAGTAGTAGGCGACCGTGTATTGCTGCATCGGACGGGTCAGCTCGATGCTGCCCTCGATCTCGCTGATCGCATAGCTGTCGGTCACATCGCCGTGTGTCGGGCTTTCGATGCTCGTCGCGTCCTGCGCAAAGGTGACCGGGTGCGCGCCAATCTCGGTGCGTGAGGCATTGACCAGCGTGGTGGTCAATGCGTCGTCACCCACCAGGCCGCTTACAGCGTCCGCCGTCGCGACGCGATAGGTCGCGGTGTGCTCGGTCGCGTCGTAGTCGGTCCGCACGCTCTCGATGCGCACGGTCACCGGGCGCTGCTGGATGGTGAAGGTGCCCGCCACCGGCGTCAGCGCGTAGTAGGCGGTCACATCCTTGCCGGTGCCATTGTTGTCCCGGATCACGATGTTTCCAGGCAGGTTGGCGTAGTTGCCCGCGAGCAGGCCCTGCCCGCTGACCGTGAAGCTGGCCACCGCGTCGCCCGCGCGCAGCGCGCCAGCGGTGACGGCCAGCGCAGTGACCGGCGCGGCCTGCATCTGTCCATTGTACACCAGCGCGCTCTGCGTGGGTTTGAGCGACACCACCGGCTGCGCGCCGATGATCAGCTGCGCGCCGGAGGTCTGGTAGGCATAGTTGGCGGTCACGTCCTCTTGCCCCGCGTGGATGCGCACGTCGGTGATGGCGGCGCTCTGCTGGCCGGGCAGCGTGCGGCTGTTGCTCGCGAAGGCCAGCGTCTCGGTGTGTCCGGCTACCAGGCCGGTTCCCTGGCCGGTCGCGGACACGCTATAGCCGAGGCTGTGCGGCGCGGTGTCGTAGGGGAAGCTCTGCCCGATGAGCGCAAAGGTCACCGGGCGCTGCGCGATGGTCAGCGCAGCATGGAACTGCATCACATAGTTGCCGGTCACATCGGCGCCGTTCTTCAGGATGCGCACGTTGGTGCCGGTCTGCGCCTGCGCGCCTCGGATGGTCAGCGCGTAGGGGTAGGTGCCCGCGCCGGTTTGCGGCACATTGACGGCGGTCGCGATGGACACGGTCTCGCCGTTGGCCAAGCCGTCGCCGCCGGTCAGCACGAACTCGCTGTCGGTGATGCTGTGCGGCCTGGCGTCATAGGTCACGGTCTTGGTGGCGGTGTAGGTCAGCGTGCGCGGCAACACGGTGTATGCGATGGTCGGCTGCGTCACGCGGATGTCGTAGTTGCCGGACACAGCGCGGTTCGCGCCGCTGACCAGGCCGGTGTGATAGATGGTCAGCGTCTTGTCGCCCACCTGCGCGGTGTTGCCGTAGTCCAGGCCGATCTCCGCGAAACGGTCGTCGCCTTGCAGGCCGTCGATGGTGAAGGCTGCCGCGCCCAGCGCGCGGTGGCCGGTATACTCGGCGTCGCCATAGAGCGGCGCGGCGGCATAGTCGCTCGGGTCGTTCAGCGCCACGGTCAGCGGGCGCGCGTCGATGGTGATGCCACCGTTTTCATATGAGATGTCGTAGTTGGCGGTCACATCGGTTTGTTCGTCGGTGATGGTCGCCGCGCTGGGCACGACGGGATAGCCGCCCACATCGCGCTGCGTGCCGCCGGTCAGCGTGATATCCGACACGCTGTGGCCGCTGACCAGGCCGGTGTTGGCGGTGGCTGCCGCCACGCTATAGCCCGCGCTATGCTCCTGCGCGTCGTAGACCACCGGCGCCAACGTATCGGCGGTGAGGGTCACCGCGCGCGGCTGGATGACCAGTGTGCTGGCGGGATAACTGATGGTGTACTCGCCGGTCACGTCGTTCGTGCCGTCGGTGATCACCGCGTCACTCGCCTGGATGGCATAGCTCGGGATCGCGGCGGTGTTGGCATTCGTGCCCGCGCCGCTGACGCTGACCGATGCGATGCTGTGGCCCGGTTTCAGACCGGTGGGCACCACCCACGCCTCATCGGCGGTGTGCTCCGCGCCGTCATAGGTGACGGTCACCGGGTCGAGCGCGATGCTCAGTACAGTCGGATCGCCGATGGTCAGCGTGCCGCCGGTGAGCGTCAGCGAGAAGTTGTCGGCCGCCGGGTTGCCGCTGGCGTCATAGATCGTGACCATGTCCTCGGTCAGCGTGATGGCGTGCGCACCCGGGTCAGTCGGCGCGTTGTCACCGGTGAAGTTCACCGCGTAGGTGAAGCCGCTGGGCAGGCCACTGTGGGCGTTGCCCGCGATGGGCTGCGCGGCGGTGCGCGGCGTGTGCGCGGCGCTGGTGAAGGGCACTGCCTCGCTGATCACCGCGATCGCCACCGGGCGCTTGGCGATGGTCAGCGCGCCGGTGATGCTGTAGTCGTAGCCGCCGGTCACATCCTGGCCGACGGTCAGGCCGTCAGTCGCCTTGGTGACCAGCACTTTGGATGCGCCGGTGTTGCGCTCGCTATAGGTGTAGGTGTTCGCGTCGGTGCCGCCCACCAGCGCGGCGTCGGCCAGCGTCAGCGCCTGGTACGCGGTCAGCAGGTAGTCGCTGTCCGCCGAACCGAAGGCGCGATTCTCTGCGTAGTCGCTGGCCTTGAGCGCGTGCGGCTGGCCGTCGTAGACCACGCTGCGCGCCGCCACGAACCGCATGCCGCGCGGCGCGATGGTGGTGACCAGCTCGGGGCAAGGCACCTCGCCCTCGGTGTAGGCTTCGCCCTGGAAATTGATCAGGTAGTCCTCGCGGTTGATGACCTGCTCGATCGCGTTGCAGGGAACCAGCTCCACGGTGCCGTAGTACGTGCCGGTCATGACCACTGCCTTGGCTTCTGTCGGCAGTCCCCAGTTAAAGTACACTTCGATATAGTCGTCGCCCATCAGGCCATCAATCGTGACGCCATATTGCGCGTTGTAGCCGTTGCCGGGGCCGATCACAGACTTGCCGATCTTCGCACCATAGGGCAGCGCCTCGCTCTTGGCGACGGTCACCGACACCGGGCGCGGCGCGACTATGACGCTACCCGCCTGGTAGCGGATATCGTAGTTGCCCGGGGCGACCGGCTGGCCGCCCAGCGTGACGATGGCCGCGCTGATCGGCGTAACGCTATGCGTGCCCGCATGCATGATCTCCTCGGTCTCCGCCAGCGTGACCTCGCCCAGCGCATGCCCCGGTGCGAGGCCGGAATCGGCGTCGGCCAGCGTGCCGATTTCCACCGCGCGCGCATGGTACTGCGCGTCGTACATCCAGCTGCCGCTGACGCCCTGAACGAGCACCGGGCGCGGCGCGATGGTCAGGTAGGCTTCGGCAATGGTCAGGTCATACCGGCCGGTCACGTCGTGGCCGTCCGCGTCGGTGATGCCAACATCGGAGACCTCCAGCGGGTACGTTCCGGCATCGGTGCCGCTCGCCGACACCGTGATGGCGGAGATCCGATCCCCCGCCGCCAAGCCAGTGACCGAGACGCGGTTCACCCAATCCGGGTCGTCCTGGTCGAAGGCCACGATCTGCTCGGCGTTGCGGTAGGTCAGCGTCTGCGACAGCGGACGGATGGTCAGCGGCACGCGCGCCAAGATGGCGAAGTCGCCCGCCACCGTGGTGACGGCATAATTCGGGTTCGCGGTGTACACTGGTGGCACAATCACGCCCGCGTACGCGCCCACTGCCTCCACGCCCGCGTTGGCGCGCGTAGACAGGTTGGTGACGCGATAGAACTGCGTAAACGCGGCCTCGTCCTGGGGCAGCACGCCGGTGCCGCTCGACGCGGGATGGGCCGGGGCGCTGTCAAACGACGCGGTGAAGGCCGGATCGGCCGTGCGCTCGTACTTGCTCTGCGCGTCGCCGGTCACGGTCACTTGGCGTGGCGCGATGACCAACTGTCCCGACGTGCCATAGTCGATGGCGAAGTTGGCGGTGATATCGACCAGATCCTTCAGGATGGTCGCGCCGGTCACTGCGATCGGGTAGGTGCCCGCATCGGTGGCGGTGGTCGCCGCACCGGTGGTGCTTGCGGTCATGGTGGCGGTCGCACCGCTGATGAGGCCACGATCCCCATTCACCGCTTCCACGTCCACGGCCTTGTTGGCGCCGCTGGTCGCGTTCAGCGCATATGCGTTGCCGATATAGGGCTTTGTGCCCATGTCGATGGCGTGGATATGGATCGGGCGCGGCGCGACGCGCAGGACGCCGGGCTGCGTGGTGATATCGTACAGGTAGGTCACATCATACTCGCCATCCATCACGCGGACGTCAGCCGCACTGAGCGCGACCGGGTAATCCCCGACATCGGTGCCGGTGGCGGTCATCGCCACGCCGGTAGCCAGCGTGTGGCCGTTTTCCAGCGCGCCGGATACCACCGAGGCGTCGCCGGTCACCACCGAGTGGCTGTTGCCGCTATACACGCGGTTGACCTGATCGGGCTTGACGGTGATGGCAGTCAGCGGCTGAATCACAAAGTCGCCCGGCACGACGGTGACCGCGTAGTTGGCATTGCCCGCGTACGCCACCGCCTTGAGCACGCCGGGATAGAAGCCCGCGTTTTCTTGCGTGCCGGTGCGATACACCTTGCCCGCGATCCGGTAGAAGTTCTCAAAGGCCGCCAGATCCTCGGGCAGCACGCCGCGCTCGTTGGCCGCGCTCGCCTGCTCGATGTGCACCGTAAAGGGCGGATCGGCCTGGCCGAACATCTTGGCGGACGGCTTCACGGTCACGGTGACCGGGCGTGCGGTGATGCGCACGGTCGCGGAGACCGGCGACGGCGCATAGTTGGCGGTCTGGTCTGCCTCGGACGCGTCGCTGATGGCGATGTCGGCGGGGCTGACCGTGTACTCGCCCGCATCGACCGGGGTGATGTTGGGCGCCGCCGATCCGGTATGCCCCAGCGAGGTCAACAGGCCGCGGAATCCCTCGGTATCCTGCGCCTCAAACGTGATCGCGGGAACCACCGGCTGGCCGTTATACACCGCGTCGGCGGTCTGCTCCACCACAACATCCAGCGGACGCCGCGCCAGATAGATATCGCCCGGGCGCTCGATGGTCACATCGTATACCTGGTCGGTCACTTCTTTGCCTGTGCTGTCGTGGATGCGCATGCGTTGCACATCCAGCGCACGCGGATAGTCACCCGCCTCGACCTTGAGCGGATCGACGGTGTAGTCCTGCATCAGCAGAATATCGCGGAACGCGTCGCCGTCGCGCAGCTGTCCCTGCGTGACCACATAGGTCGGGTACGAGCTGCCGTCACGAGGCAGGCCGTCGTAGGTCATATGGGAATCCACGCGCACTGTGATCGGGATGCCCGCGATCGTGAAGTCGCCCGCCACCACGGTGACCTGATAGTTGTCGTTGTCCGTGTAGGGGGTGGCGGTGAGCGCACCGGTTTGGGTGCCGGTGGTCTCGTCGCCGCTAGTGCGGAACACATTGCCCTGCGCCTCATAGAAGGCCTCGAAGGCCGCGCGGTCGGCGGGCAGCACGCCGCGGTCGCTGCTCTCGTCGTCCTGCTCGATGTCCACGGAGAAGGCCGGATCGGCCTGCCCATAGGTCTTGCTGGCGGCATGCACGGTGACGGTCACCGGCCGCTTGCCGATCACCACGCTGGCGGTATTGACCGTCCAATCGTAGCTGGCGGTCACATGGTTCTTGCCGCCGTCCTGGATCAGCACATCGCTGACGCCGACGCTGTGTGTGCCCGCGTTCACCGGCTGTGCTGTCAGTGTGGCGGTGGCCACGTGCCCCGCCGAGGTCAGCAGGCCGGTCTGCGCGGTGGTGTTCTCCGCGCCAAAGGCCACGGTGGGCAGCAGCGGCTGGCCGTTGTACACGCGCGCAGCCGGAGCGGTCAGCGTCACTTGAATCGGGCGCTGCGCGATGTACATGTCGCCCGGGCGCTCGATGGTCTGCTGATACTGATCGGACACGACGGCATTGCCGTTGTTCTTGTCGATGATCTTCACGCCGGTCAGCGCGATGATGTTCGGGTATACGCCTGCGTCGGTCCTGTGCGCACCGCCCCAGCCAGAGTAGGACGCCGCAAACGCGTGGCCGGGGCGCAGCGGGCCGGTGCCGTCCTGGATCACGATGGTCGGGGACAGGCTGCCGTCGCGCGACGTGCCGTTGTAGACCATGTGCGCATCATAGCGGATGGTCAGCGGGATCTTGCCGATCACGACATCGCCGTTGACCACGGTCACATCGTAGTTGTCCATGCCGGAAATGGGCTTGGCGGTCAGCGCGCCCGGCTTGGTGCCGACGGTCTCGGCACCATCGGTGCGATAGACATTGCCCGCCGCCTGGTAGAACGCCTCAAAGGCCGCGAGGTCCTCCGGCAGCACACCCCGGTCGCCGGTCGCGTCGCCCTGCTCGATGGTCACGGTATATGCCGGATCGGCGTCACCGATCTTCTTGTTCAGCGAGCCGATGGTCACCGTCACCGGCCGCTTGTCGATGGTCAGATCGCCCCAGTCCAGGTTGATGATATAGTGATCGTTGACCTCGGCGTTCTTGTTGTTGGTGTCGATGATCATCGCGCCGGTGATATTGATCCTCTTCGTGTACGTACCGGCGTTGACCGGCGGATCGGGCACATAGTAGCCGTACAGATCGGTGGGGTCAAAGGCGTGCCCGTCGGCCAGCTGGCCGGACACCACCTTGTAGGCCGCACCTTCTTGGCCGTCGCGCGGCTGGCCATTGTAGACCACGCGCGCGTCCAGCTGCGCCTCGATCACGGTTGGCTCCTGGATGCAGTCCACCGTCACGTCCACCGTCGTGATGTTGCCGACCTTGTCGGTCACCGCGAACGTGTACGTGCCATTGGCCGCGACCGTGTACGTCTTGTCGTTCACGCGGGTCGCGTTCTGCGGCGCGGTCACGCAGTTGGCGTCCAGCCCCGCCATGCCGGGCTGGTTCGCGTCGGCAGCGGTCAGCGCGATGGTCGCCTGGCGCACAAACGCGGCGGCCTGCGGCGTCACCTTGTAGGTGACCACCGGCGCGGCGTTGTCCATCTTCATCTTGGCTGTGCGGCGGCCGCCGGAGGTCTTGCCGTCCAGTCCGGTGAAGGCAGGGTTCGCCTCGTTGCCATCGATGTCCACGCCCAGGTAGCCGTCGTCCTTGGTGATCACGCGCACCCACAGGGTGTTGGTGTTCACGCCGTTCTTCGGCCAGGTGATGGTGGTGGTGTTCACACCCACCACGCCGGGCAGATCCGACACCAGCGGCTGCCACACACCGGTGTAGTTGCTGTCGGTATCGGTCACGTTGTATTCGATATTATAGAACAGGTGCTCCGGCGGGCTCTCCCAGTCGGTGCCATTGTTCCAGGTCAGCGTAGCGGTATTGTAGCCCGCGTTGTCGCTGAAGATGCCCGCCGGGC
Source organism: Eubacteriales bacterium (assembly GCA_031554855.1). Lineage (GTDB taxonomy): Bacteria > Bacillota > Clostridia > Christensenellales > Aristaeellaceae > JAVBUY01. The sequence goes on from JAVBUY010000159.1 coordinate 19,926, forward strand.
CCGCCGTCATCGTCGCGCTGGGCGCCATGTATGGCGCGGCGTTGGACGGCTGCACATCGAATGTCAGCTCCAGCGGTTTGTCCGCCGACTTGGGCGCTGCCTCGAGGTTGGCAGCGGGATTGCCGCTGGGCGCACCCAGATCGGTGAGCGAAATCGTGTACGTCGCTTTGCCAAATTCGTTCTTCGCGGGCATGAAAGTGTAGGACACCTTGCCGCTCTCATCGGGCGCGGACAGCGTCAGCGTGCCCAGCTTGTCGGCGTTGGCGCTCTTGTCGGTCACCGCGTAGCGAAGCTGGCTGGCCGGGGTCTCCACGTCGGTGCCCGCCAGCGCGTAGGTATGCAACCACGGATCGGAATCCTTGATGATGTTGGTGATGCTGCGCTGGATGGTCGCGCCGGTCGCGTCGTCGCCGCTGGCCACCACGAAGGTCGGCGCGCTGTTGATATACGGCACAGGCACGGTCACCGTGCCGGTGTTGCCCACCTTGTCGGTCACCTGGAAGGTATAGTCGCCGCCCTGCGCAACGGTGTAGTTTTTGTCGTCGATGCGCGTGATACCCTGGGAGACCGCCGTGACGCACGCGGCTGGCAAGCCCATCGCGCCGGGCGTCGCAGCGTCGCTCACGGTCAGCTTGATCGACGTCGGATTGCCCAGCGTCACCAAATAGCTCGCCTGCGGCGGTGCATTGTCCATCTTGAGCTTGCTCGAGCGCCGCCCGCCGGTGCTCTTGGGGCCCTTGGGATCAAAGGCGGGCGTCGCCGGGTTGCCATGGATGTCCAGGCCGAAATTGGCATCGTCGGTCGCAATCACGCGCACCCAAACGGTGTTTGTGTTGATGCCCTCTTGGGGCCAGGTGATGGTCTTGCTGACCACGCCGCCGGACACGCCCTGCACGCCAGTGGCCAGGTTCTGCCACACACCGGAGGTATTGTCGTCGGTGTTGGTCACATTGTATTGGATGGTATAGACGATGTCCTCCGTCGCGGTCTCCCAGTCGGTGGCGGCGTCCCAGGTCACCGTGGCGGTGTTGAACCCGGGCTGGTCGCTAAAGCCACCCGCCGGACCGGCCAACAGTTTCACATTGTCGGCCAGCGCCGGGGAGGCATTTACCTTCTCGACCACAAAGGTGAGCTGCACGGTCTTTTCCGCGGCCTTGGGCGCCGCCTCGGCGTTGGCAGCGGGGCTGCCGCTGGGCGCGCCCAGGTCGGTCAGCGAGATGGTATACGTCGCCGTGCCGAACGCGTTTTTGACCGGCATGAAGGAATAGGCCACTTTGCCGTTCGCGTCCGGCGCTGCCAGCGTCAGCGTGCCCAGCTTGTCGGCGTTCTCGGTCTTGTGGGTCACAGCAAAAACCAGCTGATTGCCCGGCGTCTCCGCATCGGTACCGGTGATGGTTCCTGTGCGGGCGCTGGGCGAAGAATCTTTATTGAAGGTAACGGTTCGGGTCAGCACGTTGCCCTGGGCCGTGTACCCCGCGCCTGCCTCCACGAAAGCCGGAGCGCTATTGACCTGCAGCACCGTGACCTCCAGCGGCATCTCTGCCGCCTGTGCGCCCGTGCCGTAGGCAACGCCGTATTGCAGCATATCCTGGCCCACGAACCCGGCTTCGGGCGTGTAGGTAAAGGTGTTGCCATCGGTGGTCACCGCGCCATGCTGGCCGTTGCCCATCGTGAAGGTATACGCGCCCGCATCGGTGCCGCTGGCGAATGTGCCGTGGTAGGTCTGCCCTGCCAGCGTCTCGAAGCTGGAGATCAGCGGCTCGGCGATCAGTGTCAGGTCGTAGTTGTCGGTCACGTCCGCCGTGCCACGCATCACCTGCGCGGTAGCCACGCCCGACGCGATCGACACGGTCAGCGTTTCCCCTTCGGCCAGCGACCCATCGGTGATCTGGTAGGCCGCGCTGGCCTGATCCTCGCTCACCTGCGGCACAAAGACGCTGAGCGGGCGCGCGACGATATTCACATTGCCCTTGGTGATCTCCGGTTTGTAGTTCTTGCTGGGGATATCCTTGCTGCCTTCTTTGAAGGCGATGGACTGGACGCCCACAGTGTAGGTGCCCACGTTGACCGGCTGCTGATCCAGCGTCGCGGTCGCGGTCTGGCCCAGGTTGGTCAGCAGGCCGCGCAGCGCGGCCTCGTCGCATGCCTCATAGGCGACTTCCGGCGTCACTGCCTTGCCGTCGTACACATGATCCACGACGTCCTGCACGGTAATCGCGATCGACCGCGGCTCGATATAGAGGTCGCCAGGATTCGACATCGTGATCGTATAGATGTAGTTGTGCACCTGCACATGATCCGCGTCAAAGATCTTCGCGCCACGGGAATCTATGTATCCGATGTAGTCGCCCACATCGGTGGGAATCATGGTCTTGTATGCTGGCATTACATAGAAGTAGCCAGTGTAGCTGATCAGGTAATCGCCGGGGCGCAGCGTACCGCCCACGTGCACGGGGCTTGGTGCGAGCACGCCATATTCCGGCTTGCCGGTGTACACCTGGTGCGCGTCCATGCGCACGGTGATCAGCATTCTGCCAACAAAGTAGCTGCCGGTCTGCAGCGCCACCTCGTATTGATCGGTCACATCGGCGTCGCCGTTGAGGGTGTCCACGATCTGGTAGGAAGTCACCTTGGTCGTGCCGCTGCACGGCAGAATGACCTGCTCCAGCGGCGTATTCACCGAATAATGAATGTAGTTCTTATTGAAAGCGGCATGTCCCGGCACAAAGGTGTCGAACGCGAAGGTCGCCCGCACCTGGTGACCGGGTTTCAGCGCACCGGCCAGCACATCCACGCCGGCGGGCACGCGCGGGGTCACGCCATCGGATTGCACGTCGACTTGCATCGGGGCGATCGTGATGTCGATAACAGACCCATAGTCTGTACGGCTTACGCTATTGTCAAAAATGCCGTCGGCATACTGCGCGGTAAAGGTCGTATTGGCGGTAATATTTTTGAGGCCATCGCCGCTGGGGGCGCGGTTCCAGCCCGAAAAGGAATGAAGCATGCCGTCCTCGCCAGAGATAGGGCCAGGCTCGTCGGGCGCCGTGGCGCTTTCGCCGTGCAGCACAAATTGCTCTTTGAGCGCGCTGCCGTCGGCGTCCTTGAATAGCACCGTGTGATAGGTCGATCCCTCGCCCACTCCATAGTAGGTCTCTTCGGCCAGCGCGATGGACGGGATCATCTCCCATAGCATCAACAATGCCAGCAACATGGCGGTAATTCGTTTCATACATCTCCCCCTCTACCGGTTCACTCTGTTCGGCGCGCTCGTCGCGCAATGCATGCTTCCGGATATAGACTTTCAGTCTGTTTTTCGCGTACCTTCCATCATGCATGCTCCGTGCGGCACGCACGCCTACCGCTTGTCCTTTTTTGGCGCCTTTTGTCCGTCAAAGGGCGCCTGTGCCTAGGAAAAACCGCGATTGGACACGTTTTCCCTTTCTTACTATACCATTGTTTGGCTGGTCACACAATGCAATCAAGCGATTATCAATGCATACTTAAACTCAACATATCAAAATGTATCCGATTCACGTCGATTATAATGTGCTTGTTCATATTTTGTCGCCCGGCGAAATTCGTGCTATAATGCACACGATGAGTAAACCCAGAAAGCAGGTGGGGCGCTATGCGCACTTTTTCGGTCAACAGTGGTTTCCTGTACCTGATTACCGTCCTGGTGGTGCTCTTTGTTATTTCACAATCGGTGTACTTTCTATTCCGCGCCCTGCGGCGCGCACGCCAAGTGGGCATCGACGCGGGCACACTGCGCAAGACCATTGCCTCCAGCGCGCTATTCACCATCGCGCCTGCGGTGGCGATTCTGCTCGGCGTCATCACGCTGTCAAAGCTGCTGGGCTTCCCGCTGCCTTGGCTACGGCTGAGCGTGCTGGGCTCGCTCACCTATGAGCTGCCCGCCGCCACCACCACCGCCACCGGCATGGGGCTGGATCTGAGCCAGACTGTCACCGACCCGCAGGCATTCTCCGCCATCGCGTGGGTGATGACGCTGGGCATCATCCCCGGCATCTTCGTCATCCTCTTTGGCTTAAAGCGCATCCAGGGTGGCATCCTCGGCCTCAAGGCAAAGGACGAAAAATGGGGCAACATCTTCCTGTCGGCCATGTTCCTGGGCATGATTTCGGCGTTTGTCGGCATGCTGTTCGCGGGCATCCGTTCCGGCCTGGCCGGATGGATCCCGGTGGTGGTCGCGCTGTGCTCGGCGGCGGTCATGGGCATCTGTGGCGTGCTGCTCAAGGTATGCAAGTGGACCTGGCTGGAGCAATATGCGCTGCCGATCAGCATGCTATGCGCCATGGCGCTGTCCATCCCGATCACTGCCATCATGGCGTAAGGAGGCAGGAAGCATATGAACAAGCAATCAACACAATCTACACAATCTCCTTACATGGAGCAAGTCCATACCTTCGGTCGGGTTTGGGTCGCGCTGGGCATCCTGCTGCTCTTTATGGTGCCGGTCGCCATCTGCGTGTACTACAGCGCATGGCCGCCGCTCGCCGCGGTATTCAAGGGCCTGATGGGCGTCGCGCCGATCTTCTGGACAGTGAGCGTCATCGAGGTATTCACCTTCACACCCATGCTGGGCTCCGGCGGCTCCTATCTGGCATTCGTCACCGGCAACCTGACGAACCTCAAAGTTCCCTGCGCGCTCAACGCGATGGAGGGCGCAAAGGTGCAGCCCGGCACCGAGGAGGGCGAGCTGATCTCCACCATCGCAGTGGCGGTGTCGTCGATTGTCACCACGCTGATCATCGCCGTCGGCGTACTGATGCTGTCCGCGCTGACGCCCATCCTCGAATCGCCCACGCTCCAGCCCGCGTTCCAGAATATTCTGCCCGCGCTGTTCGGCGGCCTGGCTGTGGTCTACGTGTCGAAAAACTGGAAGCTGGCGCTCGCACCGCTGCTGTTCATGCTGGCGCTGTTTATCGCGGTGCCGTCGCTGGCGTCGTCGGTGGGCATCCTGGTGCCGGTCGGCGCGCTGATCGCCATCGGCGTCGGCCGCATCCTGTATAAGAAGGGGCTGCTATAATGGGCTACTGCATCTTGTTTCTCCTGCTGGCTTGGGTCGCCGTGCTGGTGATTCGCGCGGCGCTGTTCACCCCGCGCAAGGCCTCTGCGCCTGTCGCGCCGCTGGACGAGCCAATCGATGAGGCCGCCGTCGCCACGCACATGCAGGCCATGATCCGCGTGCCGACGGTGTCCCGCCTGGACAAAGCAACCGAAGATCCCGCGCCGTTCGAGGCATTCCCCGCGCTGCTGGCCGAGCTGTATCCGCGCATTCACCAGCATTGCGCCGTCGAGCGCATCGGCGCGCGCGGCATGCTGATCCGCTGGGCAGGCAAGTCCGCCGACCAGCCCAGCGTGATGATGTCGCACTACGACGTGGTGCCCGCCGATGCCGACAAGTGGCAGAAGCCACCCTTTGCGGGCATCATAGAGGACGGCGTGCTGTGGGGGCGCGGCACGCTGGATACCAAGGGCACGCTGCTCGGCGCGCTGGAGGCCGCCGAAAGCCTGATTGCCGAAGGATTTATCCCCGCCCACGACCTGTACTTCGCCTTCGCAGGCGACGAAGAGATCCAGGGCCAGGGTGCGCCCGCCATCGTCGAAACGCTGATGGCGCGCGGCGTGCGCCCCGCCTTTGTGCTGGACGAGGGCGGTGCGGTGGTCGAGGGCGTGTTCCCGGGCGTCAAGCGCCCCTGCGCGCTGATCGGCATCGCCGAAAAGGGTGCGATGGACGCCACCTTCCGCATAGAGTCGCGCGGAGGGCACGCCTCCGCTCCGCCGCCGCACACCGCGATCGGCCAACTGGCGCAGGCGGTGGTGCGCATCGAAAACGCACCATTCCCCTTCCGGCTGACCCAACCGGCGCGCGCGATGTTCGACACGCTGGGCCGCCATTCCACCTTTGCGATGAAGCTGCTGTTCGCCAACCTGTGGTGCTTTGCGCCGGTGCTGAACCTGCTGTGCCGCAAGACTGGCGGTGAGCTCAATGCGCTGGTGCGCACCACGTGCGCATTCACGCAGGCATCGGGCAGCGCGGCGACCAACGTGCTGCCGCCGACCGCCACCGTGGGCGCCAACCTGCGCTTAATCGACGGGGAGACCACCGACAGCGCCATCGCCCGCCTGCAAAAGCTGGCCGGGAGAGAGATCGACATTTCGCTGGCGCGCAGCACAAACCCCTCGGCGATTTCCCACGCAACCGGCGAGGCATGGCAGCGCCTGGGCGACGCCGTAGCCGCTACCTGGCCGGAGGCCATTCTCTCGCCCTATCTGATGATCGCCGCCAGCGACTCCCGCCACTATGGCCGCATCAGCGAGCACGTGTATCGTTTCTCGACGATGCAGTTGTCCAGCGAGCAGCGCAAGCTGATCCATGGCCACGACGAGCGCGTGCCGCTGTGCACGCTGTATACGACGGTGCGCTTCTACCGGCGACTGATGAAACACTGCTAAACGCAAGAAAAAAGCCACCGTGAGGTGGCTTTTTTCTATGCGTTATCCGTTCCCCGGCCCCATGTGCCCGATGTTGATGATCTCACTGTTGTGTGCGTCGATGGTCACGCCATAATTGTCCTCGCCGCCGTCGGTGGTCGTCAGGTACACATCGCACCACCAGACGGGACGCTCCGGCGTGTCCACCCAGTAGAAAATGCGAACGGTGCATTGCTGCCAGATTTCTTCGGTCAGTCCAAACTCGGCGAACAGCGCCTGCTTGGCGATCTCCTTGGCGGCTTCCGGCGCGATGCTGGCCGCATCGGGCAAACCATTTGGATATCCCCTCGGGTCGAAGCCCGCGTCGCGATAGATCTGGTCGTTGGCGGCGCGATCCTCGATGCTCCAGTCGTATCCGGCCATCCCCGGCGGCTCGCCATACTTGGCGGGGATCACCGCCGCGGCCTCCATGAAGGGCGCTACCCAGCCAAGCATCTCCGCGTCCAGCGCGGGGGCCTGCATCCAGTTGCGCTCGGTGAACACCTCTGTGCCGCGCTGCGCCTTGAGCGACCACTCGGCCTTGCGCATCGCGCCGGTATCGGCGGCCAGCAGCACACGATAGGTGCCGACCTTCTCCGCCAGGGTGTATTCCCATTGTTCATCGTGCATGAAGGTGTAATCCACCGCCCAGGCGCGTTGGCCTTGATCTTCGACCAGACCGGCGGTGGCGCTGAGCAGCGCCAGCGGCTGCTCGGCAAACCCGAACGCATCGCGCATCGCCTGGTGGGCGGCGGCCAGCGCCTTGTCCATGGGCAGGTCGCCGGGTTGCGGCGGCACATACTGCCGGTTCTGGATCAGCTCGCCAAACCCCGCCGCGAGGATGCGTGCGCCAATCTCGGCCTTTTTCTCCGGCGGCTGTACGGCGAACGCGCCTTCGTTGACGAATTCCTCCACCGCTTCTTTGTATGCTTGCAGGGATCCATCGGGCAGCGTGCGGATCTCTGGCGCAGCCGCCCAGCTGTTTTCGACCACCTCGCCCGATCGCGAGAACATGCTCACATAGAACAAGTTGTCGGTGGTTCGCCAGCCGTTGTGCTCATTTTCCGGCGGGAACAGCTGCATCCGGTACTGCGGTTCAGGCTCGTCTCGGTATTGCAGCATGCGCAGATCGGCTTTGAGCCCCGCCAATATGTCGGCGGATACGCCATATTTGCGCGTCACCGCCTGTTTCGCACGCTCAATGGCTTCCTCGGGCGACATGTCCCCTTCCTGCGGCACGACATTCATCACCGCCACCACCTGCTGGTTACCCGCCGCGAGCGCCGCCTGATCCCGCGCGGCGGCCTCCTCCAGCGTCGGCGGCGTGTCGCCGTCTTGGTTGTTGTTCGCCCATTGCGCCCGTTGCTGCTTGTGCTGCGCGATGGCCAGCGCCAGTTGCTCCTGTCCCCAGACGGCGGCGCTGAGTTCGCCGGATGCCGCCTCCTGCGCGCGGTCGTCGTGCGACCAGGCGACGCTCGGTTCCCCCTGCTTGGGCACGATCACTGTGTAGGTGCCCATCGCGTCATGATTGAACATGATGGGGCGGTATGTGATCGTCAGGCCGCCTGACCCATCCTCTTTTTCCTCGCCAAAGAGACTCAGCGTCTCTTGCGTCAGGCCGTATTTTGCCATCAGCGCCTGTCGCCCGGTGTGCACCGCGTCGTATTGCGGCGATCGGGTGAAGAGATTGACCGCCACTGCGGTGCATGCCAGCAGCAGTACCGCGATCAGCGCGGCGATCAGCACCAGCCGCTTGCGCGGGATGCCGACGGGCTTTTGTGCGGCCAATGCGGTTTGCAGCGCCCAGGTAAAACGCGGCGGCGTGCTGCCGAATGATGTTTTATTTAGCTTGTTCATAGTCCACCTCCTCCGACAGGATGCCGCGCGCCTGCCGACGCCCCTTGGCCATGCGCGTCTTGATGGTGCTCTCCGGCGCGCCCAGCATGTCGGCAATCTCGCGGATGGCATAGCCCTCCACGTAGTGCAGCACGATGGGCAGGCGCACCTGCTCCTCTAGCTGCATCAGCGCCTCCATCACGCCGTAGTCCGCGTTGGGCGGCAGATGTGCCAGGATTTCCTCGGTCGGCACCTCGCGCTTCTTTTTGCGCAGCACGTTGTAACACTCGTGAATCAGGATGCGGATCACCCAGGTATTGAAGTATCGCTCTTGCCGGAGGGTGCCGATCTTTTGCAGCGCGATGCGCGCGCATTCCTGCACGGCGTCCTCCTGGTCGTAGCGGTTGGGCAGGATGCTGTAGGACACGCGAAACAGCGTATCTTGCAGCGCGATGATCCTGTCCGCCAGTTGCTGTTTGGTCATGCGTTCACTTCCTTTGTCCGCGAGGTCAGGGCCCCTGTACCGGTTAGAGCGGCGACATGGCGAAAAAGTCTGCGCCGCACAAAATTTTCCGGATGGCTCCATTATAGCAGATGCGCGCGCAACAAAAAAACGCCGTGGATCGGCGCTTTTTCTGGGTAGTATTACTTGTTCACCACATTGGTCGGACTGCCGCTCAAAAACGCTTGCAGGTTCTCCACCGCGATGTCCATCAGCCGCGCGCGGCTCTCCTGGGGCGCCCAGGCGATGTGCGGGGTGATCAGGCAGTTGTCCAGGCCGAGCAGCGGGTTGTCGCTGGCGATCGGCTCGGCCGACACCACGTCCACCGCCGCGGCGAATACCTTGCCGCTC
>JAVBUY010000043.1:0-3384 GCA_031554855.1 Eubacteriales bacterium
AAGCGCTTTGGTGCGGTGATTTGGGCGATGATCGTGACCATGGTGCAATTGCTGCTGCTCTACCTGGTGCCCTACTGCATCTACCGCTCGTTCCACATCCAGGGCGGGCCGGTGCTGGTGCACATCGTGGCGGCGGTGGCATTTGTGTCGATGGTCGCGTCGTGTGTGCCGCTGCCCGGCGGCTCGGGTGGCGCGGAAGGCGGCTTTGTGCTGTGCTTTGGTATTTTCTTCATGTCCAATGACGTGCTGGTGGCGCTGCTGCTCTGGCGGCTGATCACCTACTACGCGGGCATCTTGTTGGGCAGCTTAGTGATGATGATTTCGCGCAAGCGTCAGCGCGCTTGCATACGCATTCCGCTGTCGTAAAGGACGCAAACCAAGAGGAGGGGAACCGGCATGCTGGTGACAATCTGGCGGCGCGCATGGTTCCGCTTCCTGCTGTTGGGGGTGCTGCTGATTGCGCTGGCGCTGGTCTTGTATAGCTGCGCGACCGACAAGCCGCTGTCGCGCGCGCGCATTTACGCACAGCTTGAGCCCAATGGGAATCTGGCAGTCACCGAGCAGGTGGACTATGACCTGGCGCCGGGCGTGCTGGGGCTCGCGCGGACGCTGGACGCGGGTGCGCTGTCAGACTTTTCCGCCAGCGTGCTAATGCCCGATGGCCGCACGGTGCATTTCATGCCCAGTGCCAGCGCCGCGCCGGGGGACAGCGGAGAGATGCTTGTCCGGCAGTTGGGCGGGCGCACCGAATTGACGCTGTATGAGCGCTTTCCCGCGCAGGGCGGGCGCATCATCGCCACCTACCGATACACCATCCGCGCGATCACGCAGCGCTATAGCGACGGCGCGACGCTGACCTACGACGCACTGGGCAAGCAGGGCTGGCCGCAGCGCATAGCCGATTTTTCGCTGCGCGTGGCATTGCCTCTGACCCAAAACGATACAGTCGAGGTGCTGATGCAGCATCTGCCGCGCGGCGCGAACTGGAACCGTAGCACCGATGGCGTGGTGGTCACAGCGCACAACCTGCCCGCGCGCAAGCGACTGACCATGCGGCTGGATTTTTCCTCCACGCTGCTCACCTACCAGCAAGTGCTGCCCGGGCAGCGGCTGGCCGACCTGCGCGCCGCCGAGCGGGACAGCGCGGATCGCGCGCGCATGCTGGGCGCGGGTTGGGCGCTGCTGTGCATCCTGGCTGGAACCGGCGTGCTGGGCTGGCTGTACTGGCGCGGTCATCGCGAAGAATCGGAACCGACGCCATACCGTCATCAGGGCGGCCCGCCAATGGGCATCACCGCGCCGGCGGAATTGTCCACGCTGATGCCGTATGCAGAGGGCGTGGGTGCGCGCGACTTGGTGGCCATGCTGCTGCACCTGATGCACCGCAACCACTTGGCGCTGGTCGCGCCCGACCGCCGCCTGCCGCTGACCGAGGAAAACGTCGATCAAGCGCGCATTGTGCGCCTGCCCGGCCCGCGCGACACGCTGCTCGACGGGGAGTTCTTCCTGATACATTGGTTTATCGACCTGCTGGGCGACGGCAACAGCGTGTCGCTGGGGCAGATCCGCCGCACGCCGCGCGCGCAGTTTTCCACCGACTACAAGGCTTGGCGCAGGCTGGTCAACCGCCAGATCGCTGACCGGCCTTGGTTTGAGGACATGCGTCGCGAGAAGCGCGCGCTGATGCTGCCCGGGTGCACGATGGTGCTGGGCACGATGATCCTGAGCATCTTGGGTGCGTCGAGCTGGGTATGGATTGGATTCCCGATCGGCGCGGGGCTGATCGCCTATGCACAGCGCATGCGCCGCCGCACCCCGGCGGCCATCCGCGAGGTGGCGCGCTGGCAGGCGCTGGCGCAGCAGATCCGAGAGGAAAAGGTGGATCGCGTGACCACCATCGCGCAATGGGAGCGCATTCTGCTGTATGCCGAGGCACTGGGGTTGGGGCACGAGGCGGCGGTGGCCATGCAGCAGGCATGGTGGGAGAGCGGGCAGGCAATGCCCTTCCCCGACGCGCAGCAGGCCACCTTCATGGCCTGGCCGCTGTTGGAGTATCGCGAGGGGCTGCCGCGCTGGTTCGACTGGCTCTGCGAGGCGATCATCGCGCCCTGCGGACAGGAGCGGACGCTGCGCACAGCCTTGCAGCGGTTCAAGCTGGCCAACCCGGGCGGCACCACATAAGCGATCCGCAAGAAAAAACTAGAGACGAGGCGATGGCAATGTACGAAGAACCCATCAAATTCACACCGACCGACCGGCTTATTCTGGATTCGTATAAGAACCTGCTCGACGGGCTGGCCGATTACCTGGGCAGCGGCTATGAGTTTGTGTTGCACAGCCTGGAGGATTATGAGCATTCTGTGGTCAAGATCATCAACGGCCACCACACCGGTCGCAAGGAAGGCTCGCCCATTACCGACCTGGCGCTGAGTATGCTGGCCAAGCTGGACGGCGAGAATAAGAACGGCTACATTAGCTACGCCACACGAAACCGCAAAGGCGATCCGATGAAGTCGGCGACTATCCTGGTGCGCGGCGAAGGCGGGCGCGTGATCGCGCTGCTGTGCATCAACTTCAATTTGGACATCCCCTTGTCGCAGGTGCTGTCGTTATGGGGCCCGGCACAGAGCAATGATTCGGTCGCGATCAGCGAAAACTACGCGGAGAATGCGCAGGACTTGATCGAGAAGGCGGCGCAGGACGCGGTGGACACAGTGGATCGTGACTACACCATCACGCCCGCCAACCGCAACAGGGCGGTTGTGGAGCTATTGGCGAGCCGGGGCATCTTCCAGCTCAAGGATGCGGTGGTGCAGGTTGCCGACAAGCTCGGCCTCTCGAAGAACACGATCTACCTGCACCTACGGAACATGAAATCCGAAAAATAGCGCCCCAAAGCGCAAAATGTGCTAGGATAAGAACTTTTTACAAAAACAGTCAAATCCGCAAATTGCTTTTTGTGCAGTTTAACCAGTACAATAAAATAAAGTTTAGCGCATTTAGCGATGTTATTTATTTTACTCATCGGGTAAAATAAACGTACAGAGATGCGCTTGTTTTTTTGCGCATATTTCACGAGAGGAGTGGTGTCGTGCAAACTGTCCAAACCCCGAATGCCCCCGCCGCAATCGGCCCGTACTCGCAGGCGAAGAAATTGGGTAACCTAGTCTTTACATCGGGTCAGATCCCGCTGGCTCCGGCCACAGGTGAGCTGGTAGGCACCGATGTCGCGGAGCAGGCGGAACAGGCGATGAAAAACCTGGGCGCCGTGCTGGAAGCGGCGGGAAGTGGCTTCGAGCATGTGCTCAAGACCACCTGTTTTCTCACCGACATGGCGCACTTTGCCGCGTTCAACGAGGTGTATGCGCGCTATTGCAGCGAGAA
>JAVBUY010000011.1:0-4791 GCA_031554855.1 Eubacteriales bacterium
GGACGCGGACTTGATCGAGTTTGCCGAATAGTCAAAGCGCAGAAAAATGCAAGAAAAACGCCCCTTTCCAACGTTGGTTGGATAGGGGCGTCTGTTTTGTGAACGGTTACAGCTCGTAAATGATCAGCCCGAGCAGACTGGGGCCGGTGTGTACGCCCAGCACCGGACTGACCTGAGACAGAATGCCCTCGCCGACCGATTGCAGCACTTCCTTGGCTTGCTGCAAGAGATCCTTGGCGTCCTCGAGCGCGTCGCCATACGTCACCGCGATATGCACTGGACGCTGCTGGTATCGCAGCTTGGCCTGCTCCAGCATGGCCTCGATCGCGGCGGAAAACCCGCGCGCCTTGGTCAGCGTCTGGTACACGCCGTCGTCATTGACGAAGATAATCGGCTTGATGTTGAGCATGGTGCCCAGCACATTCTCAACCAGGCCGATGCGGCCGCCTTTGCGCAGGTATTCCAGCGTGCGGATCACAAACATGCCTGAGGCGGTCAGACGAATGGCCTGCATGTGCTCAATCGCCTGCGCGATGCTACCGGTTTCCGCCAGCTTCTTCGCGCCCTCGAGCACCATGGCGCCCTGCGCAAAGGCCAGGATGCGGCTATCGACCACCTCGATGGTCAAGCGCGGGAAGTCCTGCGCGACCATGCGCACCATGTTGTACGTGCCCGACAGCCCGGAGGAGATGCACACATGGATCACATGCGTGTAGCCCTCATCGGCCAGGCGCGCGTAGAGCGTGGACACATCCTCGGGCAGCGGCAGCGAGGTGGAGGGCACTTCGGTCTCGATGCGGCCGTACACTTCGCTGGCGGTGATCTCCACGTTGTCGCGATACTCACCATCCTTGTAGATGACGCGCAGGGGCACCACAAAAATGTTGTGTCGCTTGCAGTCGTCTTCCGTTAGAGACGCGGCGCTATCGGTGACCATGGCAATCTTCATCTGATCCACGGATACACATCCTTCCCAATGGGCAGTCGGCCCATGGCTTTTTTTCAGTATACCACGTCCGAACCTCTCATACAACAACTACTGGAAATCATGGGGTTTGGTTCTATCGGTACAAGCCCGCGCATACACTAGCAAAGCAACCAATCTATGGGAGGCGATGCGGTGCTTCCGCGGATCAAAGAGCCGGTGAGATGGACGCAGGTAGCGTTGGTGGGGTGTCTGGTGCTGTTGTCTTTGGTATATGCCGCCTTCATTCGCTCTGGCGATCTGATGACGGTAGCGGCGCGCAATCGCGAATTGCCGGTATACAATGTGGCAACCACGGACAAGGTACTCTCGATCAGTTTTGACGCGGCGTGGGGCGTCGCACACACGGAGAAAATTCTGGACATTCTCGATCAGTACAATGTCAAGACCACGTTCTTCCTGGTGGGCTTCTGGGTGGATAAGCATCCAGACATGGTCAAGGAGATCGTCGCGCGCGGACACGAAATCGCGAATCATTCCAACACACACCCGCACATGGCCAAGCTGAGCGAATCGCAGATCCGCGAGGAACTGCAATTGATGTCCGACAAGGCCGAGGCACTGATAGGCAAGCCGACCACGCTGTTTCGCCCGCCGTATGGCGAGTATAACGACGCGGTGGTGCGCGTCAGCCGGGCGGAGGGGTATGAGTGCGTGCAATGGAATGTCGATTCGCTGGACTGGAAGAACAAAGGCACGCAGGACATGATCCGGCAATGCACCAAGAACATACAGCCCGGCGACATCGTGCTCTTCCACAATGATTCCAAGTATATCCTGGATGCGCTGCCCACGATCTTGAAAACCTATACAGAGGCGGGTTATCGCGTGATCCCTGTATCGCAGATCCTGCTCAGTGGCGACACCTGGATCGACCATCGCGGTACGCAGCATCTGGTAAGCCCGGCGCCCACTGCGGCACCGACCGCCACACCGACCTGAACAAGCGAGCGAGCACACTAGCATACGAAGGGGGAACATCCCGTGGAACACATTCTCAATGCTTTGCACCTGACAGGAAAGCTGGTGGGTACGCCCGAGGCCGGTCACGAAGCGTTCGGCGAACTATTCTATTACCTCACGCTGTCTGTGCCGCGTCTGTCCGGCGCGGAGGATCTGCTGCCGGTGACCATCAGTGAGCGGCTGCTGGCCGATCACCCGATCGTTCCCGGCGATACGTTGGCGTTCGATGGGCAGATCCGTTCATACAACAAAGTGGTGGACGGATCCGGGCGGCTGCTCATCACCGCCTTTGCGCAAAAGCTGGTCGATGCCGATCCGCAGCGCAATCCCAACCTGCTGCAACTGACCGGCACACTGTGCAAGCCGCCAGCGTATCGCACCACGCCGTTTGGTCGCGAGATCGCCGACCTGATGCTGGCCATCAACCGCGCCTATGGCAAGAGCGACTATATTCCGTGCATCACCTGGGGGCGCAGCGCACGCTTTGCCTCGCGCCTGGCAGTGGGTGACCGCGTCAGCCTGATAGGGCGGCTGCAAAGCCGCACCTACCAGAAGCAGCAGTCCGACGGGTCAGCCATCGAGAAAGTGGCTTACGAAGTATCGGTCAGTCAGATCGAGTCGGCCGCCGCCGAAGAGATTGGTCTGACGACCGGTGGTATGCAAGGTCTGCACGATCAAGTGTAACAGCGCACAAGCATATCTGAAAGAGCGGCGTCCGCTCTTTTTTTATCGTATAAGCCACGGCATTTTGGGGTAAAATGGTAACCAAATCCGAAGCGAAGCGAACGAAATCTTGGTTTGATCTTTCTTTATACGGTGATATATGGTATACTAACCGATAGGATGCATATTTGTGGCCAGCAAGGGACCCACATCTCATCGTTGGCTTTTTCTATTTGGATGAACGGCAGGAGGGAATTTGCCCCATGATGAAAGACATGTTGTCCCGCGAGGAACAGATGGAAGTGCTGTCCAACGCGCTGCTGACCATCCAGAACAAGCAGGAGTGCATCAACCTGCTCACCGACCTGTGCACCATTCACGAATTGCAGGCCATGGCGCAGCGGCTGCAAGTGGCGCGCCTGCTGCGCGATAAAATCACCTATCAGGAAATCGCTAGCATGACCGGCGCGAGCACAGCGACCATCAGCCGCGTGAACCGCTGCTTGACCTACGGTTCCGATGGCTACAATACCGTGCTGAACCGCATGGAAGGAGACAAGTAATGGATCTCAGCATGCTTAATCCGCAGCAGCGCTTGGCTGCCGAGACCACCGAGGGCCCGCTGCTCATCCTGGCGGGCGCGGGCTCCGGCAAGACGCGTGCGCTCACCTACCGCATCGCCAACCTGCTGGATCGCGGCGTGCCCGCGTACCAGATCCTGGCGATCACCTTCACAAACAAGGCGGCGCGCGAGATGCGCGAGCGCCTGACGCAGCTTACCCAAAATGGCGCGGACGAAGCATGGGTGATGACCTTCCATGCGTGCTGCGCGCGCATTCTGCGCAGAGATATCGAGAAGCTGGGCTACACGCGCGCGTTCACCATCTATGACGATGACGACCAGATGTCGCTGATTAAAGAACTGATGAAAAAGCACGGCATCGACGACAAGCTGATGCCGCCGCGCGAAGTGAAGAGCAAGATCTCCGACGCGAAGAATAAACTGCAAACGCCCGACGAGTGGTTTGCGCAGTCCTCGCGCGATTTTCGCATGCAGATGATTCACGACCTCTACCGCGAGTATGAGATCAAGCTCAAGGCATTCAATGCGCTGGATTTCGATGATCTGATGGTCAAGACGCTGGAGCTGTTCGTGCAGCATCCGCCGGTGCTGCAAGCGTATCAGGAGCGATTCCACTACATCCACGTCGATGAGTACCAGGATACCAACTACGCGCAATACATGATGATCAAGCTGCTGGCTGGGCAGCGCAAGAACCTATGCGTCGTCGGCGACGACGATCAGTCGATCTACGGCTGGCGCGGCGCGGACATCCGCAACATCCTGGAATTCGAAAAAGACTTCGCGGGCTGCACCACCATCAAACTGGAGCAGAACTACCGCTCGACCTCGAATATCCTGGACGCCGCCAACAACGTGATCGCCCACAACGAGGGGCGCAAGGAAAAGGCGCTGTGGACCGATCGCGGCGAGGGGCAGCGCATCCGCGTATTCAAGGCCGGAGACGAGCGCGAGGAAGCGGCGTGGATCTGCGACCGCATCCAGCAGATGCAACAGACCGGCGTGCACTATCGCGACATCGCCGTGCTCTACCGCATGAACGCACAGTCCCGCGTGCTGGAAGAAATGATGGTGCGCGCAGGCATCCCCTATAGCGTGTATGGCGGCACGCGCTTCTACGACCGCAAGGAAGTGCGCGATATCGTCGCGTACCTGCGCGTCATCGTCAATCCCGCAGACGACGTGTCGCTGCGCCGCATCATCAACCAGCCCAAGCGTTCTATCGGCGATGCGACCATCGCGGAGTTGGTGCAGCACGCCGAGCAACAGGACTACTCGGTGTTCGCCGCCATGCTCGAGCCGCCGGAGGCGCTGGCCTCGCGCGCGAAAAAGTGCGTTGGCGACTTTGCCCAGCTTTTGACCGAGCTGACGCTCAAGCGCACGCAAATGGGGCTGACCGAGTTTGTCGAGCTGCTGATTGCCGAGACCGGCCTGGCCGCGCAATATGAGCGCGAGCACACCGACGAGGCGCAGGGCCGCCTAGAGAACATTCGCGAGTTTGTTGGCGCGGTCGATGAGTTCGAGCGCCGCGCGGAAGAACCCACGCTCGAAGGATTCTTAGAGAATGTCGCGCTGGTCACCGATCTGGACAACATGA
>JAVBUY010000178.1:0-7268 GCA_031554855.1 Eubacteriales bacterium
CGGCAGCAGCTTGTCCAGAGCCTTGCGGCGCTGCTCCTCGTTGTCGGCCAGGATCATCTCGCGCATGGCGGCGATGCGGTCGGCGGCGAAGAACATGTGCTCGGTGCGGGTCAGGCCGATGCCCTCGGCGCCAAACTTGACGGCCACAGCGGCGTCATGCGGCGTGTCGGCGTTGGTGCGCACCTTCATGGTGCGAATGGCGTCCGCCCAGCCCATCAGCGTGGCGAAGTTGCCGGTCATTTCGGCCTCGACGGTATTGATGGCCGCGCCGTAGATATTGCCGGTCGAGCCATCCAGCGAGATGAAGTCGCCCTCGCTAAAGGTTTTGCCGCTCAGCTCGAAGGTTTTCTTGTGCTCATTGATGCGCAGCTCGCCGCAACCGGCGACGCAGCAGGTGCCCATGCCGCGCGCAACCACGGCGGCGTGGGAGGTCATGCCACCACGAGCGGTCAGGATGCCCTGCGAGTGGTTCATGCCCTCGATATCTTCCGGTGAGGTCTCCAGGCGAACCAGGATGACCTTCTGGCCCTTCTTGGTGGCGGCGACGGTGGCGTCGTCGGCGGTGAAATACACCTGGCCGCACGCGGCGCCCGGGGAGGCGGGCAAGCCCTTGCCGATCACTTCGGCGGCCTTGAGCGCCTTGGCGTCAAACTGCGGATGCAGCAGCGCATCTAGCTGCTTGGGATCGACCTTGAGCACGGCCTCTTCCTTGGAGATCATGCCCTCTTCGACCAAGTCGCAGGCGATGCGCAACGCGGCGGTGGCGGTGCGCTTGCCGTTGCGCGTTTGCAGCATGAAGAGCTTGCCACCTTCAATGGTGAACTCCATATCTTGCATATCCTTGTAGTGCTTCTCCAGCTTGTTGGCGGTCTCGACGAACTGCTTGTACACCGCAGGCATCACCTTCTCCAACTCGCTGATCGGGCTGGGCGTACGGATACCGGCCACGACGTCCTCGCCCTGCGCGTTGATCAGGTACTCGCCGTACAGGCGCTTCTCGCCGGTGGAGGGATCGCGGGTAAAAGCCACGCCGGTGCCGCAATCGTCGCCCATGTTGCCGAATACCATGGACTGCACGTTAACCGCGGTGCCCCAGCTGGCGGGGATGTCGTTCATGCGGCGGTAGTAGACCGCGCGCGGGTTGTCCCAGCTGCGGAACACGGCCTTGATGGCTTCCATCAACTGCACTTTGGGGTCCTGCGGGAAGTCACCGCCCTTTTCCTTCTTGTAGAAGGCCTTGAACTGCGCGACCATCGCCTTCATGTCGTCGGCGTTGAGCTCGACGTCATGCTTCACATGGCGGGCTTCTTTCATTTCGTCGATGATGACTTCAAACTTGGACTTGGGCAGCTCCATCACGACGTCGGAGAACATCTGGATAAAGCGGCGATACGAATCATACGCGAAGCGGGGGTTGCCGGTCAGCTTGGCCACGGCCTCCACCGCCACGTCGTTCATGCCGAGGTTCAGGATGGTATCCATCATGCCGGGCATCGAGGCGCGCGCACCGGAGCGAACCGACACCAGGAATGGGTTGGTCGGATCGCCGAACTTCTTGCCGCTTTCCTTCTCGGTCACAGTCAGCGCGTCATAGATCTGCTGCACGATGTCCTCAGCGATCTTCTGGCCATCCTCATAATAGCGCGTGCAGGCTTCGGTCGAAACCGTAAAGCCCTGCGGCACTGGCAGACCCAGGCCGGTCATTTCGGCCAGGTTGGCGCCCTTGCCGCCCAGCAGGTTTTTCATGCTGGCGTTGCCTTCTTTGAACAGATACACGTACTTCGTCATGATGTTCCTCCTCGTCCTTGTGGTTGAACGTTAGTAAGAAGCAAATACGGCTCGTCCGCATTCGCGCCTTGGCATAAATGAAGAAGGCTTTCCCAAAAAGCCCAAGGCCTATTATACAACGCTGCCCAGCAATTGACAAGCCTATTCCCGATCGTTTTTCGATATCAAAGCAAAAAAATTCACATATAGGAACGCCCCCGCATCTGGTTGGACGCGGGGGCTGAAAAAAACAGGTGCTTGGATCACGCGGCGGGCGCTTGCTCCTCTTGCTCCTCAGCCGGAGTTTCCTCTGCGGGCGCCTCGTCCGCCGGCTGCTCTTCGGTCACGACCGAAGGATCTGCCAGTCCCTTTTGTTCCTTGCCATGGGCACAGATATCGCATGCGTCGAGCTTCTTGGCCTGCACGGCGTCCGCCAGCGTGCCGGAGAACACCTTCAGCGAGCGCATGATGGTCGGGCAGTTGGCGTCAAAGTGATAGCTGTTGCCGTACTGTGTCCAGTAGGCAGGATCGGTGAGCGCGCCGGTCAGATTGTCCGGAATCTCGCCGTTGGCCTGCATCTGCTGCACTTCCTCAGCGGAGGCGGGCTCCACCGCGGCAACCGGCGCCTGGTAGCTGGCCGATAGCGAGCCAACCAGCGCCACCAGTGCCACCGCCAGGATCAGCACCACGCGCTTGACCTGGGGGCTCATTTTGTCGCTGCGAAGAATCAGCAGCAGACCGATGGGCAGGAACACGATGAACGTGGCGATGATGCCCATTTGGTTCCACAGCGCCGCCTTGATGCCGGTGCTGGTCGGCGGGCTGATCGCGTTGCCGCGCTTCCACACGAACGAACCAGCCAGGCACAGAATAGCCGCCAGCACGAGGCCGCCATACAGCCAGTATTCGGTCTTGCCAAACATCGAGTTGCCTTGCAGCCACATGAACGCGCCCAGCAGGTTGGCGGCCAGCGCCAGCACCCACAGCAGCAGCGCGATCCAGCGATATGGCGCAGCAGATTTCTTGGTTTCGGCGTTCACGACCACGGTCTTGCGGCCATTGGCGGCCTGCGGCGCAGCGGCGGCGGGGGCAGCCTTGTTGACCTCGACGAACTCGCGCTCGACCGGCGGCTTCTTGGCGGCGGTTTTCTTCGGGGCGGGTTTGGTCTCCATGTTGGTTTCCTCCTTATTAATGCACAATCATGATGAGTGCGCAATCATGCGTTTCTATTCCGCTTCGACGACCGTCGCATCCGGTGCGTTCTTTTTCACCGACTCAATGCCGTTCTTGCAGGAATCCTTGGCCTTATAGCCCTCGGACGACAGAATGATCTCGCCGTTACCAGCTTTCAGGCGGAAGCGGAACTCGCCCTTCTTGTCCTGATACAGCTCAAACTTGGGATTCTTCTCGCTGCCACCGGCGGTCTGATCTTCGATCTGCGCGATCGGGGCGTTCTTGCGCACGCTCTCGATCCCATTTTTGCAGCCGGACACAGCGGTGTACGACTCGCTCACACCGATGACTTCGCCATTGCCCGCAACCAGGCTGAACGAATAGCCGGATGCGCCCTTCTTGATCACAAACTTACCCATCTGTGCGCCCTCCTACCACTACATATTGTACATAGGTATTCAATCTATCCCATATATTACCGCGACCATGCCGGTTTGTCAATGTTTCCAGGCGATTTCCGCTAATTGAGCGCAACGCTGCCGTATTTGCTGGCAAAGTCGCTGCGCGCGACGTCGAGGATTGCGCGCTTTTCCGGCGAATCGTCCCCCGCGATCAGCGCCTTGGCCGCGCGCTGGGTTTCTTCCAGCAGCGCGGCATCCGCGCCGATCAGCAGCCCCTGTCCACCCTTGCCGTGCTGCCGCGTCCCCCACAGCTCGCCCGCGCCGCGCAGCTCCAAGTCTTTTTGCGCGATGACAAATCCGTCCTGTGTCTGCGTCATCAACGCCAGACGCTCGCTGGGCGCGGCCATCAGGAAGCACCAGCTCTGCGCGCTGCCGCGACCCACGCGCCCGCGCAACTGATGCAGCTGCGCCAGGCCGAACCGCTCGGCGTTCTCGATGATCATCACGGTGGCGTTGGGCACATTGACGCCCACCTCGATCACCGTCGTGGACACCAGCACATCCAGTTCCCCAGCGTAAAACCCCGCCAGTACCGCGTCCTTGTCTGCGGCGCTCATCTGCCCGTGCACCAGCCCGATGCGCAGCGACTTGAGTGAGTCCTTGCGCAGCGCATCGAAGAGCGCCTCGGCTGACTGGCAGTCCTCCAGTTCTTCCGAGTCCTCGACCAGCGGGCAGACGACGTACGCCTGCATGCCTGCCGCCGCCTGCGCGCGCACAAAACCGTACATCCCCTCGCGCTTGTCCTCGGGCACGATGCGCGTCTGCACCGGCGAGCGCCCGGGCGGCAGCTCGTCCACCACCGACAGGTCGAGGTCGCCATAGAGCACCAGCGCCAGCGATCTGGGGATCGGTGTGGCCGACAGCACCAGCACATTGGGCGCAGCGGCGCTCGCATCAATCTTTTCGGCCAGTTTGGTGCGCTGGCGCACGCCGAAGCGGTGCTGCTCGTCTGTGATGACCAGCCCTAGCTTGGCAAAAGTCACACCCTCGGAGATCAGCGCATGCGTGCCGATCGCCACCTGGCAGCTGCCGTCGGCCAGCGCAGCGCGGATACGCTTGCGCTCTGCGGGCGTCATGCTGCCGGTCAGCAGCTCCACGCGGATACCCAGCGGCTCAAACAGCACTTTCGCGCCCTCGTAGTGCTGCTGCGCCAGGATCTCGGTCGGCGCCATCAGCGCGCCCTGCCAGCCGTGCCGGACGGTCATATGCAGCGCACCAAATGCCAGCGCGGTCTTGCCGCAGCCCACGTCGCCCTGCACCATGCGCGCCATCGGCTCAGCTTTGGCCAGATCGGCGGCGATTTCGCCCAGCACGCGCCGTTGCGCACCGGTCGGCGGGAACGGCAGCAGCGCCCAGAATGCCTCCGCGTCCTCTTCGGTCGCCGGCATGCGTACGCCACTCGTGCCGCGTCGTTTCTCGTCGAGCAGTGCTACCTGATAGAGCAGCAACTCCTCGAACGCCAGCCGCCGCTGCGCTTGCACCAGGCTGTCCAGGTCGGTCGGCTGGTGCGCCTGGCGCAGCGCCCAGGCTTTTTCCGCCAGTCTATGCCGCTGCCGAAAACCCTCGGGCAGCGGGTCAGTCACGTCGTCCAGGTACTGGTTGAGCATCTCGGCGACCAGCGCGCGGTATGTCTTGGCAGGCAGCCCCGCCACCGCCCGGTACACCGGCGTGATGCTCGGTTCGGTCTCGATCACTGGATTGATCAGCATGATGCCGCGCTGTTTCTGGACCGCGCGGCCGCACAGCAGCACCTCGTCTCCCTGATGCAGATGCTCGCGCACCCACGGTTGGCCAAACCACATGCACGGCAGCTTGCCGCTTTCGTCGGCAACGGTGCACGATACCCACTGTCGACCGTTGGCGCGGTGCAGCGATGGCGGACGGGTGATGATGCCGCACACCGCCGCTTCCTGCCCGCTTTGCAGCGCACGAATCGCGACCGGATGCGTCGTGTCTCGATAACCGATGGGCAGCGTCGATAGCAGCGCGCGCGGCGAGTCGATCCCCTGCGCCACCAACGCCTTTAGGCGCGCCGGGCCCAGCCCGCGCACCCCGGCAAATCCGCTGTCCATCGCACAACACCTTCTTTGCACAAAAAAACGAGGTACGGCTGGGGAACACTGTCCCCCAGCCGTCAGACACAAAACTTCGTAGACCCCAAACCCCAGGGGATGTATGAAGGGGCCGAAGTCCCTTCATATTCAATCGTATCGCGTGGCTCTGCCGCGCGGACGGGGCGTTTTCCAGCGAGAAAACACACCTGCTGACGCGAGCAGAGCGAGCCACGGCGCAAGCCGTGTAACCGAACAAAATGCAGCTTGCATTTTGTTCGAGAGCTTACTCTACCGAGAACAGATAGAAATACAGTGGCTGGCCGCCGGAATGCATCTCCACCTCGCAGCGCTTGTACGCGCCCGCGATTTCCTTGGTCAGCGAAGCGGCGTCGCCCTCATTGGTGTCCTGGCCATAGAACACGGTGATCAGCTCGTCGTCATCGGTGACCAGCTCTTTCATCAGCTCCATGGCCACCTCGCGCACATCGTGGCCCACCACATGGATCTTGCCGTTATAAATGCCGATGATGTCGCCCTCGTGAATTTCCTTGTCCTCAAAGGTGGTATCCCGCACCGCGAAGGTGATCTGGCCGCTCTTGATGCGATTGGCCGCCTCGGTCATGGCCTGCTCGTTGTCCTCCGGTGACGCGTCGGGCGAGAAGGCGAGCACGCCGCCAATGCCCATCGCGACATTCTTGGTCGGGATGACCATGACGCGCTTGTTGGCGATCTCGGCGGCCTGCTGCGCCGCGAGGATGATGTTGCTGTTGTTGGGGAACACGAACACCGTGCGCGCGCGCACAGACTCGATGGCGCTGTGCAGGTCGTCGATGCTCGGGTTCATGGTCTGTCCGCCCTCGACGATGCAATTGACCGACAGCTCGGTGAAGATCTGCGAGAAGCCTGCGCCCATCGACACGGCGACCATGCCATAGTCCTCGATCGGCGCTTCGGCCTGCGCGGTTTTCGCTTTGGCGGCCTGGTTCTCGCGGCGCTGCTCCACCATGTTCTCGATCTTCAGGTTGATCAGCTCGCCCAGCGCCAGCGCGTATTGCAACACCTTGCCCGGATCGTTTGTATGCACGTGCACCTTGACCAGCGAAAAATCGCCCACCACGACCACACAATCGCCGATGCGCGCGAGGCGGCGGCGGAAAGTGTTGATGTCGGTCTCGCCGATATGCGGCAGCATATTCTGCACGATAAACTCAGTGCAGTACGCGAAGTGGATGTCCTCCATCGCCTCGTGATCATCGACGAACGCAACGGGCTGCGCCGCCTCGATGACGCTCTCGTCCAGCTGTTCACCGCGCATGGCGGCGCGATATCCGCGATAAATGGTCAGCAAGCCCTGTCCGCCCGCATCGACCACACCGGCCTGCTTGAGCGCGGGCAGCATGTCCGGCGTGTTGGCCAGGATGATCTCGCCGCTCTTAATCACCGCGTCGATCATGGCTTCCATATCGTCCGGATAGGTCTGCGCATGGCGCTCGGCCTCTTCGCCGATGACGCGCGCCACGGTCAGGATGGTGCCCTCTTTGGGCTTCATAACCGCTTTGTACGCGGTCTCCGCGCCGCTTTTGAGCGCCACGGCAAAGGTGGCGGGCGTCAGCTCGTGCACACCCTCCAAGCCCCGGGCAAAGCCGCGAAAAATCTGCGACAGAATGACGCCGGAGTTACCGCGCGCGCCCTTCAATGCGCCCTTGGCCACCTGCTCGGCGATCTGCCCCACGTCCAGAATATCCCCGCCATTGATTTCCTTGACGGTGGATTTCATGGTCAGCGACATGTTCGTGCCGGTGTCGCCATCGGG
>JAVBUY010000117.1:0-3013 GCA_031554855.1 Eubacteriales bacterium
TTAAGTCGCCCACGCCGCTGGCCAGCGTCTGCATCTCGCCCAAGCCCTTCGACACCGCGTCCAGCCGCTCGCTGACCAGCTGAAACGACTCGCCCAGGCGGCGATCCAGTGTCGCGTGCAGCTTCTCGTCAACGGTCACGCGCATCTCTTCGAGCTTCTGCTGGTTCTGCGCCTGCATGCGGGTCAGGCCCTCTTCAAGCGTCGCGGTCACCTTGTCCATCCGCTGCTCATAGCTGCCCAGCCGCTCCTCCACGGTGGCGCGCATCTTGTCCATGCGCTCGCCGTCCACCTTGCCCGCCTCGCGGATTTGCCCGCCGAAGGAATCGAGCTGCCCCTGCTGCGTGCGCGACATCTCGCCGATCATGCGCACAATGGCGGTATTGAAATTCAAAAAGCTGGACTGGATCAGCTCCAGTTCGCGCTGGCTCTGCTCCTCGCTCAATAGGCGCGTGCGCTCCAGCGACTCCTCCATGTCCTCTTCCATGTCCTCCAGCCGCCGTTGCAGCGCTGCCTCGCGTCGGCGAATGCTGGCGACAACCAGAACAACGATGCCGATCAGCGCGCAGAGCGCAATGATCGCCACCCAGTTTTTCGATAAAAACGCAAGCATTGGCGCCCCAATCTGCTCCATATGTCCTCCGCCGCGCATCGCGCGGTCTCTTTCGCACTACCATGGGCTGCGGTGTTTCACCGCACGCTATACAGTATACAGAAAAATCGGGCTAGCGGCAAGTGATTTGGACATGCTATAATGCGAAAAGAGCAAAACACTGCATATTGAGGAGGCCGCCATGCACAGATCGCAGCCACGCCGCCGCAGATACCGCCGCCAGCGCAAACCTTTGCTGCTGTGGGGCGGCCTGGCCGTGCTGTCGGCAGCGGTGATGTGCGTCGCGCTTTGGCTGCTTTTCACGCGCGTGCTGCATCCGGCGGCGTCGGGCGACGCGCATGCCTTTGGCACGCGTGACATGGTGGTCGGCGCCGCGTGCGTCGGCATGACCGCCGAGCAGCTTCCCTTGCAGCCGCTGTCGATCGTCAACCAGCCCCACCAAACGCTGTGGATGCTCGACGGCGCGACGCTGACGCTGACCGGCAAGCCGCCCGCCCTGTCGGCGGCCACGATGCAGAGTTCCGCCTGGGCCGGACCGATGGGCGTGCGCGTCGGCGATACGCTGGACACGCTGCTCGCGCGCCTGCCGGTGCAGCCGCTGGAAGCCGAGGCGGGTGACGACAACCTGCTCTATACCGCCGATGCGCAAGGCGCTGCGCAAGTGCCGCCATACGGCGTGCTCAGCGTAGAGTCCGGGCAGCTGATGGCCACGCTGGTGGCCGCGCCAAACGACCAAGACGCATATCCCTACGCCAGCTTCGCGATCGATCCGGACGACAACCGGATCACGCACATCGCCTGGGGCTTCTCGACCATGGTGCCCGGATCAGTTGAATGACCCGCGCTTTTGATAGGCCTCGCTGACCGCCGCCTGGTGCCCCTCATCCACGCGATTGCTGCCGTGCGTGCGGCTGTTCAGGAAGTGAATGCAGAAGTGCCCGTCGAATCCGTTATCCTTTAGGCTGCTGCCACCGTGCGGCATGCCGTTCATTGAGGCGGCCAGCACACGCCCATTCACGATCACCCACACCGGCCGCCGATCCCAGCTCCACGCGCCGTTATACGCGCGCTTCATCGCGTCGGTATCGTCCTGCGTCAACGGCTCGCTGTCGGCATGATTCACGCCGCCCCAGCGGCGCACGTTGAAACGGATGCCGCTGCGCACATCGACCACCACTGCGTGGCTGCGCACCGGAAAGGCCTCCGAGCCGCCCTGCCACCAATCCAGCTTTTCCACCTGTTGCTGTTTAGGCTTGGCGGGCTGTGCGCTCTTCCCCTTGTCCAGCGCCTGCTGCGTGCGCGCGCCCACGATGCCATCGGCGGCCAGGCCATTTTCCTTTTGCAGTGCGATCACCGCCGACGCGGTGCTCGTGCCAAACACGCCGTCCACCGTCACCGCATAGCCACATTTCGTTAGCTGCTTTTGCAGCGCGCGCACCGCCTCGCCGGTATCCCCCAGGCGCAGCGCGCCTTGCGCCTGCGGCGTGTCGGTTGGCTTAGGTGTTGGCTTGGCCGTCGGTTTAGCCGTCGGTTTGGCCGTGGGCTTGGCCGTCGGTTTGGCCGTCGGTTTGGCCGTGGACTTGGCTGTCGGCTGTGCGGATGGCGTCTGCGCCAAGTATTCGCCAAAAACATAACCCTTGTGGTTCGCGTAGGTCACCAGCACCCAATCACCTTTGCGCTCCTTGACCTCCACCGTTTTGCCCTGGGCAATCTGCGTGATAGGCGCGCCGTTGGTGGCGGGGGTCTTGCGCAGCATCAGGTAGTCGGCGGTCACATAGGCGGTCTCGGCCATCACGGCCACCGGCAGCAGCAAGGCACAGATCAGCGCGGCCAGTGCCGCGCGGCAGCTTTTGTACGTCCGCATTGTGCGCATCGTTGGTTTCCTTTCATGGACGCTGTATTTGTTACAATTTTATTACACAATCGTGACTTTTTCAATTGATTTCAGAAATTCCCAAGGATTACACAAGATGAAAGGAACTGGAAACATGATCGATGTGCAAAAAATCGAAGCCTTTATCGCAAAGCGCGACGTTGCCTTCATCGCCTCGGTGGACGCGCAGGGGTTCCCCGAGCTCAAGGCCATGCTGCCGCCGCGCAAGCGCGAAGGCGTGCGCGTGTTCTACTTCTCCACCAACACCTCGTCGCGGCGCGTGGACCAATCTCGTGCCAATCCAAAGGCCAGCATCTACTTCTACCACAAGGGCGCGGTGCATTACGAAGGCGTCATGCTCACCGGCACCATGGAGGTGCTGGAGGACGCGGACAGCAAACAGGCGATCTGGCGCGCAGGCGACCGCCTGTATTACCCCAAGGGCGTGACCGATCCGGACTACTGCGTGCTGCGTTTTACCGCGCACAGCGGTCGGCACTACAGCGACCTGCGCACCGAGGACTTCGATA
>JAVBUY010000067.1:0-5517 GCA_031554855.1 Eubacteriales bacterium
CCATGTCCTCGAGCGTGCGCGCATTATCGGCCAGCCACTCCGCGCCGGGCAGCAGCTCGGGGTGCGGATCGGCGGTGGACCCCTGTATGGCGGTCAGCGTGGACAGCGCGCGATGCAGCCGATGGGCGCTGCGGCGCGCGCCATGCGGCCGGGCGCGTCCGCGGGGACGATGCGCCGCCGCAACGGCCTGTAAATGCGCGCAAAAGGCCTCTTCTTCCAGCGCGACATCCTGTGCGGGCGGTACGCGTCTGCGCTGAACGGCCGACAGGATCATCAGCAACAGCAATCCGGCAAAGGCAATCCATGCTTCCATGTCCACGCTCCTTGCGGCCTCGCCGCGCTCAAATGGGTGTGGCTATTGTGCGCGCATACCCGTGTGTTCATGCGCGGCGGCATTTTCACTTGCCAGCGCGAAACGCATGCGGTATCATGAATGGGACAAATCCGAGGTGGAGGAATGCGCATGCCGGAGATCCTTTGTCGCGACAGCCAGGGAAACGAAATTCGCAGGATATTGGCGGATGGCGCGCTGCTTTCCGACGCGCTGCGCGAGATGGGGGTGCTGTTGCCGCTGGACTGCGGCGGACGGGGCACCTGCGGCAAATGTCGCGTAAAGGTGGATGGCGAAGATCGCTTGGCATGTCAGACGCGCATCGAACGCGACGTGAGCGTGGAGCTGGCGCAGACATTTGTGACTGGCATACAGATCGAGCAGGTGGAGTGGCCGCAGCCGGTGCGCGGCGATGCGCCTTGCCTGGCGTTCGATCTGGGCACGACCACGGCGGTCGGACTGCTCTATCCTGGCAAGGACGCGCGCGTCTATACCGGCGGTTGCGCCAATCCGCAGCGCGCCATCGCCGCGGACGTGATGGGACGCGTGGGCTATGCGGCGGAGCATGCCGACGGCGCGCGGACGCTGCAAGTGTTGGCCACCGGCGCGCTGAACCGGCTCGCGCAGGCGCTGCTGGCGGCGTCCGGCGTGGAGGCGCGACACATCGCACGCATCGCGCTGGTCGGCAATCCGGCGATGGCGCACGCCGCGCTGGGTCTCCCGGTGGCGCAGTTGGGGCGCTCGCCCTATACACCGGCGACGCATGACGCGCTGCATCGACCGGCGCAGGATCTCACGTTGTCCATGCCGGTCGATGTCTATGTGCCGCCCTGTGTGTCAGGCTTTGTGGGGCCGGACGCGCTGGCTGCCAGCCTGGCCTGCGGACTGGATCAACTGGGCGGCTGGCGGCTGCTGGTCGATATTGGCACCAATACCGAGATGATCCTTTCCGATGGCGAGGCCGCGTATTGCTGCGCGGCGGCTGCCGGACCCGCATTAGAAGGCGCGCATATCGCGCAGGGTATGTCGGCGCTGGCGGGTGCGATTGACGCGGTACGCGTGGATGAAGAGGGCTGCCATTGCTCGGTGATTGGCGGCGGTGAGGCGACCGGCCTGTGCGGCAGCGGTGTGCTGTCGGCGATCGATGCGCTGCTGGGCGCGGGGGACCTGACGCCCGAAGGCATGCTGCGCGGCAACCAGCCGTACGCGTTGACTGACATGGTGTCGCTGACGCCGCAGGATGTGCGACAGGTGCAGCTGGCGAAGGCGGCGGTGGCGGCGGGCATCACGCTGCTGTTGCGCCACGCGGGCATTGCAATGGATCAGCTCGACGCGCTGTGCGTCTGCGGCGCGTTCGGTGCGCACATCGACGTCATGGGTGCGATGCGCATCGGTTTGCTGCCCACCATCGCGCCGGAAAAAGTGCGTGCGGTGGGCAATGCCGCCGGTTGGGGTGCGCTGGCGCTGGCGTCAGGGGAGGACGCGCGCATGCGCGTCGAGGCGTTTGCCTCGCGGTGCACGGATACGCCGCTCAATGAAAACCCGGATTTTATGGACTGCTATGTGGCGCAGATGCGGCTAGCCGCCTGGCGCACGCTGACCGAGATGGAGGAATACGATTGATGGACAAGTACTTTGCCTGGTCGGGACGCTATGAACACGACGGATATCCGGCCTACGATTACTACCGCCGCCATCCGATGCTGCGCTGGGTGTCGTATGGTTTGGTAGCCGCGTTTATCGCCACCGCGCTCTACGCCTGGATCTCATCGGGCTTCAACTCGCAGATGTTGACCGGCATCTTCGTGACGCTGGCGCTGTGCGCGTTTGTGGTGCTGTGGGTTACGCGCCGCCGCCGTCTGATATTCGAGCCCGACACGCTGGACATTGATTGGTTCAACGATTCGCTGTCGGTCAGGCAGCGCATCCCGTATGCGGCCATTCGTGCCATTCAGTTCGTCGTCAAGCGCAATTGGGCGTCTTTCCAGCGCCAGACGCTGATGCAGATCGCCCTGACGGACGGGAAATCGCTGGCACTGGTGATGTCGCCGGAGACTGCCAAGGAGGTCAACGATCTCTTGGGCGGCATCCTGCGCGAGCGCGGGCTGCTGAAAGATTAAGCAATGAAAGGCCGCTTTCAGGGCGTCCTCGGTAAAACAGTTTTCTGTTGTTTTGAAACCTTGGCCTCACGGCGTAGCGTAATGCTATGATAGTGCTTATGTCGTCATGCCATGCATGCAGGAATTTTGCTTGTAATGAGGTGAAGCCATATGGCGCAGCACAAAAAAGCAATTATCCGAGTGTTTTTGATCTTGCTCACACAGGCCATTCTGATAAACGTCATGCATAGAATCTTGGGCATAGACGTTAATAGCGCTATAGTATATGATCTTTTGATAAAGATCCCTGGATCTCTGCTTTTATGGTGTGAGATATATAAAATATGGAGAAAACTCAACGTGAAGGAGAAAATTGAGAAGGAAGGGATTATCCATATAACGGGAAAAGAAGCAATCATTTTGTTTCTTTTGGTACTTATCCCGCTTGCGATTTCAATTGAAACAGTAAAATTTGCTTTCTTGTAGCATGTCATGTCAATGTCAAGGGAACGGTTTCGCCGACATCTTTCAGGCATTTTGAAAAACCGCGCGAACGCGGGCTGCTGGAAAACTAAGCAATAAAGAAAGACCGCGTTGTGCGGTCTTTCTTTTGGAATGCTTTACGCTTCCAGCGCGCCATAGCTCTCCATTGCTTTTCGCCCGCCATCAGGTACATTGGCCACGGCGGCGCGGCCCACGTACGCGCGCAATGCCGCGTCCAGGCACGCCGCGTCCTTCACGCGCAGAATCATCGGCACGGCGCAGGCGGTCTGCGCCTCGGGGATCGCCTCGTCGATGTCGGCGGGCGACAGCTTCGTCAGGTCGAGCAGCACGGCCTCCGGCTCGTCCAGGTCGTAGAGCGGGGAGATGTCGCTGTTGTCCAGCGCACAGGGCTGCGCCTTTTCGATGGCCTCGGCCAGCGGCAGCACAAACCGGCCGGAGCTGACCATCGGCGCGCTGTCGCACACCGGCAGCGGCGGAAGTGCCTCGGTGAGCGGGCGCATCTTCTCAATGTGCGCGGGGGTGGTGCCGCAGCAGCCGCCGATGCCCGCCGCGCCACCCTCGACCAATCCAACCATCGCGGTGGCCAGCGTGTCGGCATCCACCGCGTAGTGCGTGTGGCCGTCAGCATCGGTGCAGGGCAGTCCGGCGTTGGGCTGGATGATGATCGGCAGGCGCGAGGCTGCGCGCATGTCGGCCAGCGGTTCGCGCATGCCCTCCGGCCCGGTGGAGCAGTTGATGCCCAGCGCGGTAACGCCCAGCGCCTCGGCGGCGATGGCAGCGCAGGCGGGCGTGCCGCCGGTCAGCGTGCGACCATTGGCCTGGAAGGTATACGACGCGACGATCGGCAGCAACAGCGGCTGTGCGGCCAATATCGCGGCGCGCATCTCGGCGATGTCGGTCATGGTCTCAATAATGTACAGATCCGCTCCGGCCTCGGCTGCGGCACGCATCGGCTCGCGGAAGTATTCGATGGCCTCGTCCAGCGTTGTCTCACCGACCGGCGCGAGAAAGCGCCCCAGCGTGCTCACCGAGAATGCGACCAGCGCCTTGCCTTGCGCGGCGGCCTTGGCGTTCTTGACCGCTGCGGCGGCCAGATCGGCCACGCGGTTTTCCAGCCCATGGCGTTTGAGCTGCGGCGCGTTGGTACCGAGCGAGTGGGTTTCGACGACCTGCGCGCCCGCTGCGACATAGGCGCTGTGCACCGCCTGCACCGCATCGGGATGGGTGATGTTCAGCATCTCCATGCACGGCTCGCTATGGCTGGACTGGGCGATCATGGTGCCAAAACCGCCATCAAACTGCACAATGTGCTTGGCGAGTAATGTAGCAAAATTTTGCATGGTGCGCCTTCCTTTCGCGGTCAGGCATCAAAAACCGACGACCGCATACGCTAGTATACCATTTCGGGACAATTCGCACAATCGCGCGCGAATTGTTTTGCTGCTTTTCAGCGGCTGATCGGTTGAAATGATTGGGAAAGCATGCTATACTATTCTGTGCGCCTGTAGCTATATGGACGCGACCATGCAAATCGGGAGGAACAAATTGGATGATCACCAGCACAGTCGAGAACCTGGGCAACAACAAAGTCAAAATTCGCTTCGAGGCCGACGCCGAGACCTTTGAGCGCGGCATGCAGGCCTCTTATCAGAAAAACAAGGGCCGTGTGAACGTGCCGGGCTTCCGCAAGGGCCATGCGCCGCGTAAAATGATTGAGAGCATGTATGGCGAAGGCATCTTCTATGACGACGCTTTCGACGCGGTGTTCCCCGAAGCCTACGAGCAAGCCATCACCGAGCACAAGCTAGACGTGGTGTCGCGTCCCGATGTGGATATTGAGAAGATCGGTGGCGGTCAGCCGATGGTCTTTACCGCCGAGGTCTATGTGCGCCCCGAGGTCAAGCTGGGCCATTATAAGGGCCTGAAAGTCACCAAGCACGAGCATCCGGTGACCGACGACGCCGTGCAGCAGAAAATCGACGAGGCGCGCGAAAAAGTGAGCCGCATGGTCGATGTGGACAATCGCGCGGTGAAGAATGGCGACATCGTGTCGATGGACTACCTGGGCACTGTGGATGCGGTCGCCTTCCCGGGCGGCACCGCCGAAAAGCAGTCGCTGACCATTGGTTCCGGCCAGTTTATCCCTGGCTTTGAGGAGCAGATGGTGGGCATGAGCATCGGCGAGGAGCGCGACTTGAAGGTCACCTTTCCCACGGAATACCACGCCGAGGTTCTGGCGGGCAAGGACGCCAATTTCCACGTGAAGCTGCACGGCATCCAGCAGAAGGAACTGCCGGAGCTGGACGACGACTTTGCGCGCGACGTGTCCGAATTTGACACGCTGGCTGCATATAAGGCCGATGTCCGGGCAAAGCTGGAGGCGGACGCCGCCGAGCATGCCGCTCAGCACTTCGAGAATGCCGCGGTCGAGGCGGCGGTGGCCAATGCCGAGGTGGAAATCCCCGAGCCGATGATCGAGCGGCAGATCGACGCGATGCTGCGCGACTTCGAGATGCGCCTGGCCTACCAGGGCTTGCGCATGGAGGACTTCCTGAAATACACTGGCGGTACGCCCGAGCAGAT
>JAVBUY010000147.1:0-5222 GCA_031554855.1 Eubacteriales bacterium
CCGCCGTGAAAGGGCGGTGTCTTGACCACTTGACCACAGGGCCGGATGAAGGGGAAGATGGTCGGGGTGAAGGGATTTGAACCCTTGGCCCCATGCTCCCAAAGCACGTACGCTACCAGGCTGCGCCACACCCCGATGGCACTTCCCATCACAAGCGACGCACTATAATATACAACATTGCGGCACCCTTGTCAAGCAATCCTGATGAAAAAACAAGGGCTGATTTACAGCCCAAGTATTTACATCACACTGAAGCTTCGGCGGGGTTTTCAGGCAGCGGCACGATGTTGTCGTTGTCCATCCACAGCCGCTCGAGCTGGTAGTATTCTCTTTCCTGTTCATGGAAAATATGTACGAGCACCGCGCCGTAATCCATCACCGCCCAGCGGCCCTCGGCCGCGCCCTCACTGCGGCGCGGAAACACGCCCTGCTTAGACAGTTTCTCATCCACGTTTTCGAGCATCGCCTTGACCTGCGGCACAGACTTTCCCGACCCGATCACCAGGTAATCGGCGATCACTGTCCGCTGCGCGATCTCCAGCACCAATACATCCTGCGCCTTCTTGTCCTGTAGCGCGACTGCCGCGCACAGCGCGATCTCCTTAGGCTCCATCATTGGCAATTCCTCCGTTTCTCTATCCCCTGCCGGATTCAAACCACCGCAGCGCCTGTAGCGTCGCGGGGTGAATCCCCTTGTTCCCCTCTTTAACATATGCGATCGTATCCAGCAGCGATAACCGCATCGCCTTGCCTAGGCTGTGTTGCGCGGCGTCTCGTATGGCCCGCAGGCCGTCAAAATCCTTGCGCCCCGGCTCGATCATGTCGGCCAGATAAATCACTTGCTCTAGGATACTCATGTCCGCGCGGCCGGTCGTGTGCCAGCGGATCGCGTCCAGCGCCGCCAGATCGCACAGGCCATAGTCGCGCCTGGCCAGGTAGGCCCCGACCGGCGCGTGCAGCAGCCCTGCCGCTGCCGCCTGTTGCGCATCCGCGCCAAACCGGCGCGCCAGCTCCGCCGCCAGTGTTTCGACCGCCAGCGTGTGCGCAATGCGCTCGGCATCGAGCGCCCCTGTTAGCTTGGCGAGGACGGCCTCTCGCCATCCAGGCTGTCCGTATACAGGCGGTGCTCCCGAATGTAGCGCGCCACTTTCGGCGGCACCAGCCCCTCGGGTATCTCGCCGCGCCGCGCATACGCGCGAATCATGGTGGCGGAGATGTCCATCTCGGGCGCGTCCACAAAGCGCAGATTCGCGCCACGCGCGCGGAGCTCTCTGGCGCACGTCTGCACCGCCTCCTCGTTCCAGCCCGGCCTCGCGCATACGATGAACCCGCACAGCGTGAATACCTCGTCGGGGTTGCGCCAAGTGTGCAGCTCCAGCAGCGTGTCCGCGCCGATGATGTACCAAATCTCGATGCCCGGCCGTTCGGCCAGCATCGCGTGCAGCGTGTCCACGGTATAGATCACGCCTTCACGGCGCACCTCCATATCGCAGGCAAAAAAGCCTGCTTGCCCCGCCATCGCCAGCTCCACCATGCGCAGCCGATCGAACTTGTCGGCCAAGCCGCTGTGCTTGTGTGGCGGATTGCCTGTGGGCAAAAACAACACCTCGCGCAAGTCCAGCGCCCGCATCGCCGCATGGCCGATGGCCAGGTGCGCGTTATGGATGGGATTAAAGCTTCCGCCCAGCACGCCGATACGGGGATGATCCGTCACCGAAACCCCTCCTCGCGAGATTTCTTGTATTATACCTTATGCGCGCCAAAAGGGAAAGAGGGCAGCGCATATCTGGCCGCCAAACCGCACACCCTATGCATACTACACATAGAGGGAGGCGCTACATGCTCGCCTCATTTGAACAAAAATCGCGCCTGGGCGCTTCGCTGGACCGGCTGGGCGTGCGCCTGCTGGTGCTACTGGTATGCTTCCTGTGGTTCTACCGCCTGTGGGGGCAGCTCGTGCCCGCGATCATGGCGGGTGTCGCGCTGGGCATCCTGGTGATCTACACGCTGTCGCTGGGTGGCAAGCAGGCGCTCATGCGGCGCGAGAGTGCCCTGAGGCGGCGCATCGGCGGCTCGATCGCACTGGAGGCACTGCTGCTGTGTCCGCCAACCGACGCCGCGCGCCAAGCGGCCACCTGGCTGGGATCGGTCTATGCACTGGAGGGCTTGCGTGCCTGCTCGGCGGGCATGTTGGCCGATTATCAGGGGCAGACGCTGCTGCTCATATGCCTGCAAACGCACCCGCGCCACGCCTCCAGCGCCAACGACGTGCTGACCGCGCAGCGCACCCTGCTCGCTCAATCAGAGGCACAGCGATGCGTGCTGTGCGCAATTGGCAGCTTCGATGCCGAGGCGATCGCGCTGGCCGAGTCGCTCGAGCCGCCTGTGCGCCTGGTTGACGGCGACGCGCTGTCGGCCATCGCGGGCAAATTATCCCCTGCCACGGATCAGCAGTTGGTGGCACTGGGCAAAAAGCAAAGGAAGCCCTTTTCTTGGGCTTCCCTGCGTCTGCATGTGTTTGCCCCGCGCAAGACGCGCCGCTATGCGCTATACGCCGCAGGGCTCATGGTATGTTACATTCTGACCGATGCGCTATACTACCTGCTGCCCGCGGGGCTCTGCCTGTTGCTGGCGATGCTCAGCCAGCGACGCGGCGATCGTCCCGCGCGGCTTTGACGCTACGCATCCTCATGGTAGATTCTGCGCAGCTCCTCGGTTTCCTGGCCATCCTCGTCGCGCAATATCAGCGGCGGCAGCCAATGCAGGCCCGCACGGGCGCGCTTCACACCTTCGACCAGCGCCAGCTTGGGGGCCTCGGCACAGCGGGCATGCACCAGCCTGACGCGCTTGGGCTGAATGTGCTGGCCGCGATAGGCATCCAGCAGCTCCAGCAGCCGCGCCGCCGGAAATACCATCGCCAGCCTGCCGCCGTTGCGCAGCAGCGCCGCCGACGCTCCGACGATCTCGTCCAGTGAGCAGTCGCACTCGTGCCGCGCCAGCGCGATGGCCGGATCGGGGTTGATCAGCCCTGCGCCTCGCTTACCATAGGGCGGATTGCACACCACCAGATCGGCGCTGCCGTAGCCCAGCAGCTTGGGCGCGTTGCGCAGATCCATCGCGTACACTGCGATGCGCTCCGCCAGCCCGTTCATCACCGCACTGCGCCGCGCCATATCGGCCATGTCGGGCTGTATTTCCACCGCGCGGAAGGTCGCGTCGGGCACGCGTGCGGCGATAAGCAACGGCAAAATTCCGCTACCGGCGCCCAGGTCGATCACGCGCTCGCGCGGGCGCGGCTTCGCAAAGTCTGCCAGCAGCACCGCGTCGGTACCAAAGCGAAACCCCTCCGGTTTTTGCAGGATATACAGACCCCCACGATCTAGGCTATCGAGCCGCTCATCCTCTCGGCGAAACGCTTCCATGCGTGCTCCCCCCTCGTCTGTTGTGCTACCACCATATGGTCAGTCCGCTGCTCTCCACATAGCCTTCCCTGCCGGACAGGGTGCGAATCAGCACCCATTCATCCTGCACATGCTGCACCTGCACCATGTCGCCGTTTATCGTGCCCAGCACCTCCGATCCAAAGGAGGTATCCGCATACATCGGCAGTCCGCCGCCATCGCCGCCGGGATTCACCGCCGCCATGATATTGTCCTGTTCCAGATCCTCTCGCCGCACATAACCGCGAATCGAATCATAGGCTACCAGACACCATTTGCCTTTCGCACCTTCATAGGCCAGGATTTCGACTGTCTCGCCGCGCGGAATCGTGCCGATGACCGCGCTGCCCGACTTGGGCCGTTCATGCGCATCGGCGCCGCTATCAGAGCGCACGCTGCCGCGGTTGATCACGTCGCTCGGATCGACCGGATCCACCCTGGGTACCTTGGTGGGTTTGGGCGTCTTGATCGGCGTCGGTGTCATTTCGGGTTCAAATTGCGGCTCCGGCGTGCTGTCCTCCTGCGGCATCGGCGTCGCGTCCTGCATCACCACTTCGGTGGCCATCTGCGGTGGCGGCGACGGCGTCGCCTCGCTGGCCATCAGCGACGATTGCTGCATTTCGGGCGCGCTGCTGTTCGGGTCGGACAGCACATAGCGCTCCAGCACGTAGCCAAAGCCTTCGCCCCAGCGCACCTTGTACCATCCGTCCACATACTCATAGGCGGTTAGCTGCGTGCCATTGGCCAGCGTCGTAATGACGCTGTTGTGGCTGCCCGGTCCTGAGCGCAGGTTCAGTACGCCATCCACGTGCACATACAGCGCAAAGGTACTCGCATCGCCCGGCACGCTGGGCGGCGCGAACGGCGTCGGCGCGACGGTGGCTGGACTGGCCACACCGTCAAAGCGCAGGTAGTCGGTCGCCACATATCCGCGCATGTTCTGATAAATGACTTCGCACCAGGTCGGGCCGTATTGCAGCACCTGCACGCTTGCGCCGTACGGAATTGTGGTCACCACCGACGCGTTGGTCGATTGCGCGGTGCGCATGTTCAGGCGACTATTGCTGAATTGCAGAACCACGGTCGCGGTCTGCATCGCGGAGGGCTCCGAATCATTGGGGGTGGGCTGCACCTCCGGTATCTCCATCGGATCCAGGGCAGGAATCATCGGCGCGGCAGTCTGTAGCGGCTCGTCCATCGTCGTCAGGTAGCTGGTCATCACATACCCTTCCCAGGTATTGTAGACCACGTAGCACCAACCGGCGGTTTGCTGCGCATAGCTCACCACCATGCCGCTGGGGATCTGCGCCAGCACGGGATAGGTCGTGTTCGGTCCGCTGCGAAGGTTCAGCGTTTGGCCACTGGGTACATTGACCAGCGCCAGCCGCTGTCCATCGGCAGGCGGCGCCGCGGGGATCGGCGCTTCCGTCACCGGCGGCGCGTCTGTCGGCATCGGCACGGATGGATTTCCAGGGTTGGGCGTGGCAATCTGCGCGCCATCAATGCGGTCGATGTAGGTGCGCATGATGTATCCATATGTTTCGCCAACGTACACCGACAACCAGTCGCCCTGCTCCGCCAGCACATCGACACGCGTGCCGTCGGTCAGGCGCAGGATGATGTTGCTGTTCGTATTGGGCGCGCTGCGCAGGTTCACACGCTCGTCCTGATTGGGTAGCACCACCTGGCCGACATACAGCACGCCGGGCGTGCCGGTCGGCGCGGGTGTGGATGTAACCTCGATATCGGTGGGGATCGGGGTCGGCGTCGCGTCCACAGGCA
>JAVBUY010000066.1:0-4391 GCA_031554855.1 Eubacteriales bacterium
GCATGGGTGTAGCGCTTGCTCTTTACGCGCGCGATGAGGTCGTCACGTGTGCCCGCCTTGCGCGCAGCATCGGCGAAGCGGTGCTCCAGCCCCTCGGCCACGTCGCACAGCGCGGCGATCCGGTCGAGCGGCATGGTGCGCAGTTTGGCAAGCAGTACGGTATCCAGCGCGCCGGGCGTGTGCAGGCGGCCGCTTTCGTGCGCCTCGCAGAGCAGCGCATAAGCCACTGCGGGCATTGCCTCGCGCAGCGCGTCCCATTGCCCGCCAACCATCGCGGCGCGGATCGCGGTGGCCGAGGCCAGCGGGGCAAGCCGCGCGTCGTGATAGCCGCTGCCCGCGCGGGGAATGGCGACCGGCTCGATGGGCAACCGTAAGGATGCAATCGCCTGGAGGTACGAGAGAGCCAGCGCGTTGTTGGGCTGCGCGATGTCCAGCGCGCTGCCGGGCATCTTGCCCAGTGCGGCGGCGCGTGCCCGTGGGTGGGACAATCCCTGTGCTAGGCCGTCGCGCAACATGTTGCGCTGCGCGTCGTCCTCTTCGGCGAGGCGCGACGCGGCAGCCCGCAAGGCAGCCAGATCGGCCTGCTCCGCGCCAAAGGCCAGTGCATCGCAGCCCAGTGCGGCAAGCAGCGCCACACCGCCGATCGCAAACTGCTGCGCGGGGCGCACTGCAAACATCGTCGGCAGCTGTACCACGACATCCGCGCCGCTCATCAGCGCCATTTTCGCGCGCGTCCAGGTGTCGGCGATCGCCGGTGTGCCGCGCTGGGTAAAGTGCCCGCTCATCGCGCACACAACAAAGTCCGCGCCGCTGATCCGTCGCGCTTCGGCGAGGTGCAGCGCGTGCCCGTTGTGGAAGGGATTGTATTCGCAAATGACGCCGCAGGTGCGCATGCTCGGTCTCCTTCTACGCTTTTGCAGGAAAAGCGTTTTTTTGCTTTTCAAAAGCGAAAAATTCTTGTATAATGTATAAGTTAAATTTTTTACAATCTTGCACGCTTAGTGTAACACGTCGAGGAGGATTTGCAAATGGGTGTGATGGATCAGATCAAGGCCAAGGCGATGGCGAACAAGAAGCGCGTCGTGCTGCCAGAAGGCACCGAGGAGCGCACTATCCAGGCCGCCGCGCAGGTCGTGGCGCAGGGCATTGCCGAGGTCATTCTGGTGGGCGACGCCAATGCGATCGCCGCCAAGGCCGCGGAGCTGAAAGTCAAGCTGGACGGCGTGACCATCGCCGATCCGGCGACCAGCGACAAAACCGCCGGGTACATCCAGACCCTGTTTGAGCTGCGCAAGGAAAAGGGCATGACGCCCGAGGATGCCAAGAAGCTGATCACCACCAATACATTGTACTTTGGCACGATGATGCTCAAGCTCGGCGATGCCGACGGTATGGTGGCTGGCGCCATCAACACCACCGGCGACGTGCTGCGCCCCGCGCTGCAAATCGTCAAGACCGCCCCGGGCATCAAGGTGGTTTCCTCCTGCTTTATCATGGAGTGCCCGAACAAGCAATATGGCCAGGACGGCGTGATGGTATTTGGCGACTGCGCCGTCATCCCCAACCCGACCGCAGAGGAGCTGGCGGCGATCGCCATTTCCTCCGCCGCGACCGGCAAGGCGCTGGTCGGCATGGATCCGAAGGTCGCGATGTTGTCGTTCTCGACCAAGGGCTCGGCCAAGCACGAGCTGGTGGACAAGGTGCAGCAGGCCACCCAACTGGCGCAGGCCAATGCGCCGCAGCTGAACATCGACGGCGAGTTGCAGGCCGACGCCGCACTGGTGGAGTCGGTGGGCAAGCTCAAGAGCCCGGGCAGCAAGGTGGCCGGTGAGGCCAACGTGCTGGTATTCCCCGATCTGCAGGCGGGCAACATCGGCTACAAGCTGGTGCAGCGTCTGGCGGGCGCCGAGGCTATCGGCCCGATCATCCAGGGTCTGGCCAAGCCGGTCAACGACCTGTCGCGTGGCTGCTCGGTGGACGACATCGTGTCGGTGGTCGCCATCGCGGCGGTGCAGGCGCAAGGCTAATTCCATCAATAAACTGCGTTACGCAGAAGGAGTAGTATCATGAATGTTCTGGTGATCAACGCGGGATCCTCGTCGCTGAAGTATCAGCTGATCGATATGCAGGGCGAGCAGGTGCTGGCCAAGGGCATCGCAGAGCGCATCGGTCTGCCGGGCAGCAAACTGACGCACAAGTCGGGCGGCAAGACGCTAGCCGTCGAGCAGGATATGCCCAATCACGTCGGCGCCATCAAGGCTGTGCTGGGCGCGCTGACCGACAAAGAATACGGCGCGATCCAGGACATGAGCGAGATCGGCGCGGTTGGCCATCGTGTGGTGCATGGTGGAGAGAAGTTCTCCGAGTCGGTCCAAATCGACGCCTCGGTCATGGATGCGATCCGCGCCAATGTGCCGCTAGCGCCGCTGCACAATCCGGCCAACATCATGGGCATCGAGGCCTGCCAGGCGGTCATGCCCGATACGCCGATGGTCGCGGTGTTCGATACCGCGTTTCATCAGACCATGCCGGAGTATTCGTATCTCTACGCGCTGCCCTACGACTACTATACGCGCCTGCAAGTGCGCCGGTATGGCTTCCACGGCACCAGCCACCGCTATGTATCGCAAAAGACGCCCGAGTACCTGGGCAAGCCCGCCGAGGAGCTCAAGCTCGTGATCTGCCACCTGGGCAACGGCGCGTCGCTGTCGGCGGTCAAGGGCGGCAAGTCCATCGACACCTCGATGGGCCTGACGCCGCTGGAGGGCCTGGTGATGGGCACGCGCTCGGGCGATATCGATCCGGCCATCGTACAGTACATCATGGATCGCGATGGCCTGACCATCGGCCAGATGATGGACGTGCTGAACAAGAAGTCCGGTGTGATGGGTCTGTCCGGTCTGTCCAGCGACATGCGCGACCTGACCGACGCCGCCGCGAATGGCGACCCCAATGCGATTCGCGCGCTGTCGGTGTTTGATCACCGCGTGCGCAAGTATATCGGTGCGTACGCCGCTGTGATGGGCGGTATCGACGCGATCGTGTTTACCGCCGGTATCGGCGAGAATGATCACCTCGCGCGTGCCCGCATCGTCGAGGGCCTGGAGTTCCTGGGCGCGAAAATGGAGCACAGCAAGAACTTCAAAGGCGCCGAGGGCGACATCTCCACGCCGGATAGCACGGTCAAAATCCTGGTCGTACCTACCGACGAAGAACTGGCCATCGCGCGCGACACCCGAGCGATTGTCGCGGGCAAGTAATTTCCAGGAATAACGCTTGACACAAGCTGTTTGCTCACCTATAATAAGAAACGGTCATTTTTTGAGGTGAGACGGATGCAGCTGGATATCGCCAAGGCGTTAGGTGCCCCCGGGGAGGACATTCACTTCTCGCTGGCCGAGCCAATGAAGCCCACCGAGTGGAACGGCGACACGCTGCATTTTGTTGGGCCGGTGCAGGTTTGCGGTACGGTTGCCGCGCTTGCCGACACCGCCTGGGTGCGCGCCGAGGTCACCGCGACGATGTCGCTGCCCTGCGCCGACTGCCTGGAACCGGCCGAGCGCACGGAGAAAGCCAGGCTAGACGCCTGCTTTATGCGCGCGCCTGATCCGGATGATCCCGATCTGTTCACCTTTGAAGGGCACACGCTGTCGCTGGACGACGCGGTGCTCGGCGCGATCCTGCTGGCGATGCCCATGCGCATCCTGTGCAGCGATTCTTGCCAGGGCATCTGCCCGACCTGCGGCGTCAACCGCAACCAAACCCAATGTGCATGCCAGAAGGAAGCGCCGTCGAAGCATCCCTTTTCGGCATTGGCATCTTTGCTGACCAAGGACGAGGAGGTGTAAACATGGCTCTTCCGAAGGGAAAAGTATCCAAATGCCGCGGGCGTCTGCGCCGTACGCATTGGAAGCTGTCCGCGCCCGGCATTGTGAAATGCCCGCGCTGCCAGAAGATGAAGCTCAGCCACCGCGTGTGCAAGCATTGCGGCTACTACGATGGCAAGCAGGTTATCGTCGTGGAAGATGTAACCGCGAAGAAAAAAGAAAAAGAGGCGTAAACCCAGGCCGTAGAAAAAGGCTCTTTCGTATTGCAGACCCAGCGCTCGACTTGTCGTCGTATGACACGAGACGGCTTCGTGTCTCGCGTGTGTACCTAGCGATAGAACCTTTTGGGACACTGGCGACTTCTGGACAAAGAGAAAAGAGGCATTGCGCCTCTTTTTTTATTGTCGTCGCGCATGGAACGCCCGCAAAGCTTTGTGCGCCAGCAGCCGTCTGGAGATGCTCGAAATGGTTAACAGGGCCCAGATTTGGGTATCTTAGCAGGGAAAGGATGGGTGCTGTTATGCTTTCTTCTCAGGGGCTGGCGTCCATGCGCCGTGTGGATAT
>JAVBUY010000013.1:0-9600 GCA_031554855.1 Eubacteriales bacterium
GATCAGGCAGTTGTCCAGGCCGAGCAGCGGGTTGTCGCTGGCGATCGGCTCGGCCGACACCACGTCCACCGCCGCGGCGAATACCTTGCCGCTCTTCAGCGCCGCCGCCAGGTCGGCCTCGACGATCAGCGGCCCGCGCGACGTATTGATCAGGATCACGCCATCCTTCATCTTGGCCAGCGTGCCCTGATGGATGATGCCCTGCGTGCTGGGAAACAGCGGGCAATGCAGCGAGATCACGTCGGACTGTTCCAGCACCTCGTCCAGCGTGGTCAGGCGGATGTGCTCGCCCTCCAGGCTCTTGTTCGGGTACTCGTCGTACGCCAGCACCTGCATACCAAACGCATTGGCGATCTGGGCGGTGGCATAGCCGATGCGGCCAAAGCCGATGATGCCCATGGTCT
Organism: Eubacteriales bacterium; assembly: GCA_031554855.1. Taxonomy (GTDB): domain Bacteria; phylum Bacillota; class Clostridia; order Christensenellales; family Aristaeellaceae; genus JAVBUY01. The sequence goes on from JAVBUY010000013.1 coordinate 405, forward strand.
TGCCTGCCAGCTCGATCAGCGGATAATCCCAGAAGCAGAAATCTTCGGCCTTTTGCCAGCGGCCCTTCTGCACCTCGGCGGCGTGGTGCGCGACGTGGTGGCAGATCTCCAGCAGCAGCGCGAACACATACTGCGCAACCGCGGTGGTACCGTAGGTGGGGATGTTGCATACCGGGATATTCCGGCTCTTGGCGGCGGCGGTGTCCACCACGTTGTAGCCGGTGGCCAGCACGCCGATGTACTGCACCTGCGGGCAGGCCGACAGGATCGCGTCGGTGATCGGCGTCTTGTTGGTGATAACGATCTCGGCATCGCCGATGCGCGGCACGATCTGATCGGCGGGCGTGCGGTCATACACCGTCACATCCCCCAGCGCCTCAAATCCCGCCCAGCTCAGGTCGCCAGGGTTCTCGGTGTAGCCATCCAGTATCACGATTTTCATGGGTTTCCTCCTACTGCAATGTGGAAATTATTATGGATAAAAGTAGCATAGCACCATCGCAAAGTCGTGTCAACGCGCGCTTTTGCTGGCGGCTATTGCAGGAAGAATTGGCGTTTTTCCTGGTCGGTCAGCGCGCGATCCATCAGCATATCGCGCGCCACCTGCATCTCATCGGCCAGGGGCAGCAGCCGCCACACGCCGCCGCGCATAAGCACCTCGTTCTCATTTGGGCGGAAGATACCGGCCTCCGGCAGCGTGATCAATCGCTGGCCGTTGGCCACCTCATACACCGCACCGCGTCCGGTGCCGTCGTACTTCGATTGGAAGGAATCGCGCGCATCCATTTGACCGCAAATCAGCGTGCCGTCGTGGTTCAGCGACGGCGCGCCCAATTGGAACGTGGCGAGGGTTTGACCGGTGGCAGCGTCCACCACGGTGGCGTCGTCTACGGTCAGGTACAGCCGGTCGTCGTCGCCGCCGCCCAGCGCGATGCGCTTGCCATCGCCGCTCCAGCACGCGTTCTCGCCGTATGCGTCGGTGGTCCAGAGTGGCGCGAGGGTAGCGACGTCCAGCGCGGAGGTGAAATAGGTGTCCGGGGAGATGCCATTGTCGTGTGCGCCCGATACCAGCAGCATCGTTTGATCCGGCGAAGCCGCCAGCGCGAAAATACTGTCAAAGGGGATGCTGTTGAGCACCGCGCCGGACGCGGTATCCAGCACGACCAGCGTATCGTATACATCGATAGCGACGCGAGACCCATCGCCGAGGAACGCCGCGATTGGCTCATTGAAGAACAACGGGGGATTGCGCGTTGGCGCGATGGTCGGCAGTAGCGAATCCAGCGAATACAGCAGCCGCATGGTGGCCAGCTCGTACACGCCGCTTTGCGCACTGCCACCGCCCAGCAGGAAGTATCGCCAGTCGGGCGATACCACAAACTGGAGGTCGCCTAGCTGACCGGCATATACCTCCGAAAGGGCGCACAGCTCCTTGCCGGTTGCGGCGTCATAGAGCGCTAATTTGTGCCGGATGCCGTCTGTATTTTGCCGGGAGATCAACAGTTGCGCGCCGTCCGGTGACCAGTACAGATTGTAAGCGCGGCTGTCCTCGCCCAGATGCAGCAGCGGATCGAGCGTGTCGGCGTCATACACCGTGGTGGCATTGCTGGCCTTGTTGGCGGAGGCAAACACCTTGCCGTCGGGGCGGTATGCGATCGGGCCATATTGGTTGGCAGGGGCGAATGTGCGCATCGTGCCCCATGCGGGCACCCTGCGCCAGAACTGGTACCTGCCCTCGCGGTTGTAGGTCATCATGCCATCAGGCGACATCTCCACGGGCTGCACGCGAAAAATCTGCTGCGCGCCACTGATGCCCATCAGGCCGCCGGGCACGCGCACAAAGGAAGCGAACCGTGTGCCGATATTGTAGAAGTGGACGATGTCGGTTTCGGCGCTTTCCAGGTACACCAGCGTGCAGTCGTCGATCACATCCACAAAGCGATAGGCCGCCTTGATGTCGGTGGATACCGGCGCGCCGTCCGCCGTGCTGTAGACCGCCAGATGGTCGGTGGGGTTGGCCACCACCAAGAAGCGGCCATCCGGCGTGAACTGGCAGCTCACCCGGTACCCATCGTGCGGCACAGCCTGACCGATCGACGCAATCAGCGACCAATCATCGGTACGGCGCAGGTCGATGACCGCGTCGGTGCCCAGCAGCGCCAGCAGTGAGCCGTCTGGGCTGAACTGCGCGGATTCGTAGCGCCGCCCGGGCGTGCTCAGCAGCGTTTGTTGTAGCGCGAAGGTGGCGGTGTCCAGCACAAAGACCGGAAAAACCGGGTTCTCTGCCGTCCAATAGGTCGTTTTGCCAAAGGGGAGCAGCACCATGCTTTGCCCATCCGGGTGCAAGGCGAAGTTGTCGAAACCGATATCGGTGATCGCGCTGTTGTCCGCATGGCGGATATCGCGCATGTACGCTTCGCCATCGGCGCTGAACACGCACGCGCCGGTGTCCAGGTCGATCACGCGGAAGAAACTCTCTATGGAGGTGAAGTTGCCCACGATCAGTCGCTTGCTATGCGGAATGAGCTGTAGATCTGTGATATCATACGATTTGCATGGCAGAGGAACGGTGCGCTGGCTGCTGTCGGCAAAGTCCTGCACCAGCGCGACCGCGTCCGCGCTCTCGGAGGATACCATGACCAACAGGCGCTGCGCCGCGTCGTAGCTGTATGGACCGAACTCGAGCGCGCGTTGCAGCTGGGTGCAGGCTGCTTGTCCAGCAGGGGTCGGATGCTGGATCATTTGGGTACGCGCACCGGCAAGAAACAGATCCTCCTGCGGAAGATACGCATAGTTTTCGTTCCACTTGCCCGCATCCGCCGCGCCGACCAGCAGGTAGTCGGCCTGGTGGATGGTGGTGTTCGCGGTGCGCAGCGCGCTGGCCGCCTCGGGCGTCAGCGGGCGGGACAGCGGATCAGCGGCCAAGTTCTCGGGCAGCGCCTCCAGCGCCAACAATTGCGCGATGGTCGGCGCACCCAGCGCCAACTGCTGCTCGGACTGACCGGCCAGATATTTGGATTGATTGTTCAGCGCTTCGTCGCGCTCCTGGCGCGCCCACGCGGCGTTGCTGTCGGCCAGTGCGCGCTGCTGCTCGGTTTGTTCGATTTGCCCCTCCAGGTCGGCATTGGCCTGGGTGAGCTGTGTGTTCTGCCGCGAAATAATGGCCGACTGCGACAGCGCGTACGCACCAAACCCCGCCAGAATGAGCGCGGCGGCCATTGAGGTCAGCGCGGCGATACGGATCGTGCGCTCGCGCGCGCGTCGGCGCAAATCGTCATAGCCGACGTGCAGCATCGGCGCAATCAGACGGAGCGTCTCGGCTTTGAGCAGCTTTTTGCGCGATCGCGTGTCTTTGGCGCGCACATCGGCGGCCAGTGGCTCAACCTCTTTGCGCTGGCCGTGCTCGTCATACACATAGCGAAGGCAGTCTGGAAAGCTCTGCTCCGGCTCGCCGGAAACCAGGATGGGCAGGATGCGATCGCGGCGGCCCAGCTCGATGAAATAATTAATTTCCGCCATGCACCAGCGCGAATTCGGCAACTCGGGCGTGCAGATGACGATCAGCCAATCACTGCGGCGCAGCGCCTCGCGAATGCCCTCCCCCAGATCGCTCATGAGTGGCAATTCGTCCTGGTCGCGAAACACGCGGCCAAAGTGTTTTTGCCCGCTCTTTTGCGCAATCGCGCGCGGAATCGCATAGGTTTCGATGCGGTGCTGGATCGCCTTGGCGATATCCATATCCGGTTGTAGGTGGCGATAGCTAATAAATGCGGAATATCGCACCGAGGGTACGTCCATGCGGTCATCGGCCATTGTATCCCCTCCTATATGATAATTATACCATATTTCAGCGGGATAGGCACAGCAGAAGGGGGACTTGCCAGGATTTTGGCAAGAGGCTATAATGGAAGAAAAATCCGCAAACGGTCGGCGCGCGCCGCGGAAGGAGCACCTATGCAAAAAAATTCGGTGGTCACCTATCTCGATCGCTTCTTCGACATGCTGGAGATGCAGGATGACCTGCGCCTGCATACCGACCATAAGTGCATGCTCAAGCAGGCGATTCTGACTTTTTTGGCGGACGAAACCAAGGACAACGCTTTCGACGTGTTCCAATGCTTCTTTGATAGCTATCGCATCGTGCTGGCGGGGGACACCAACCCGTTCGTGGATCTGCTCGATGTGCTCAGCGCGTATGAGGAGCGGGCGGCGACGCTGATCGACCGCCAGCGTGATCACTACATCCACTCAGTGAATGTGTTCATACTCGGCCTGTGCATCTATGCGCAGAACACCGCGTATCGCCGCGCATTTGCCGATGCCAATATGGACCCTGTGCGCTATCCTTCCAACTATGCGACCGCGCACGAGGAATTCTTCTTTCGTTGGGGCGTGGCGTCGCTGTTCCACGACGTCGGCTATCCGGTAGAGATCATCACCAAGCAGATCCTCAAGTTTATCTCCTTTGCCACCGCAGCGGATCACGACGACACAAAGGGAAAAATCAAGGCGCATCTGGAATTCGAGAACTTCCGCCGCCTCAACTCAATCGCCGAGGTGCTGCCCAAGCGCGATTTTATTGCTGATTTTTATCAGCGCAATGAGGGCAGCGTGTACATCGACCTGTTGCAGCCCATCGACCTCATCGCGCATCGGATCCATTTGACCCTGGATATCCCGCTGGAGCAGATCAAGAACAAGCTGGATACCTTCATGCAGGACATGGCGCGCTATGGGTTTGTGGATCACGGATTTTATAGCGCGATCATTGTGCTCAAGTGGTATGGATACCTCATCCAGCAGTCGCGGATGGATTCGTTGTTCTTCTATCATTCGGTGGTGGACAGCGCCAGCGCGATCATGCTGCACAACTACTACCGCAATGTGATACAGAAATCATTTGGCAAAGGGCCGCTGGCGGCGGAGCAAAACCCGATCGCATTTCTGCTGATCCTGTGCGACGAGCTGCAGGAGTGGAACCGCGCCGCCTTTGGCATCGAGGACAAGAAGCGCGCCCAGGCCGCGCAAGCCAACCTGCGCGTGGACGAGCGGTCGTTCCGCATCACGTATCTGACCGAGCGCGGCGTGATGCCCAGGGATTTTGCCCGCGAAAAAAAGAAGCTGTTTACCTCGCTCCTGTGGGTCGATCAGCTCTTCCCAGATCGGTTTACCATCCGCTGCGAAACGCTGGACGAGGTCTTTGTGCAGGCGCGCGGCGATGTGCTGGTGCCCCGACCAATGTGGGCCAATCTCGAAGCGCTGGCGCGAGTCATTCATGAGGACTATGTGCGCACCGCCAAGGCGCGCGGGCAGGCCATCTTTGTGGCCGAGCGGTACGAGGACCTGGAGGACTCCATCCGCTACGCGAATCTGCACCAGGCACGCAATATCGGCAAGAAACTGGCGCAGTTGGGGTTCGGCATCGTATCGGCCGATGACGAGTGCCCCGCGGTAGAGGCGTTTACCGGCGAGGAGCTGGAGCGCTATGCGCAGTTAGAGCACGCGGACTGGATGGCCGGCAAAGAACACGCAGGCTGGACATACGCGCCGGTGCGCGATGATAAAAAGAAATGGCATCCGGCCATGGTGCCGTGGTGTGATCTGAGCAAGGAGGACAAGCAGAAGGACCGCGACGCGGGTCAGAACTTGTTCAAGCTGGTGAAAATGGTGGGGCTGAAAGTGGTGCGCGTGGAGTAAACGCGAACGGGTCAGCAAAAGAGGCTGCACGGTATGTGCAGCCTCTCTTTTGTCCGGGCATTGCCGGTATGCGGTTCAGCCAATCTTCAGCCCCGGTGACAGCTCGCGCTGGGCGATATACCAGCTCGCGCTTTCGATCAGCGACTCGCGGCCCAGCAGACGCAGCGCGTCCTGGAACTGTGCGCCGGTTTTCTGCTCCAGCGGCGTGGCGGCGAACAGTGCGCGCATGCGCTGGTTATCTAGAATCTGCTTGGGCAGCGCCAGGTTGCCGTAGTAGTTTGCCAGGAACGCCGTGGCGGCCGATATGATCCCCAACGCGATTTTCGCGATGTTGCGCCAGAGAATCTCCTGCCCACCGTGCGGGAGCAAGGCGCTGCGCAGGCGCGACAGTGGCAGCACGGTTTCCAGCGCGGGCTTCCAGAAAGCCTCGCCCGCACACACCACGAGGAACAGCAGAATGGACAGCGCAAAGAACAAGCGTGTCGCGCGCTGGTTGGTGCGGTATTGGGCAACCTTGCGGGTTTCTGAGGCGCTGTGATAGTCCTGCTGTTCTTGCGCCCAGTAGCGGCACAGTCCTTCGGACTGGCAATCGGTCTGCACGGGGGCGGGTTTTCCGCCATCCATCGCACGCAGGAAGCATCGCACAAATGCCAACTCTGATTGCTGCGTGAAGGTGTACTGATCGCACACATCATCGCTGACGCCGCCAGTCCGCCAATAGAACTGCACGCGCAGTGCCTCGGCCCACGTGCGGTAGCGCACATACTTGGCGTGCAGCTTGCGCTTCATGGACAGCGCATATACCAGAACCGCCGACGACAGGATGCCCGCGTAGACGATCAGCAGCGCATCGGATTCCAGCTCGTCATACAGGAGGAAGGCGAGCACGAGCAGCAAGCCAAAGGTGGACAGTGCGCGCAGTACCCGCAGCGACGCATCGCGAAAGCGCACCGACAACGCATCGGCGTGCAGTGAAGCCCACAGCAGTTTCGCCGTATCTGCGGGCAAACGGCGCACATCCTCCGCGCCGATATAGTGGGGCGCGTTCGAAGCGGCTTGCTGCTCTATCACGGATCGATTGCGCGCCACATCGTGGTTATAGGCGTCCATCCAAGCCCAGGAGGCGTTCGCCGGGACATCGATGTGTGCCGGTGGCTGCACATCCGGCGCGGCAGGACGCGGCGTGGGGACGGCGCATACGACGCAGGCCGTCTGTTGCGCGAACTGGATGGTTTCATAGGTGCCGCCGCCCTCGGGCGACAGGTATGGTACGCCGTCCCACAGCGCCAGCAGCAGGTGACTTTGCCGCGCGATCGTAAGACCGGCCTCCCGATAGCAGGCGCCACGCGAGGCATCAGGCGCATCCACCACAAACACCTCGGAGGCGCGGGCCAGCAGCGCGTCGAACTCTTGCTGGGAGGCAGGATCAAAGTCCTGGCGATACTGCTCGACAGCCATGGGCAAAGGCACAATCAGTTCGCACCCGGTGTCAAGCGCCGCGCGTGCGCACAGACGATCCGCGCCATCGGCCAATGACGAAAGCACGATCATCGGGCAGTTTGCGTATCGAGCCTGTAGTTGCTGAAAAAAGTCCGCAATCGCCTGCTCCAAGATCGGTACGGCTTCGGCCAGCACATGACGGTGGCCGGTGACGCCGACGATCAGCGGGAGCGGTTGGTGCGGCTGCACCGAAGCGTCGATCATATGCGCATCTCCTATCGGCAAGTGTTGGAGGGGGGGGATGTGCGAAAAAACCAGTTGAGCTACAATGTTGTTTTCCAGATTGACTCTAGAAGATGTTGGCTTTAGGGAATGGGTAGTCTGCGCCGTCTTTTGGAACTACATTTGCTACAGCGAGAAAACGATGGATCGAAGGATGCTAGCGTTTTCCTTTCTCGGGGAAAGTGGGTGGAGGATGTACGCGTTTTACGCGCAGCCAATATCCCCAGCTCGAATGCGCGATGCATACCGCCCTCTCCCGAGGGGCTTTCGCTTGCCTATTTTGGGATAAACCACCCGACCACCCAGCGGCAGAGGTTGACCACCAGCGCGGCCAGCGCAGCCCAGAGGAAATCCTGGATGTACAGCGCCGGATAGCGCCGGGTGACATACATGAGCAGCACCGCGTCCAGCGCCAGATAGGCCAGACCAAAGGTGATCAGCGCCAGGGGCGCGGCGACCAGCTTCATGAGCGGACGCACCAGCAGGTAGAGCACGCCCAGCACCGCGCCCGCAGTGAGCACCGTGGCGATATTGCTGTAGTTGACCCCGGGCAATTGCGTGGCGGCCAGATACATGCCCAGCATGCACCCGCCGATGTTGAGGAAGGCTTTGCGCATGGATGCTCCTTATGGGTTGGGCAGGGTGTCGGCGAAGAGGTGCCAGGGGAACGCGTCCACCGGCGGGGGCGAGACAAAGCGCATCGCTTCGTGCAGCGTAGGGTGCTCCAGCGCCAGTTCCGCGCCCCACAGCGCGATCTGCTGGCCGGGCTGGCCAGCGCCATAGCGCGCATCGCCCCACAGCGGGAAGCCGGCATGCGCACACTGCACGCGGATCTGATGCGAGCGGCCGGTGTGCAGCGTCACCTCGAGCAGCGACAGCCCCTCGCGCCGCACCGGACACACCAGCGATAGCTGCGCTTGCTTGGCGTCCGCAGTGCCCTCGGGTACGACCGATACGGTGTTGGTTCGTTCGTCCTTGCGCAGCCAGTCGGTCAGTTCGGCCGCGTCAGGCGCGTCGCCGCGCGCCACCGCCACATATGCGCGGTGCAGCGTACGCGCGCGCACCTGTGCGCTGAGTCGCTCGGCGGCCTTGGAGGTGCGCGCCAGCACGACCAGCCCGCCCACCGGGCGATCCAGCCGGTGCACCAACCCCAGGTAGACTGCGCCGGGCTTACCGAACGCCTGCTTGACGTAGGTTTTCATGCAGGTCAGCAGGTCGAGATCGCCGGAGGCATCGGCCTGGGTGGGCATATTGGGCGGCTTGACGACCACCAGCAGATGGTTGTCGCTGTAGACGATGCGCACCCCCTCAAAGAGCACATCAGCCATCGCGCTGCCACCTGCCCGACGAGCCGCAGGGCAGCACGCCTCCGGCAGTCACCGGCAGGCCGACCTCGTCAGCCATCGCCCGCCCGCCAAAGCGCGGCACCACCACGTACTCCAGCATATTGCGCAGCACCGACGGCGACAGGCCGGTGGTGTAGCTATTGATCAGGAAGAACAGCGGCTGCTCGCTCAGCGCCTGCGCGCAGGCATCGACCAGGCCGTAGAGCTCGTTTTCCAGCTTCCACACCTCGCCGCCCGGCCCGCGCCCATAGGATGGCGGGTCCATCAGGATGCCGTCGTACAGGTTGCCTCGCCTGGCCTCGCGCTGCACGAACTTGAGCGCGTCATCACTGATCCAGCGCGTGCGATCCTCGGGCACGCGGCACAGCTCGCGGGTCTCGCGCGCCCATTGCATCATGCCCTTGGCGGCATCAACATGGCACACCTGCGCA
>JAVBUY010000007.1:0-16843 GCA_031554855.1 Eubacteriales bacterium
TGAAGAACGTTGACTTTGATGTGTATCCAGGCAAAGTCAATGTGCTTATCGGCGAGAACGGCGCGGGGAAAAGCACGCTGATGAAGATTCTGGCCGGTATCGAAAAGCCCACCGAGGGTGCCATCTCGCTGGAAGGGGAAACCGTTCGCTTCCAGGACACGCGGGAAGCCAGCGCGCATGGCGTGGGGATCATCCACCAGGAGCTCAACATGTTCCGGGAAATGCGTGTTGCGGACAACATGTTCGCGGGCAAGGAAATCAGCCGGATGGGCGTGGTGGATCGCAAAACCCAAGCCAAGCACGCCCGGGAAGTACTGTCGCGCTTACAGCAGGACATTGACCCCGGGGAAATGATGCGCAACTTGCGCGTGGGGCAACAGCAGGTGGTGGAAATCGCGAAAACCATGCTGCAACAGGAACTGAAAGTGCTGATCATGGATGAGCCGACCTCCTCTTTGTCCAACGCGGAGGTCGAGGTGCTCTTTAAACTGATTGAGGATTTGAAAAATCAGGGCATTGCCATTATCTATATTTCCCACCGGCTCGAGGAAATCATTCGCATTGGCGATGTGGTCACCATCCTGCGCGACGGCTACCGGGTGGCGGATGCGCAGGTGCGGGACATTGATATTAGCTGGATCGTGGAAAAGATGGTCGGGCATTCTGCGCTGACCATTGAGAAACCGCCTTTCCTCGGCGAGCCGACGGAACTGCTGAAGGTGGAGAACTATTGCCTGCCGCGCCTTGGGGGCGGATACACGGTGGATCATGTCAGCTTTACGCTGCACAAGGGCGAAGTGCTGGGCATCTATGGGCTGATGGGCGCGGGCCGCACCGAGCTGGTGGAGAGCATGATGGGCCTGCATGCCGAGTCCACCGGCGCGCTGGTGGTGGATGGCGAGCGGGTAGCCAAGCCAAATGTCAGCGAGCAAATCGCCCGCGGCATGGTGCTGGTGCCGGAGGATCGGCAGAAGGATGGCCTGGTGCAGACCATGTCCATCGCGCAAAATCTGTCGCTGACCAGCATCCCGCGCTTTACGAAAAATGGAATCATCAATAAGAATCAGTGCAGGGTTGAAGTGGACGACATGGTGAAGGAAATGCAGGTGAAGGTGGCGGATGTGAAACACCTGATCACCAGCCTGTCCGGCGGCAACCAGCAAAAGGTGGTTATCGGTAAGTGCGTGATGGCCAAGGCCAAGATCTTCATGATGGATGAGCCCTCCAGAGGCATTGACGTGGGCGCAAAGACCGACATCTTCTGCCTGATGCGTCGATTCGCAGCGGAAGGCATGGGCGTGGTGTTCGTGGGCAGCGAGCTGAAGGAAATCGTGTCGGTATGCGACCGGGTGCTGGTGATGAGCAACGGCAAGCTGACCGCTGACTTGAGCGGCGACGCCATCACGGAAGACGCGCTGGTCAAAGCCTCTGCCGCCGCGCTGCACACGGGAAGAGCCGGAACAACAAAAGGGGGAGAACGACAATGACCCAGACGAAACCGGCAAAAGGAAAAGCCTCCCTGGGCATGCTGCTGCTGCGGGGGCGCACCTTCATTGCCCTGGCGATTTTGCTGATCTATTTTGCGTTTAGCGCGCCCAATTTTATGGAGTGGTCGTCCCTCCTGCTGCTGATCAAGCACGCGTCGATCTATGGGTTGCTGGCCTTGGGCATGACGATGGTGATTATCACCGGCGGGATCGACCTGAGCGTAGGCGCGGTGGTGGGTCTGTCGGGCATGATCGCGGGCGGCATGATGGTGCAGGGCATCCGGCTGCCGTTTATCAGCGGCACCATTTATCCCAATGTGCCGCTCATTTTGGTGATTGTATGCCTGATGGCGGTGTTGATCGGCCTCTGCTCCGGTTTGCTGATTGCGCAGGTGAAAGTACCGGCCTTCATCGCCACGCTGGGCGCGATGTATGTCTGCCGTGGCTTTGCGATGCTGCGCTCCGGCGGCGCGACTTTCCCCAACCTGTTTGGTAACGCGCAGTTTGGCAACCTGGGCTTTGATTTGATTGGTTCGGGTACGCTGTGGGGCATCCCTTACGCGATCATCATTTTTCTGGTGATGGCTGCGATTTCGACCTTCGTGATGCAAAAGACGCCGCTGGGGAACCAGATCTACGCGGTGGGCGGAAACGAGCGCGCGGCGGTGCTTTCCGGCATCAAAACCACCAGAGTGAAACTGTTTGTGTATATGTTCGCGGCCCTGTGCGCGGCCATGTGTGGCATCATAAAATCCAGTGAGCTAAGGGCGGCCCATCCGGATACCGGCAACGGCTGGGAAATGAACGCGATTGCCTCGGTGGTGCTGGGCGGCACCAGTATGTCCGGCGGCGTGGGCACCATCGGCGGCACGATCATCGGTGTGCTGGTGATCACTGTCCTCAATGACGGCATGATCATGATGGGCGTTTCTACCTTCTGGCAGATGGTCATCAAGGGCGTAGTGATCATCATCGCGGTGGTGATCGACTTGGTGCAGAAGGACTTGCAGAAGAAAGCGGCCTTGATTTCGCAGGTGAAGTAAAAAACCGGTGTCAATCCGCGCTGGATGGGCGCGCAAGAAAGAGCAAAGGAGGAATGAACATGGATGCACAGCAGATCGCCATGCTGGCCAATGCGCGCCGGGCGGATGCCATCACCATGATTCATCGGGCGGGCACCGGGCATACGGGCGGCGCACTGTCCGTCCTGGATATTTTGAGTGTGCTGTATTACGAGGTGCTGCGTGTCCGGCCTGAACAGCCGCTGTGGGCGGATCGCGATCGTTTTCTGCTCAGCAAGGGGCATAGCGTGGAAGGATACCTTGCGATCCTCGCAGACAGGGGCTTTTTCCCCAAGGAGGAATTGCGGCAGTTTTCCCAGGCGGGCAGCCGCCTGATTGGCCATCCCAACAACAAAACGCCGGGTGTGGAGGTTTGCACCGGTGCGCTGGGTCACGGCTTGCCCGTTGGGGTGGGCATGGCGCTGGCCGCCAAGCGGCTGCAAAAGAGCTATCGCACCTTCGTGGTGATGGGGGACGGCGAGCAGGGCGAGGGCAGCGTGTGGGAGGCCGCCATGGCGGGCGCGAACTACAAGCTGGACAGTCTATTTGCGATCATTGATCGCAACGGCCTGCAAATCAGCGGATCCACCGAGCAGGTGATGGCGCTGGAGAACTTCCACGACAAGTGGGCGTCCTTTGGTTGGGAAGTCACGGAGGTCGATGGGCACGACACGGAGGCGCTGCTGGACTATTTCCGCGGCGCACAGGCGAACGGCAAGCCGCATTGCCTGATCTGCCACACGGTAAAGGCCAAGGGTCTGCCCTTTGCGGAAAACCAAAAGGATTGGCACCACAAGGTCCCGACCGCCGAACAGGTGCGCGAGGGGTATGCGGCGCTGGGCGTGGAAGGGGTGAGCTGGGCATGAAGACCGAAGCGGTGCGCATGGCCTTTACGCGCAGGCTGCTGGAGCTTGCCAGAGAGGATCAACCCCTCTTCGCCGTCGCCACGGACAGCCGGGGCTCGGTCACGCTGGGAGACTTCGCCAGCGAGCTGCCGCAGCAGTTTGTGGAGTGCGGCATTGCCGAGCAGGATGCCATCGGCATTTCGGCGGGGCTGGCCAACGCGGGACTGAAACCATTCGTGTGCGGCCCTGCCTGCTTCTACTCCCTGCGATCCGCCGAGCAGGTGAAGGTGGACGTCGCTTACTCACATATGAATGTGAAGATTATCGGGGTATCCGGCGGGGTGAGCTATGGCGCGCTGGGCGCCACCCACCATGCTACGCAGGATATCGCGCTGATGCGGGCCATCCCGGGCATCGAGATCTTCCTGCCTGCGGACGGTGCGCAAATGGTGAAGCTGACCGACTACCTGGCACGCTCCGGCGAACCGGCGTATGTGCGCATGGGGCGCGGCGCGGTGCCCACGGTGTACGAGGAGGATGCCCCGTTCACACCGGGCAAGGCCAACCGGCTGGCATCCGGGCAGGATGCTGCCCTCATCGCTTGCGGAGAGATGGTGTATTACGCGCTGGAGGCCGCCAAATGTTTGCGGGAAAAGGGTGTGCATGTGTCGGTGTATGACATGCACACAATTCGCCCACTCGACGTGGCGGCTGTGCTGGAGGCCGCGGAAACCGGCTTGGTGGTCACGGTGGAGGAGCATCATGTGCACGGCGGGCTGGGCGGGGCGGTGGCCGAGGTGCTGGCCGAGCGCAAGCCCACGCGCATGCGCATTCTGGGCCTGCCGGACGAGACGCTGTATAGCGGTACCTCGTCGGAGGTGTTTGCGCACTATGGCCTGACCGGCGAGGGCATCGCAACCGCTGTGCTGGAGGCGATGGGCAGATGAGCGCAAGGCATTTGATTGTGATCGACCAGAGTACCTCGGCCAGCAAAGTATTTCTCCTGGACGAAAAAGGAGAAATCGTTCGCCGGTTTTCCAAGAATCATCAGCAGTTTTATCCCCTGCCCGGCCATGTGGAGCATGACGCGGAAGAAATCTGGCAAAACGTGCGCGAAGGCATCGCGGAGGTTGCTGACGGCGTGGGAGAGTTGGTCGCTCTGGCCATCACCAATCAGCGGGAAACCACGGTGCTGTGGGACCGCCAAACCGGGCGACCCATTTGCCATGCCGTGGTGTGGCAGGACGTGCGCGCAGAGGCGCTGTGCAAGGAACTGGCCGAACATGGCGAGGATGTGCGGGCAAAAACCGGGCTGACGCTGTCGGCTTACTTTCCTGCGGCCAAGGCGGCCAGCGTTCTGCGGGAACATCCGGATATACGGGCAAAAGCGCACGAGGGCAGCCTGTGCATTGGCACAGTGGACAGCTATCTGGTCTATCGGCTGACCAACGGAAAGGTGTTTCAAACGGACGTGAGCAACGCCAGCCGTACCCAGCTGATGGATTTGCGGACGCTTGCCTGGGATCAAAGCCTGTGCGATCTGTTTGGTATTCCGATGCGGTGTCTGCCGGGCATTGCGGCGTCAGACGGCGATTTTGGCATCGTGGAGGCGGAAGGCCTGCCCCGGCTCACCATCACCGGTGTGATGGGGGACAGCCATGCCGCGCTGTTCGGCCAGGGCTGTCATCAGAGAGGCATGGCCAAGGCCACGTATGGCACCGGCTCTTCTGTGATGATGCACATCGGCAAGGAGGCGGCGCTCTCTGGGTGTGGCTTGTCCACCTCGGTGGGCTACGCCTTTCAGGGGGAAACGTGCTACGTGTTGGAGGGCAATGTCACCTGCTCGGGTGATACGCTGTGCTGGCTACGGGATGAGGCTGGCATGGTTGCCGATGTGGCGGAGGTGGAGCGGATCGCGGCCGCCGTGCCGGACACGCAGGGGGTATACCTGGTGCCCGCTTTCTCCGGCCTGGGCGCGCCCTACAGTGATGGGCATGCCCGCGCGCTGCTGTGCGGGATGAACCGGGGCACCACCCGGGCACACATTGTGCGGGCCGCGCTGGAAAGCATGGCCTACCAGGACGCGGACATTATCCGTGCGATGGAAAGCGATACGGGAAGCCGCCTTACGGAGCTTCGGGTGGATGGCGGGCCCACGCGCAATACGCTGCTGATGCAGGTGCAGGCCGATCTGCTGGATTGCCCTGTGCAGTGCGCTGCCGCAAGTGAGCTCAGCGCGCTGGGCGCAGGGTATATGGCGGGCATCGCCGTGGGGCTGTATCGGGACATCGAGAGCGTGCTGCGCGGCGCGGGTGCCCGATATGCGCCGTGCCGCGACGATGCCTGGCGACAAAATGCACTGGAAGGCTGGAAATCGGCGGTGAATCGCTGCCGGTAGCGGCCTTTGGATACTGAATGCACAGCATCATAGAAGAGGAGTTGTTGGATATGGCAACCTTTGGCGTACTGATCAGCAACCGAAGCTTTTTTCCTGATCATCTGGTGCTCGAGGCGCGAGAGCAACTGCTGAAAAGCCTGAAAGATTGGGGTCATGAAGTGATTACCCTCTCCACGGAGGATACCTTCATGGGGGAGACCATGACCTATGAAGAAGCGCAGAAGTGCGCCAAGCTGTTTCGCGATCATGCGGATCAGATCGACGGCATCATCATCTGCCTGCCCAATTTCGGCGAGGAAACCGGCATTGCGGACGCCATCAAGTGGAGCAAGTGCGATGTGCCGATTCTGATCCAGGCCTGCGATGACGATTTCGACAAGCTCCAGTTGGAGAACCGGAGGGATGCGTTCTGCGGAAAGCTGAGCCTGTGCAACAACCTGTATCAATACGGTATCAAGTATAGCCTCACCACCCGCCACACCTGCCCGGTGGATGGCCCCGAGTTCAAAGCAGACGTGGACAAATTCGCCAAGGTATGCGCCGTGGTGAAGGCGATGCGCACTGCCCGCATTGCGCAGATCGGCGCGCGGGTCATGCCCTTCCGCACCGTCCGCTACAGCGAAAAGCTGCTCCAGCAGGCGGGCATCACCGTGGAGACCGAGGATTTCAGCGAGATCATGGCGGATATCGCGGCCATCACCGATGAACGGCTGATCGGGGAGAAGGTGGCGGAAATCAAGGCCTATGGCAAAGTGGCTGACGGCATCGACGAGGCGAAGATTGTCAAACAGGCCAAGCTGTGCATCGCCATCGAGAACTGGATGCGGGATCATCACTGCGACGCCAGCGCCATCCAATGCTGGGACAGCGTGGAGGCGAACTATGGCTGCGCGATGTGCCTGTGCATGTCCATGATGGGGGAAAAGGGCATGCCCTCCGCCTGCGAGACCGATGTGATGGGCGCGGTCAGCATGTTGGCGCTGCTCAAGGCCAGCGGCGTGCCGCCCGTGTATCAGGATTGGAATAATAACTATAAGAATGAGCCCAACAAGTGCATTAACGTGCATTGCTCCAACTATCCCGCGTGCGCTTTTCAGGAGCCGCCCGAGATTTCCAACCTCGACATCCTGGCGACCACCCTGGGAACCGACGTGTCCTTCGGCGCGCTCAAGGGGCGTGTTCGTCCCAGCGCCATGACGTATCTCAAAGTCAGTACAGACGACCGCACCGGCACCATCAAGTGCTATCTGGGCGAAGGCAAGTTCACCGATGATCCACTGCCCACCTTCGGCGGCGTGGCTGTGTGCGACGTGCCGGATTTGAATGGCTTGATGAAGCACCTGACGCAGAACGGCTATGAGCATCATGTGGCACTGACCCAAGCGGGCGTAGCGGATATTTTGGAGGAGGCGCTGGGGAATTACATGGGCTGGAAAGTGTATCGGCACTCGTAAGTGGGCGTGTAACGCATAACGGAAGCTTCGGGAAATGGAAGATGAGGTCAAAGATGGCCTGGCGGCGGCACGCTCAGGGCATTCCAGAAGAAACAGCCGCGACCAAATAAAAAACCCCAGCGCCGGTGAACTGCCGACGCTGGGGTTTTGTACTGTGCTGCATGAACATGCAACCCGAAAACCGTCACAAGATGTGTCACAAAGTCGGTCGCTTGATGTGCAGAAAACCTAGAAAAATCAACGGTTTTTCCATTGAATCTGTTCGGTTCATACCCGGAGTGTCGTTGGTTCGAATCCGACCGCCGCTACCATGCACTAAACGACAGGGGGGGGTTAGCCTCGGCAGCGATTTGTTCGCTGGCGGGACTTTCGCCTTTTTTGGCGGGGAATAACACGACGCGCTTAAATAAAGCGTGTATCAGAGATGTCTGGTTCTCGCGCGGGATGCAATCGACGGCAGAGAGGTTCGTTAAGAATTTTTCGAGTAGCGCGACGCTGGGCACATCGGATGCAGCGGAATCGAGCTGTGCTGCAACGAGGTCTGCTCATCTTCGAGTCTGCGCATGCGCTCATTGAGCAGGGCGGAACCGTTGCCGGTAAAAATGGTGTCCACAGCGGCGTTGAGCTATTTGTCAATCTCGGTTAGGCGGTCGCTGATCACTTGGCGCTTTGCGCCCAGGTGTGCGACTGCCTTTTTTGCATACTCATGGAGATCGAGGGCAAGTGCATGCGCGACGGATGGTGCAGCAAAGGCGCGTTGGACATGGTCAGGCAGAAACGCATCCACATCTTTGGCACGGATGCCGAAGCCGCCGCAGCGCTCGCAGCGATAGTAGCGGTAGGTGCCGCGCGGGTTGCTGCTCTGATAGATACACATGGTGCTGTCGCAGTGCCTGAAAACACAATGCCGGACACGAGATTGACGATGCGGGAGTTTTTTCCGCGATTGCCCGCCTGCTTGTTTCTGTTCATGGCCTGCTGCACTTCCTCCCAAACTGCGGGGTCGATGATCTGTGGGATGGCACCGTGAACCATGATGACCTGCTCGAGTGACTGGTTGTCGCGGTGGTTGTTCTTGCGGACCTCCGCGAAGGTATCCACACCGGTGTATTTGCGATTGCGTAGGATCTCGTGGATCGAGGTGCCAGATGGTGTATTGCTGCGCTTGGAGCGGATGCCAAGCCGAACGAAGACATCTCGGCGCTCTCGCATGGACTTGCCCTGTAGGCAGCCATGAAAGGCCTCGCGCACAGCGTAGGCCTCTCGCTCATTCACGACATATCGCTGATTGACCACGCAGAGAAAAGCCCTCCATTGCTGGGGGGAGCGGGGATCACGGTCTAAAGAGAGAAGCCGTGCCGATGGAGGCGATCAGTGAAATCACTAAGCTGATGACCACCAAGATGGTGAAGAAGGCCAACATTGACTTGATGGACTTTTGCGCATCTAGCTGGTCCGTTAGAAGCCTGATGATTGCATCATCAGCAAGTCGAGGCGAACCGCTAACCCGCTGGGCTGCGGGATCGCTGGCTGGTAAGGAAGGATCCCTCATATCCAGAATTGCGCTAGGCCCTTCCTCCGCATCAACCATTTGTGCGTTTTCAAGCGAGTTATGGCATCCGCGGCAGGTAACGACGTATTCTGGATTAATGTATCCGCATTGCAGACACTGCTTCATTCCAGTGCCTTTGGGCGGATCATTTTGCGCCCAAAGCGTGCCGCACGTTGGGCACTTGACGGTCGAGTCCGGGTGAGACCACCCGCATCCAGGGCACTTTTTCATTTTGATACCTCCCTATAGAAATTTTGAGTACACACATCATACCAAACAGGAAGCAGTTACCACAACGCAGGAATCCGAATAAAAACCCTCCGTAGCTGGAGAATGGGGGTGCGAATCAAAGGGTGACTGCGATGATGATGGAACCTATCAGACTGATCACGGTCAAGACGGTGAAAAAAACCAGCATAGACTTGACGGACTTCAGCTCTTTGAGCTGGGCAGCGAGTAGCACCGGAAGCAGCTCATTATCATCCGGCTGACAGGGAATTTGTTCGCGCTTGTACCAATCGCCCGTCTCCGGATCCTTGATGCAAGAGGTGTGATTGCAATTGGGATCCTCACACTTGGGATTGACGCCGACTGGGAGAGAAGAGGCAAGCAGTGGCTGGATTTCGTCGAGAAACAGTTTGCGCATGGGGGAGACCTCCTTTGTGTGCTTTGTGCATCCATCATACCACACAGGAAGCATTTACCACAATGAGACGCCGAGAAGGGATGAACATGGACGAAAAATTGCTGTTGGCTTTGTGGCGGGTGTTTTGGCCGCACATCCGCCGGAAGCGTGGGCAGAGATGATGGAGCAGAAGCTAAAACAAGCGCAGGTGGAAAAGGCGTGCTAGCGCGGGAGGAAAAGGACATGAGCCGCATGGACCAAGGCTGCGTGAACTAGGAAGGCGTCGGTAGAAGAATCCGCGACGCGCGAAAAAGGCAGAAGCTCACGAGGGCGGATCTCGCAAAGCGGATTGGCATGTCCATATCATTCGTGGGCACATCGAGCGCGGGCCCCGCAAGGCGAGCCTGGAGACGCTGGTGCGGATATGCAACGCGCTGGAAGTGCTGCCAGGGTTCCTGTCAGTTGAATCGCAGGCAGGCGTGGCGCATGACGGCGAGCTGCTCAAAACACGAGACGCGCTGCATGAGATCATCGCGCAAGCCGAGCATGCGCTGGGGCTGGCCGAATAAGCCCAAAGCCCCGCAAGACGGACAGTGGCGGCGATGGGCATCGTATGAAGAAGCGCAGAAGTGCACCGAGCTGTTTCACGATCATGTGGATCAAATCGACGGCATCATCATCTGCCTGACCAATTTTGGCGAGGAAACCGGCATCGCGGACGCTATCAAGTGGAGCAAGTGCGATGTGCCGATTCTGATCTAGGCTTGCGATGACGATTTCGACAAGCTCCAGTTGGAGAACCGCTGGGATGCGTTCTGCGGAAAACTGAGCTTGTGGAATAACCTCTATCAATACGGCTCGACGAGGAGAAGCTCGTCAAGCAGGCTAAGCTGTGCATCGCCATCGAGGACTGGATGCGGGATCACCACTGCGGCGCCAGCACCATCCAATGCCGGGGCAGCGTGGAGGCGAACTATGGCTGCGCGGTGTGCCTGTGCATGGCCATGATGGGGGGGAAGGGCCTGCCCTCCGCCTGCGAGACCGATGTGATGGGCGCGGTCAGCATGCTGGCGCTGCTCAAGGCCAGCGGTGTGCCGCCCGTGTAGCGAATGACTTTCGGGTCGTGCCGCTGAATCGCACCATTTATTATGGATTCATGTGAATGCTTCCAGTGGTTTGGGAGAGAATCGTTGCGCAAATAAACTCGATTGCGATATAGTAAGTCAATAGTATTCCCTGCCCACTTTCCCTAGGGCGGTGCAAGATGACACAGCGGGGATTTTTGATGCGCTCATTGTTCGTGCGTGTGCGCGGTGTCGGCGTCCATGGTGCCAAAGCGGTCGTCCAGCACGCCGTCAGCCACCAGCGGGTAGTCTGGATCGGCCAGAAATTGCGCCATCAGCGCGATAGGGTCGGCGACCAGGAGGTCGAATCGGTGTGTGCGCGATGCGAAACCCTGATCCGCGCCCGCGTAGGCATGAGCCGTGACCGTGGCACGCGTGACCGGCACAACGTCCCCGCCGGGCTGCGCCTTCAGCAGGAACCCGAAGGACTGCTCGGCCTGCCCGGCCATGCGCCGCACGGCGGTGACACGATAGACCTCTGGCGCGCTGGCCGTGTCGCCGTGATAGTCGATGAGCAGCGTCACGCCAAATTCTGGCAGCTCGGCCTTCACCGAGATGCCGTCGCGCGCTGCGATGAGGATATCGGGAAACAGCACCGGCGACCGGCCCTGGCACAGCGTGGCTAGCACGCCCGCTTCGCAGAGCGCCTGCGCGCGCTGGAGCTGCTCCGGTGTGGGCTGGATCGGCGCGACGGCGCGGACGGGTGTCGCATCGGGACGGGTGATCAACTTGCCCGGATCGGCCAGGAACGCGTCGAGCGTGGTTTCCACATCGGCTTTGGGGATGGTGTAGGTGTGCTGCGCCTCGATAATGCGCCCTGGATCGGCAGCGCTCAGAAACTGCATGGTGGTGATCGCCGCGCTAGTCGGCGCACCGCCGTCTGTTGCGAGCGTCAGCGTGAGTTGTTGGAAACGATCCTCGCGCTCGGCTTCCAGCGTGGTGCTGACAGGATACGGCGCGCCCAGCGCGTCTCGCCGATAGAGGATGCTGGCGGTCAGGTGCGGATCTTTGTCGCTGATCTCGATGAAATCGGACTCCTGCTCGGTGATGGTCAGGTCGCGGTCATCGGGCAACTCGCCGATGAGCAACTTGGTTAGCGCGACCGGATCGTCATAGAGCCTGCTTGCGCCCTCGGCCAGCGCCGGATGAGCGCAGAGGCATAGCAGGATTGCCCAGATCAAGCATTTTCGCATGCGGTCTCCTTCTTTTCGCGCGGGGCAAGCAGGTGGTACAGCGCCAGGAACGCGGACAGGCTAACGCGCAGCAACCGTCCCTGCCAATGTAACGAATGGGACGCGCCGAGCGCTGCATACAGGCAGATTTCCGCACGGTTCGCGCGCACGAAGGCCAGCGCCTGTTGCCGCACGTCGCCGGTCAGCCCGTACGCGCCGATGTTCTTGGCGATGGACAGCGCGATGGCCGCGGTGCGATCCTTCAGCGCCGCCTTGCCGGGTGTCATCGGCGGCTGGCTGGTCAGGTCGGTTAAGATGCGGCAGATCTTCAGCTGGTGCGCGCACCACGCGCTGCTCTTCTGGAAGCCACCCATGATGCTGCCCTCGCGCTGGCGGTAGTGGTACAGCGGCGTGTCGGTGACCATCACGCGCTGCGCCAACAGGAACGCCGGGGCGGTGAACAGTTCGTCCTCGAAGAGGAAGCCCTCGGTCATGCGCAGATCATGCGCTGCCAGGAACGCGCGGCGATAGAGCCGGATGACAGTCAGCGGCTCGAAGGTGCCCTCTGCGCACAGCTTCGCCAGACACGCGTCACCGGTCAGCACGCCGGAGGGCGCGGGCATCGTCGGCACAGGCAGCGCGCGTCCGGTCGCATCGTCAAAGCGGGTGAACGCGGCTTGCAGGATGTCCAGGTCGTGCTCCATAGCCTGGTGCAGCAGCGGCAGCACGGCGGCGTTGTCCAGCACGTCGTCGCTGTCCAGAAACAGCACATAGTCACCCTCGGCGCGAAGAAGGCCGGTGTTCCGCGTTGCGGACAGACCTTGGTTTCGCTCATGTTGCAGGTAGACGATGTGCGGGTAGCGGATCACAAAGTCCTTGAGCACCGCGTCGCTTTGGTCGGTGCTGCCGTCGTTTACGCAGATGATCTGCACCTGATGCTTGGGCAGCATGCACACGCTATTCAGGCACGCCGTCAGGTACGGCGCGGTATTGAACACAGGAATGATGACGCTTAGCCGCATACAAGACTTCTCCTTGCACCTCGATGGGGAATATGCGATAATAATACGATATTATAGCATACAATGCCTGGCTGGTAAATCGGGGGTGCATGCGGTGCTGAGTGTGGTGGTGATCGGGCGCAACGAGGGCGCAAAACTGGCGTCCTGCTTTGCGTCCGTTCGCGCTGCGCTGGCAAATGTGGAGCATGAGCTGCTCTACGTCGATTCGCACTCCGCCGATGATTCGCCGCGCCACGCGCTGGAGATTGGCGCGCGCTGCTGCCGTCTGCGCACCGCCGACACCACTGCGGCGCTGGCCCGTCGCGTCGGGGCGATAGAGGCGGTCGGTGAGCGCATCCTGTTCCTCGATGGCGACATGCAGCTCGCGCCCGGGTTTGTCCAGGCCGCCGAGCAGGCGCTGGCCGAGGGGACATGGGCTGGCGCGATCGGTGTGCGTCGCGATGTATACGTGAAAAACGGCGTGCCTGACGTGCAGCACGCGACCTTTGTGGGCACGGCGGCGCTGCGCGAGGCGATCAGCTTCGGCGGCGCGCTGTATATCGACGCGCAGGCGCTCAAAAAGGCGGGCAACTGGTGCGGCGATGTGATCGCCTGCGAGGAGGCTGAGCTCAAGGCGCGACTGGACAAGACCGGCGCGCGCGTCGCCGATCTGCCCGTGGCGATGGCCACGCACTTTGACCATGTGCGCGACAACCGGGGGATCAAACAAATCCTGGTGAACAAGCGCCGCCTGGGCTACGGCCAGGCGCTGGTCGCCGCCGCCAGAGCAGGCAGCCTGCTACGGCTGGCGCGCAACACCTGGGAGAGCCTGGTCTGCTTGGCGATCGACCTGGGCAGCCTGGTCGCGCTGTGCGCGGCTCCGCGCATCGCGCTGCCGACGGCGATATTCTTGCAGGCATTGCAGCTGGTATGGTTTCGCTTTTCGCCGGACGGCTTGCGCGGCTATGCGGCACAAAAGCTGCTGTTCTTTTATCTGCCCGCTGGACTGATGAGCTATCGCAAGCGGGACGAGGCATACGAGGTGGTGACCACATGGCCGATGTAAAGCGCCCGCGCGTCAGCCTGATCGTGGTGGCCTACAATGCCGCCACGTATATGCCCTCGCTGTGTGCCAATATTCTCGCGCAGGATTATCCGGCCGACCAGACCGAGCTGGTGCTGGTGGACAGTCTGTCGGAGGACGACACCAAGGCGCAGATGCGCGCCTTTGCCCAGAACGCGCCGATGCCGGTGAAGGTGCTGGACAACCCGGGGCGTACGCTGCCCTGCGGGTGCAACGTGGCACTGGCGGCGTGCCAAGGCGAGCTGGTCGTGCGCGTCGATGCCCACGCCGGGATACCACCGGACTTTCTGCGCAAAAATGTTGCCGCCATCGATGCGGGGCACGACATCGTCGGCGGGTATGTCGCGGCGACGCCGCCGACGTCCGATACGGAGGCGGTGCTGGTGGCGCTGGACACCTCGCGCTTTGCCGGAGGCGCGGCGGCCTTTCGCAATGTGGGCGGCCCGCGCCCGGTGGATACGCTGGCCTACGCGATGTACAAAAAATCGGTCTATGATGAGGTGGGCCGCTACGATGAGCGGCTGGCCCGCACCGAGGACAACGACATGCACGCGCGCATGCGCGCCGCCGGATACCAGTTCTACTATGTGCCGGGCATTTGCTCCACGCACACCGCAAGGCGCACGCTGTCCGGCCTCATCAAACAAAAATGGGACAATGGCCGCTGGATCGGTCTGTCGCTGGGCATCGCGCCGCGCGCGTTCTCGCTCAGGCATATTGTGCCCACGCTGTTCGTGCTGGCGCTGATCGGCTGCGTCCTGGCAGCGTGCTGTGGGTTGGCCTGGCCGCTGGCCGCGCTGGCGATCGCGTATGCTGCCTGCGCGCTGGGCTTTGCGGTGGCCGATGCGCGTCGGTCGCCGCGCGCGAAGTTGCGCGTCGGACTGTGCCTGCCGGTGCTGTATCTGGTGGTGCACCTAGCCTACGGTGTCGGTACGTTAATCGGGCTATGCGGCGCCTCGCGCCTCGCGCGGCAACCCTCGGGCCGGTAGTCGCCTTGCCAGCCGCCGCGTAACGCGGTATAATATGGGTGTCATTATCACTTGGATGGGGGACATATGCCTACACACACATTGACGGTCATCATGCCGGTCTACAATGAGGGAGCCATCATTCGCAGCAGCGTCCAGCGCACCGACCGCGTCCTCACCGAGGCGGGCATCGCGCACGATTTCGTGCTGGTGGACGACGGCTCCCGCGATGATACGTGGATCCAGCTATCGCTGCTGGCCAAGGATCTGCCCAACGTGCGCGCCATCAAGCTCAGTCGCAACTTTGGCAAGGAGGGCGCGATGTCCGCCGGACTGGATCACGCCGACGGCGACTGCGCGGTGATCATGGATTGCGACATGCAGCATCCGCCGGAGATCTTGCCCGAGATGGTGCGCCAGTGGCGAGACGAGGGCTTCAAGGTGGTCGAGGGCAAAAAGCGCACGCGCGGCAACGAGTCGGGTCTCAAACGCTGGGCGGCCAACACATTCTATGGCTTGCTGCGCCAGTCGTCGGGCATTGACCTGATGGACGCGTCGGACTTCCGCCTGCTGGATCGCGAGGCTATCGAGGCATGGAAGCGCATGCCCGAGCGGCAGACGTTCTTCCGCGCGATGAGCAGCTGGGTGGGTTTCCCGCGCACGCAGGTGGAGTTCGACGTCGCCGAGCGCGCGGGCGGACAGTCGCGCTTTTCGCTGACGAGTCTGGTGCGCCTCGCGCTGCACGCCATCGCGTCGTTCTCGGCGATGCCGCTGCATATGATCACGCTGGCGGGCGCGCTCATGCTGGCGCTGTTCGCTGCGATGGGCATTCAGACCATCTACATGAAGCTGGCGGGCAAGGCGGTGGAAGGCTTTACCACCGTCATCCTGCTGCAACTGATCATCGGCGGCATCATCCTGGTGGCGCTGGGCATCATCGGCCTGTACATCGCCAAGATCTACGAGGAAGTGAAGGGGCGGCCGCGCTACCTGATCGAGCGCCAAGTGGGTGAGCCGACGAAAGGGGACAACTGATGTTTTCGAGAACCACGACGGTGCTCTTCTGGCTGGTGGTGGTCTGCTGCGCGTGGGCCTTTCATCTGGGCATCCAGCGGCGCATGGCGCGGCTGGGCGCGGTGCAGTGGACCGAGCGCGCGATCGACCGCATGCTACCCACCATGCTGTGGGTGGGGCTGCTCCTGATCACCGCCTATGGCCTGTTCCTGCGGCTGTACCAGTTTCCAGCGCTGCCCGGCGGCGTGAACCAGGACGGCGCGATGGGCGCGCTGGACGCGATGGCGCTGGCCAAGTATGGCACCGACCGGCTGGGCACGCCCTGGCCCGCGCACCTGGAGGCCTGGGGCAAAGGGCAGATGAGTGCGATGCTCACCTACATGCAGGCTGGACTGTTCAAGCTGTTCGGCGAGTCGCGGCTGACCATGCGCCTGCCGCTGATGCTGGCGACGCTGGCCTCCATTCCGGTCTATTGGGACTTCGCGCGCCGCACGCTGGGCAAGCGCTTTGGCTACCTGGCGCTGGCGCTGCTGATGCTCAACCCCTGGCACATCATGCAGAGCCGGTGGGCGATCGACTGCGCGCTGTTCCCGCACTTCTTCCTGTGCGGCACGTACTGCCTGCTGCGCGGCTATGAGCGCAAGGCGTGGTACTACGTCGGCATGGTGTTCTATGGGCTGAGCATGTATACCTACGGTGTGTCGCTATACGCGGTGCCGTTCTTCCTGATCGCGGCGGGGATCGCGTTGCTGTGCGCCAAGCGCATCCGCTGGTACGAGGCGCTGATCTGCGCGGGTGTCTACCTGGCGGTCGCCGCGCCGTTCCTGGCGACCATGATCCTAAACTACGTCGGCGGCGAGAGCTTTAAGCTCTATGGCCTGACCATCCAGTATTATCCCGACTCGGTGCGCTCCACTGAAATCGTGTTCATGCAGGACGAGCTGTACCCGGGCTTTGTGCGCAACACCAAGTACCTGCTGGATGTACTGCTGTACCAGACCGACGGCTACATGTACATGGATCTGCCGGAGTACGGCGCGCACTACCTGTTCTCGCTG
>JAVBUY010000233.1:0-2906 GCA_031554855.1 Eubacteriales bacterium
TCGCCGCTGCCCACATACAGGCGCAGCACGTCGCCGATCCGCACGTCGCGGTTCTCTGGCTCGTCGTAGGCGTTTTGCGTCGAAGCCTGCACGTGCCACACGTCGTCGCGCTCCACATAGCACAGCGCGCCATACAGCGCCATCACGTCGCCCGCCTGATCGCCCATCGCGCCGCGCACCTGGCGCAGCACGCCGTCGGCGGGCGCGTAGGCATAGGTCGGCTTGATGGTAAACAGTGCGTCGGTCGCCGCTGCCATATCGCCGGGGATCCAGTCGAAGTTCTCGACCTGCCCGCCGATGTGCGCGGTCAGCGTGACGGGATCGGGCGCGGCGACGCTGCCCTTGGCGGAGAACAGGTAGCTTTGCGAGGCCGTGGCAGCGCCGACCTCCGGCGCAGCGGTCGCGACATTGGCAGTGCCGGTCGGATTGGCGGCGTACGCGGCGCTGCTGAGCACGACCATCGCCAACCCCAGCGCGACCACGCGCATCATCTTTTTGTACATCTGGGCCTTTTTCATATTGTCCACTCCCCTATTCTATGCTCTTGAGCGCTTCGACCATGTTGACGTCCTTGAACTTCACACCCAGCATCCAGTTGACGATCACCGCGAATGCAACCGTGAAAAATGCCGTGTAGACCCAGCTCATCCGCGCGATATAGGGCAGGAACTGGATCGTGTTGGGCAGGCCGGTGGCCAGCACCCAGCGATGCAGCCCAGGCCCCAGCAGCAGGCCGATCGGCAGGCCGATCAGCGCAATGATGATATTCTCGCGCAGCACCAGGTGCTTGATCTCGCGCGTGGTAAAGCCCAACACCATCAGTGTCGCCAGCTCGCGGATGCGCTCGGAGAAGTTGAGCTGGCCGAGGTTGTAGAGCACCACCAGCGCCAGCGCGCCGGAGAAGACCACCAGCAGCAGCACCACCAGATTCATCACGTCCAGCACCGCGCCGTTGCCCTTTTTCTCTTCCTCCAGCGTGCGCACGCGCGTCACACCATCCATGGCCTCCAGCGTCTCGCGGTGCAGGTGCTCACCGCGCAACATCACCGAATTGGGCCGCCAGGGCATCAGACCCCGTGGGCGCAGCGCGCTGCGGGGCATGTACACACCCAGATCGAGCTGCACGTCGAGGACCTGCATCACCGTCGCACCCACCGGCCGCTCGCCGGTCAGTCGCAGCCACAGCGTGTCGCCCTCGGCGAGGCCGAATTCCTCCGCCGCCTTGCGCGTCATCGCCACGCCGGACAGCGGCAGTTGCAGCCTGGTGCCGGTCAGGTCGGTCAGCCGCACCATATCGTGGTTGTCCTCCAGCACGAAGATCTGCTTGGTCTCCCACTTGTCGTGCATCAGCCCCTCGCAGCTGGCGTACATTTCTTCCTCGTATTCCGTCGCACCGGCGCGCGACGCCATGCCGAGCGCGTAATCCACCGGTGCATCGTCCACCATCGACACGCGCATGTCGTAGAACATCGTCCGGTCATAGTGGTTGGACAGCACATATTGCACCGAGTCCTTCATGCCAAAGCCGGTCAGCATCATCGCCGTACAGCCCGCCACACCGATCAGCCCCATCGCCAGGCGCACCGGATTGCGCGCCAAGTTGCGCATGATCATTTTGCTCGAGAACTTCAGCCGCTTCCAGATGAACGCAATGTTCTCCAACACGACGCGGCGTCCCTTGGCGGGCGGCTTGGGCCGCATCAGCGCCGCCGGGGACTGGATCAGCGCGGCGATCGCGCTCAGCAGGCTCGCCCCGCCGGTGATCAGCGCGATGATCGCGCTGGTGCCCAGCACCACCAATGGCGCCAGGTAGGGCCGCACCCCGGGCAGGCTATACATGCTCCTGCTCAGCAGGTCCAAGATCACCGGTGAAAAGAAGAACACCGCGCCGGCCAGCCCGCCGACCGCCCCCAGCACAGCCATCAGCAGGCCGTAGCTGGCATAGTGGCGGATCAATTCGCCGCGGCTGTAGCCGATGGCGAACAGCGTGCCGATTTGCAGGCGTTGGTTCTCCACCAGGCGGCTCATGGTCGTCCAGGTGATCAACGCCGCGATGATGAAGAACACCGCCGGAAAGATCTGCCCCATCGCGCGGATCTGCTGCGCCTCTTCCATCGCCATTTTCACGCCAAACAGATCCTCGCGCTCCAACACGGTGACGCGCTTTTCCTCGAACAGTGCCTGCGCCGCCTGTTTGACCGCCGCCACATCGGCGCCGGGCGTCAGCGTCAGCACCACCTCGGCAAAGGGCAGGAAGCTCAGCGTGCCCGGCGACACATAGCCGTAGCCGAAGCGCGTGGTCGGCGGCGAAAACTCGTCGCCGCTGCTGGTCACCACATACTCGGGCAGGTAGCCCAGCGCGCATACCGTCAGCGACAGCGCGCGGTCGCCCAGCTTGAGCGGCAGCACATCGCCGACCCGAATGCCCTGCTCGCGCGCGAACTTCTCCTGCAGGATCACCTGATCCTTGCGGTCGGGATCCAGCGGCTCGCCGGTCAAGATCAACGGTTTGCAGATCTCCGGGTCGCCATCGGCCATATACAGCGCGACCACCGGCTCGCCGGTCAGCGTCTGCGCCTCGGGATTGGCGCGCACGCGGCGCTGCGCAAGGGCCACGCCGTCGATGGCCTCAAGGTCGCGCACTGTGCGGTCGGATACCGCGCCATGCACCCACAGGTCGGCCATGTTGCTCTGCTGAAATTGGATATCCAGGTTATGCTCCATCGCACGCCAGGTCGCGTCGATGCCGACGTACAGCGTCATCGCCAACGTGCAGATGATCCAGATCGCCGCAAAGGACTTCCAGCCCGCTTTCAGGTCGCGCAGCAGCTTGCGTGCCAGCGGGCTCATGCCGCGCCTTACCACACAATCTCCTCCATCGTCACCGGTTGTTCATTGACCTCCAC
>JAVBUY010000105.1:0-25749 GCA_031554855.1 Eubacteriales bacterium
CAGCAGCTGCGCGAGGCGCGCGACGCCGACGGCACGCTCACCGCGATCTGGGACTTTTTGCGGCGCATCGATGCGTTTGCGACATTGCAGGGCTATCATGCGCGGCTGATCGACGCCGAACTACTGACCGAGGCCCATCACACCGAGCAGGTGTGGCAGCACCTGATCCGCACGCTGGATCAGATGCATGTGCTGCTCGACGGACAGCGCGCCACCGCCGCGATGGGCATCGATATGCTCACCGCCGGTCTGTCGGCGATCGAGTTGGCCGCGCTGCCGCCCTCGCCCGAGGCGCTGCTGTGCGGGCAGCTGGGGAAAATGCGCGTTGGGCAGATTCGCGCGCTGCTGGTGCTCGGGCTGGGCGACGGCATGCTGGGCAGCGCCGACACATCGCTGTTTACCGACGCCGAGCGCGCGCAGGTGGAACAGCGCACCGCCGCCAACCTGGGCATGGACGATACCGCGCGCGCGCAATTGGCGCGACTGGATGTATTGCAGGCGCTGATGCAGCCCACCGAGAAGCTGTGGCTTTCGTACCCCGCCGCCACCATGCGCGGCGCGACCGCGCGCCCCGCGACAGTGTGCGCGCAGATTCGCCGCATTTTTCCCGGTCTGCAAGTGGAGGGCGGTACGCTGGACGACGGCAGCGAACAGGCGCTGTGCGCGCCTATGCCCGCGCTGGAGGCGCTGGGCCCCGCGTTGCGCGCCGCGATGGAGGGGCAAGCGCTGTCCGATCCGCTGAAAGCCGCGTATGTGTCGCTGCGCGAGCATCCGCTCTGGCGCGAGGCGCTGGACAATGTGCTCACCGGTCTGCGCGCCAGGGTGGAGGCCGAGCCGCTGCCCGCTGAGCTGGCGGACAACGCGCCCGACCGCCGCTACAGCATCTCGCGGCTGGAGACCTTTGCCGCGTGCCCGTATCAGTATTTTGTGCAGTATGGGCTCAGACCGCAGCCCTTCGAGCCCTTCGGACTAAAGCCCAACGATCTGGGCGGCTGGTATCACGCCGCGCTGGAGGCCTACACCCGCGCGGCGCTGGCCATGCCCGGGTACCCGAACCTGCCCCGCGCGCACAGCGATGCACTGATGGCCGAGGTACTGCGCGGCCTGCCGGTGGAGTTCGCGCACGGTTCGCTGGCCGACAGCGCACAGGCCGAAGCGCTGGGGCTGCGCGCCCGCCACATCGCGACGCGTGCCGCCTGGACGCTGACGCAGCAATTGGCGCAGGGAGCATTCCTGCCCAGCAGCGTGGAGGCCGATTTCGGCATAGGCGACGCGCCGCCGCTGGTGTTGCCGCTGCCCGGCGGCGGCTCGCTGTATTTGCGCGGACGCATCGACCGCATCGACACCTGGCAGGATGGCGGCCGGCAATTCCTGCGCATCGTGGACTACAAGGCGTCGCCCACCGCGCGCACGCTGGAGGGCACGCGCGTGATGCACGGACTCCAGCAGCAGCTGCCGATCTATATGGCGGCGGCGATGCAGGCCGTCCCGGGTGCCGAGCCCGGCGGGCTGTATTATTTCCGCGTGCACAACCCGCTGATTGAGACCTATGACAAGGATGCGGACAAGATCGAGCAAAAGATCCTGGGCGAGCTGAAGATGACCGGTCTGACCACCACGCTGCCGGAGGTAGTGGCCGCGCAGGGCCGTGCCGATCTGATCACCAAAGATGGCGAGATCAAAAAAACCGCGTCCGCCGCCACGCCGGAGCAGATGCGGCTGCTGATCGGCCACGCGCAGAACAAAGCGACCAACTTCGCCCAGCGCATCGGCGCGGGCGACATCGGCATCACGCCGGTGCGCATTGGCGACTGGTGCGCGTGCGAATATTGCAAGTGGCGGTCGGTATGCGGCATCGATCCGGCGCTGCCTGGCGGCAGCCCGCGCACACTGCCGAAAGTGAAGCTCAAAGACGTACTGACCCGACTAGAGGAGGGCAATGCATGACAGAACCCACGCGCATCCCCGCGCCCGGCGAGCGATATCGCCACTTCAAGGGAAACGAATACCTGGTGCTGCACATCGCTAAGCATTCCGAAACGCTGGAAGACTATGTGGTCTACCAAGCGTTATATGGGCAGCGGGGCGTCTGGGTGCGCCCGCTGGAGATGTTCACCGAGTCTGTGACGCGCGACGGCGTGACGCAGCCGAGGTTTGCGAGGATTGTGGAAAACGAGCCCGCGATTTGACAAGCGCCGCCGCCGTCCTGTATACTGTGGGCGGTTTGTTCCTATTATATATACTTGCATGTACAAATGACTGCATGCTGAGGAGGGCCTCCCATGGCGAAACCCGCCGCGACTACGCCGCACCCGGTGGTGCTGATCCCCGCGTATAAGCCCGACGAACGCCTGCCGCAACTGGTGCGGCGATTGCGCGCATGCGGACTGGATGTGCTGGTCGTCGATGATGGCGGCGGGCAGGACTTTCTGGCGATCTTTGAGCAGGTGGTGGCGGCGGGCGCGCCGGTGGTGCGCCACGCGGTCAACCTGGGCAAAGGCCGCGCGCTCAAAACCGGGCTGAACGAGATCCAACTGCGCTGGCCGCAAGCGACCGGTGTGGTGACCGCCGACGCCGACGGACAGCACACGCCCGAGGATATCGTGAAGGTGTGCAACGCGATGGAGCAGCACCCCGACGCGCTGATCGTCGGCGGCCGCGCGTTCACCGGCGATGTGCCCTTTAAGAGCCGTGCGGGCAACGCGATCACCCGCGTGGTGTACAAGCTGGCGACCGGCATCACCATCCACGACACGCAGACCGGCCTGCGCGGCATTCCTGCCGCCGCCATTGGCGAGATGATCCGGCTGCCCGGCGAGCGCTATGAATACGAGATGAACATGCTGCTCAAGCTGCGCGATTTGAACCTGCCCGCCGTTGAGATCCCGATCGAGACGGTGTACATCGACGACAACAAAGGCTCGCATTTCAACCCCTTGCGCGACGCGTTTCGCATTTACATGGTCATTTTCCGGTATGTGTTCATCGCGCTGCTGTCCTTCGCGGTGGATTACGGCCTGTACTTGCTGCTGCTGCGCTGGCTGACGCCGCTGTTCGCGCCGCTACACATCGGGCACTGGACCGAGGCGATCTGCTACGCGGGCGCGCGTGTTGTGTCCACGCTGCTCAACTACACGCTCAACAAGCACACCGTGTTCGGCGGGCGCGGCGGCAAGAGCGCCATCGTGCGCTACTATTTGCTGGCCGCGACGCAGATGCTCATCGGCGCGGGCGCGACGCAGCTGGTGTCGATGCTTGGGTTTGTCTCGCCCAAGATTGCGAAGATCCCGGTGGACATCGTGCTGTTTTTCGCCAGCTACTGGGTGCAGCGCGAGTTCGTGTTCCGCGAGAAAGCGCCCAAGAAGCAAGACTAAATGATTCCGTCCGTCGGCGCGCGCCACGGACGGTTTTTGCTATGACAAACGGAGGCCGGTTTTTTTACACGACAACCGGATGTTTGTGCATGTGTCGTGATGCCGTCCGCCATGCAGTTTTCATGCAGTTTTCATGCAGTTGGCGGGCATGCTACGATCGACGAAGGGAGGCGGACGTATGCTGAAAACAGCCAAGGCGCTGTTGATCGCAGGCTTTTTTGTCGCGCTGGCCGGACAGGCGCTGTCGGCGACAGTGCCCGCTACGCCGTTGCTGCCTGCCGAGCCCGCCGCACCGCCCACCGATATCGTGCTGACCATCAGCGCCGCCGGAGACGTGACGCACGGTGGCGATCGGCGCAAGGGTTCGGATCTGTTTGCCGCCGAGCTCAAGCGGCAGAATGGCGATTTGGCCTTCCCCTTCCGCAACGTGAGGGATTTGTTTGCCGATGACGACCTAACCCTCGTGAATTACGAAGGCACGCTGACCACCGCGCGCGCCGCCACCGACAACAGCTTTAGCTTTGCCGGTCTGCCCGAGTACGCACGGGCACTGTCGCTGGGCAGCATTGAGGCGGTGGCGCTGGACAATAACCATGTGTTTGACCACGGAGAGCAGGGCTATGTCGATACACAGCAGGCGCTGGCGGCTGCGGATATTGTTTACAGTGGCGATGGCACGCCAGGTATCGTAACCGCTCAGGGCGTGAAGATCGGCATGCTGTCCTACCGTACGTTTGACGGCGGCTATGCGCGTATCCGCGAGCGCTTGCCCATTGAGGTCGCCGCGCTGCGTGCGCAAGGTTGCACGCTGGTGATCGTGTCCTATCATTGGGGCGAGGAGCGCGCGTATGTGCCGCACGATCGGCAGATCGCACTGGCGCACGAGACCATCGATGCGGGCGTGGACCTGGTACTGGGACACCACAGCCACGTGATCAATCCGATCGAGCGCTACAAGGGCAAGTACATCTGCTACTCGCTGGCCAATTTCTCCTTCGCGGGCAACAGCAACCCCAGCGACAAGGACACGTTTGTTTTTCAGCAACGGTTTCGGATCGTGGGCGGCACGGCTTTGGACGCGGGCATGCGCATCGTGCCATGCCGCGTCAGTTCGGTGGCGGAGACCAACGATTTTGCGCCCACGCCATTTGGGCCGGAGAACGCGCGGCGCGTGGTAGAGAAATTGATCAAGCTGGGCAAGCAGATCGAAGGCGGGCTGGCGGAGTATCCACTGGGGTGGGAGTAGGGCATGACGAAATGTTCTTTCGTGGCGAAAGAACCAAAGGCCATGCGCTCGGGTTCGCCGGAGTGCCCATGCGCCTATCCTTGCCGTGCTCCGGGCGCCTACCAATGTTCGTCGGCGGCCTTGAGTCCGAGTTGCAATCGGACGCCGCCGTCTCCAGTTCGGTGCCGATCCTGCGCTCGGCTGCGAGAGAACGAGCCGCATGGGCACTCCGGCTCCAACGGGCGCGGGGCACCTGCGCAACCTGGGCGATTTGTTTCGTAGCTTTAGCTTATTCGCAGCCTCGCGCCCGTTGGAGCCCCTGCCCCTACGCGATGATACCCACGAAGGCGCACGGCGGATCAAGCGCCGGACTGGAGACGGCGGCCTCCGATCCGAAGGATCGGTTCAGAGCCGCCGATGAACATTGGTAGGCGCCCGCCGCTGCCGAGTATAAGCGCGTAGGGGCTAAGGGGCGAACCCGGGCGCAAACGTCTTTCTGGTTCTCTTTGGACGTCATCCAAAGAGAACATCGTCCTCTGTCCAAAGCATAAAAAGAAAGGTTCCTCGGCTATGCCTCGGAACCTTTTTCGCGCTCCCCTTCGCTACCCCGCCAGATACGCCTCCAGCAGCCGCATCGTATTGTCCACGCCCTGCACATGGCTGCGTTCGTACCCGTGCGAAGCATACACACCCGCACCGATCAGCGCATAGCGCAGGTCATTGCCGGCGGCGCGCGCGGTGCTGGCGTCGCTGCTGTAGGCAGGGTACACATCTACCGCGTAGGACAGATTGCGCTGCTTGGCCAGCGCGATCAGCTCCGACGTGAACGCGTAGTCGAACGGGCCGCTGGCATCTTTGGCGCAGATCGACACCTGCGTCTCAGTGCAGGTCAGTCCCTCGCCGACGCACCCCATGTCCACCACCAGAAAGTCCTCTGCGTCGGCCGGTGCGCCGTGCGACGCGCCGTGCCCGACCTCCTCGTATACCGAAAACAGTAGCGTGACTTTGCGCGTCAGCTTCAGCGCGCCGTCCTGAATCATGCGCGCGATGGCCAGCAGCATGCCTGCGCTCAGCTTGTCGTCCAGAAAGCGGCTGCGGATAAAGCCGGTGGGCGTCACCGTGGTGCGTGGATCGAGGCTGACGATGTCGCCGACGCCGATGCCCAGCGCGGCCACCGCTTCGGCGCTGTCGGCCAGCGCATCCAGCAGGATTTCCATCGTGTCCTGATTGCGCGCGATGGTATCCAGCTCCAGGTTCACGTGCTTGGACGCGTTCTGAAGCTGCACCACACCGGTGTACGCGTGGCCGTCGCGCGTATGCACCGTGACCTGCTCGGTCTCCAGCGCCTGGAACGATGGGCCGCCGAGCTTGGTAAAGCGCAGATGCCCGTTCTGGTCCACCTTGCGCACCATCAAGCCGAGCGTGTCGATGTGCGCGGCCAACACCGCGTGGCGGCCCTCGCCGCCCAGCGTGCACAGCACCGAGCCTTTGCGCGTTTGGCAGGGCGTGTAGCCCATGCCGGACAGCGTATCCAGTAGATATTTTGCGGCATCGGCGGTGTAGCCGGTGGGGCTGGGGATGGCCAGCAGTCTCTGCGTTTCGGCGACCGCCAGGTCGATGTATTTCTGTTCCAAAGAAAGGCGCCTCCTTTTATTGGGCTCAATTTTTCCATAGTATAGCACGTTTTTTGCCGCAGAACACACGTCATCTGGTTTTCCCCGATGTGCAAGCGGCGCAAAGCATGGTATAATAGATCCATCCATTTGCTACCCTGGTATACGAGGAAGGATGTGCGCATGGAAACTGGATTTTTTGCCCGAGTCAGGGCTTGGAATGACCGCATGAACGACTTGCCGCGCAAGGCGCTGGTTATCGCGTGCGTGCTGCTGTGCCTGTGGGGTTTTCTGAAGATTTTTCCGTTGATCGCGCCGTTCGTCGTGGCGCTGGCATTGTCGCTGCTCATTAGCCCGCTGGTCAATCTGCTGATCAAACTGGGGCGCAAGCTGCGCTTTCCGCGCAGCCTGGCCACGCTGATCGCCATGATATTGGTGTTCGGCGTGCTGGTGCTGATCATCACGCTGATCACCGGCCGCGCGATGGTCGAGCTCAAGGAGCTCGCGCGCGCGCTGCCCAGTCGCATCAGCGAGTGGGTCGGCCAGCTCAATGGTGCGATCGACAACCTGACGCTGTGGATCGACAGCCGCGTGGATATCATCAATGATGAGAGCATCGCGACCATTCGCGGCTACATTACGCAATTGAACCAGAGCCTGCTGTCCTACGCGTCGCAGCTGGCCAATGCCATCGCGCGCGGCGCGCTTAATACCGCGATCTCTGTGCCGCAGATCGTGCTGTTCATCGTGCTGTCCATCCTGGGCACCTTCTATATGGTGTCGGACCGCGACCGCATCGTCGGGTACTTTACTAAAATGCTGCCCGCACGCGCCAGCTCGTTGCTGGGCGTCATGAAACAGGGCATGTTCCGCGCAATCCTGGGGCAGATGCGCGCGCAGATGTTCCTGACGGTCATGATGTTCTGCGAGCTGCTGCTCGGCTTCTCGATCATGCGCATACCGTATGCGCTGCTGCTGGCGGTGGTTATTGCGCTGCTGGATATGCTTCCGGTGGTGGGCTCAGGCCTGTTCCTGATCCCGTGGGCAGCGTTTGGCCTGATCTCCGGCGATTACTTTACCGGCGTGGGCATGCTGCTGCTCTACGGCATCACCATCGTGATGCGCCAGCTCATCGAGCCGCGCGTGGTCGGCGCGCAGCTTGGCCTGTATCCGCTGGCGACGATGATGAGCATGTATGCGGGGTATGTGCTGTTCGGCTTCCTGGGCATGCTGCTGGGCCCGATGACCTTCATGCTGTGCCGCGTGGCGGTGTATGCCGTGTGCGGCACGCCCACGCCTGTGACGCTAGCGCCGCCGCCCGCCCGGCAGATGTTCCAGAACATCGCCAAGAAGAAGTAAACCATGCGTCCGGACGAACTTCCAGCCAAGACCATTGTGTCGGCCTACCAGCAGGACGGCTGGTTTGGCGCGCAGTATACCATGAATATCTACAGAGGGTGCTCCCATGGCTGCATCTACTGCGATAGCCGCAGCGATTGCTACCATGTGGAGCATTTTGATATCGTGCGCGCCAAGCAGGATGCACTGGCGGTGATCGAGCGCGACCTGCGCAGCAAGCAGAGAAAGGGCATGCTGCTCACTGGCGCGATGAGCGACGCGTATAACCCGCGCGAGCAGGAGCTGCTGCTGACGCGCGGCGCGCTGGCGCTGGCCGACCGATATGGTTTCGGCGTCGCAATCGACACCAAGTCCGACCTGGTGCTGCGCGATATCGACCTGCTGCGCAGCATCCAGCGGCACAGCCCGGTGGCGGTCAGCTTCACCATCACCACACTGGACGATGTGCTGTGCCGAAAGATTGAGCGGCATGTGTGCCAGTCGAGCGCGCGTTTTGCCGCACTGGAGAGGCTGGTGCAGGCGGGCATCCCCTGTGGCATGCTGCTCATGCCCACGCTGCCCTTCGTCAACGATACCGAGGAGAACATCCTGGGCATCGTGCGCCGTGCGAAGGCTGTGGGTGCGCGGTGGATCTACTGCGGATATGGCTTTGGTGTGACGCTGCGCACCAACCAACGCGAGTACTTCCTGCGTGAAATAGAGGCGCTGTTCCCGGGCATGCGCGCGCGCTACGAGCAGGCCTATGGGTTTACCTATAGTTGCCCCTCGCCCAATCACGAGATGCTGTGGCCGCTATTCGCGGCAGAGTGTGAGCAGTTGGGGCTGGCCTACCACATGCGCGACATCACAAAAGCGATTTGGGCGCCGTATCTTAGGCAGCAGATGCGCCTTTTTTGAAAGGGCAGCAGATGAGACAGGCGCGATCATTCTTTTTGGCAAAAAGGCATACGAAGCGCCCCTTCCCCAAATAAAAATCCCGCTTACCATCGTAAGCGGGATCGTCTTTCTCTTTCCCCAGCCTTTACTCCCCTTGCTTCTGCTCCCACGCCACTTCGCCTTTGGCCATGCGCTGGGTGGCCAGTGACACATCGCGCGGGGTAATGCCCAGCTGTTCTGCTAGGCGAGAGGCTAGGCGCAGCTGTCGCCCGGCGGTGAAATAGAAGAACACCCCGGCGACTACCGCCGGGAACGCATACATCTCGAAGGAGGGGATCAGCCATTTGGCGCGCAGCACAAAGTACATCGCCAATGACAGCACGATCCACAGCAGCACGCTGATGGCCATGAAGCGGCCAGAGCGCTTCTGTGCGATCAAGTAGCGCTCGAAGGTCGGCGCGTCAAAGCTGCGTCCGCCGTCGAAGTGCTGCGGGGTCAAGCGATTGTTGGCCATGTGTCCTCCTTACGAATGCTCGGTTTGCGTTGATTCATCGCGCCAGGCTACGCTGCCGCGACGCAGGTGCTGCGAGGCGACCATCAGGTCATTTCGGGTAATGCCCAACTGCCGCTCCAGGCTCTCGGAGCGCTTGCCGACCGGCAGAAGCTTGCCAAACACCAGGTAGAGAATGGTGAGCATAAACGCGCCATCGACCAGCAGCGAGACTGTCGGCCAGGCCGCCAGCATGGGGCGCACGAACATCGCCAGAAAGATCAGCCCGAAGGAAAGCGGCAGCACCCACAGCACAGCCTTGGTGAACGCGGCGCGCGCGTGCAGGAAGTCCGCGAATACCTGCGGGTCGAAGTCGCGCCCATTTCGAAAGTGCTGTGGGGTCAATTGAGAAACCGCGTCTACGCTCGACATATGCACACCCTCACTTTATGCTGGCATTACACATTGAATCGGAACAGCGTGATGTCGCCGTCCTTCATCACATAGTCCTTGCCCTCGGAGCGCACCAGGCCCTTTTCCTTGCAGGTCGCCATGTTGCCGATCTCCATCAGTGCTTCATAGGCGACGATTTCGGCGCGGATGAACCCACGCTCGAAGTCGGTATGAATTTTTCCGGCGGCCTGCGGTGCCTTGGTGCCACGGACGATGGTCCACGCGCGGCATTCGTCGGCACCGGCGGTCAAGAAGCTAATCAGCCCCAGCAGGCTGTAGCACGCGGTGACCAGCCGATCCAAACCGGACTGCCCGATGCCCATCGCCTCGAGGAACTCCTTTTTCTCTTCCGATTCCATCTGCGCGATCTCTTCCTCGACGCGCGCACAGATGATCAGCACCTCGGCGCCCTCGGCCTGGGCGATCTCCTCAACCTTCGCCAGCCCGGGGATCGCGCTGTCCGGCTTGCCGATGTCGCCCTCGGCGATGTTGGCGGCGTAGATCACCGGCTTGGTGGTGAGCAAAAACCAATCGCGCACGATCTCGCGCTCGTTGTCGGTCAGCGGGCAGGTGCGCGCGGGCTGCAATTCGTCCAGGTGCTTGAGCAGTTTCTCCGCGGTGTCGGCCTCCTCGGCATACTTGCGGTCGCCGCTCTTGACCATCTTTTTCGCGCGCTCTTCGCGGCGGGCGACCGTGTCGCGGTCGGCGGCGATCAGTTCGATATTGATGGTTTCGATGTCGCGCGCCGGATCGATGCCGCCCTCGACGTGGATGATGTTTTCATCCACAAAGCAGCGCACCACGTGCACGATGGCATCGACCTCGCGGATGTGCGACAGAAACTTGTTGCCCAAGCCCTCGCCCCGGCTGGCGCCCTTGACCAGCCCCGCGATGTCCACGAACTCGATCACCGCGTGGGTGGTCTTTTTCGGATGATACATCTCGGCCAGCTTGTCCAGACGGTCATCGGGCACGGCGACCACGCCGGTGTTGGGCTCGATGGTGCAAAAGGGATAATTGGCGGCCTCGGCGCCCGCCTGGGTGATGGCATTAAACAGGGTGCTTTTGCCCACGTTGGGCAGGCCGACGACGCCTAGCTTCATGCGGTGTGCTCCTTCATGCCGCGCAAAAATCGCGGCGCTTGTTTTCTGTTCTTTTCTTCTTCCTTATTATACTTGTCCGCGCCAAAGTTTGCAATGTTGCGCGCAGCTGTAAAAATAACGAACATTATTTCTTGTAACAGAAAAAATATTCTGAAATTCACGAACAATGTATTGTCAAACAATACAATTTCCTGTATAATGCCGATATTCCCGAACAATAAGGCATTATCATCATATTGAAGAGGTGGACAAA
Source organism: Eubacteriales bacterium (assembly GCA_031554855.1). Classification (GTDB taxonomy): domain Bacteria; phylum Bacillota; class Clostridia; order Christensenellales; family Aristaeellaceae; genus JAVBUY01. The sequence goes on from JAVBUY010000105.1 coordinate 10,747, forward strand.
CATGAAGAAGCTGTTGGTGCTCCTGGTGGTCATGGCGCTGTGCGCCGTGTCTTTCTCCGCGATGGCGGAGTTTGCTCCGGTTGCCAAGGACCAGATCAAGGTCGGTTTCATCTACATTGGCGACATCGGCGATGCCGGATACACGTATACGCACAACCATGGCACGCTGTATATGCAGAAAGAACTGGGCCTGCGCGATGACCAGATCATCGTCAAGACCAACGTCGCCGAGGACGCCTCCTGCGAGGCTGCGATCCGCGAGTTGGTGGAGCAGGGCGCCAACATCATCTTTGGCAACAGCTATGGCTTCAAAGACTATATGGACGAGATGGCCACCGAGTATCCGAACGTCATCTTCTCGCACTGCTCGGGCGACTTGAGCAACGACACCAACTTCAATAACTATTTCGGCCGCATCTACCAGGCGCGCTTTCTGACCGGCCTGGCTGCTGGCCTCAAGACCCAGACCAATAAGATCGGCTATGTGGCCGCGATGGGCATCCCGGAAGTCATCGGCGGCTGCGACGCGTTCGCGCTGGGCGTCAAGGCGGTCAACCCCGATGCGAAGGTCTACATCAAGTTCACCAACACCTGGTATGATCCCACTGTGGAGCGCCAGGCCGCCGAAGCGCTGCTCGACGCTGGCTGCGACGTGATCGGCCAGCACCAGGATACCGCCATGCCGCAGGTCGCCGCGCAGGAGCGCAAGGTGTGGGGCTGTGGATATAACGCCGATATGACTGCCGCCGCGCCGGATGCGCACCTGACCGCGCCGATCTGGAACTGGGGCATCTATGTGAAGGCCGCTGTGCAGCAGGTCATCGACGGCACCTGGAAGCCGGAGAATTCCTTCATGGGCATGAAGGAAGGACTGGTGGATATCTCCCCGCTGACCAAGAACGTGGCAGACGGCACCGCCGAAGTGATCGAGAAGTATCGCAAGATGATCATGGACGGCACCTTTGATGTGTTCGATGGCTCCGACGTGTTCGCCGAGGGCATCAAGGACAACCAGGGCAACGTCGTGGTTGAGCCCGGCACGCGCCTAGATATCCCGCAGATCACCACCATGATGTGGTTCGCGGAAAACGTCGTCGAGTTTTAATCGCCTCGCTCTGGGCGCAAAACGCATAGCGGCCGACAAGTCCGCTTCGTAAAACCTTTCCTGGCCGTCCGCCGGTGCGGGCGGCCAACTTTCGTGTTTGCTAGGAGGCTGCGCATGGAGATCAGCACCAATGCCCCCAACGCCGCGATCGATGTCGAGGGTCTGACCAAGACCTTTGGCGCGGTGGTTGCAAACGACCGCATCGATCTGTCGGTGCGTCAGGGTGAGATCCTGGCGCTGCTGGGCGAGAACGGCAGCGGCAAGACCACGCTGATGAACATGCTGTCGGGCATCTACCGGCCGGACAGCGGCGTCATCCGTATCTTTGGTGAGGAGGCGCACATCCGCTCGCCCAAGGACGCGATTGATCTGGGTATCGGCATGATCCACCAGCACTTCAAGCTGGTGGACGTGATGAACGCCACCGAGAACATCGTGATGGGCACGACGCGCGGCATGAAGCGCAATCGCAAGGGGCTTGAGGAGCGCATCCGCCAGATCAGCCAGCGATTCGGGCTGGAGATCGCGCCCGACAAGAAGATCTACAACATGTCGGTGGGCGAGAAGCAGACCGTGGAAATTCTCAAGGTGCTGTACCGCGGCGCGCGCATCCTGATCCTGGACGAGCCGACCGCCGTCTTGACTCCGCAGGAGGCCGACAAGCTGTTTGCCATCCTGCGCCGCATGAAGGACGAGGGCTGCGCTGTGGTCATCATTACGCACAAACTCAATGAGGTCATGGAAATTTCCGATCGCATCACCATCCTGCGCAAGGGCATGTCGGTATCCACTGTGGAGCGCGACAAGACCAGCATGCAGGAACTAACCGAGCTGATGGTTGGCCACCCGATCGATCTGTCGATCCACCGGCCGGAGGGCACGGCCAAGGGCATGCTGCTCGACGTGCACCGCTTGACCGTGCTGGACGCGGACAAGGTGCCCTCGCTCAGCGAGGTATCGTTCTCGCTGGCGCGCGGGGAGATCTTGGGCGTGGCCGGTGTGGCAGGCAGCGGGCAGAAGGAGCTGTGCGAGGCCATCGCCGGGTTGCTGCCGGTCGAAGGCGGCGCGATCCTGTTCGAGGACAAGAATATCGAAGGCCTGCCTCCGCGCACCATCATCGACAAAGGCATCTCGATGTCCTTCATTCCCGAGGATCGCCTGGGCATGGGCCTGGTGGCGTCGATGGGCATGGTGGATAACCTGCTGCTCAAGGACTACAACAAGGGCAAAGGCCCGTTGGTGCGCCGCGCCCCGGCCAGGGTGCTGGCGCAGAAGCTAATCGAGCGCCTGGGCATTGTCACGCCCGGACTGTACACGCCGGTGCGCCGTCTGTCGGGCGGCAATGTGCAAAAGGTGCTGCTGGGCCGCGAGATTGCCTCGCAGCCGCAGCTGCTCATCACCGCGTACCCGGTGCGCGGGCTGGACATCCATTCCTCGTACACGATCTATGACCTGCTCAACGAGCAGAAGCAGAAGGGCGTCGCCGTGTTGTTCATCGGCGAGGATCTGGATGTGCTGCTGGAGCTGTGCGACCGCATCCTGGTGCTATGCGGAGGCAAAAAGATGGGGCTGGTGGACGCCAAGAGCGTCACCAAGGCCGAGCTGGGCCTGATGATGACCGGTAACAGTCGCCCCGATGAGGAGGTGGGCGCATGAGCGTGCACGCGGGAAGCGGGCAACCGCTGGTGCGCGCCGTCAAGCGCACCGACGTCGCTGTTCAGACGCAGATCACCGTGCGTGTACTGGCGGTGGTGCTGGCGCTGGTCACCGGCGGCCTGTTCATCCTGGCGCTGGGGCACAACCCGGTGGCGGTATATGGCAGCATGCTGACTGGCGCACTGGGCACCAAGACCGCGCTGCTTGAAACGCTGAAGATCGCCATTCCGCTGCTCATCACTTCACTGGGCATCACGCTGGCGTTTCGCATGCGCTTCTGGAATATTGGTGGCGAGGGGCAGATCTGTATCGGCGCGATTGCCGCGAGTTACTTCGCGCTGTTCCATGCCAATTGGCCGGGCTGGGTGCTGTTCCCCACAATGTTCCTGGCGGCCCTCCTGGCAGGCGGCCTGTGGGGCATGGTGCCCGCGTACTTCAAGGCAAAGTTCGGCACCAATGAGACGCTGTTCACGCTGATGATGAACTACATCGCGCTGTACATCATTCAATTCCTGCGCGAAGGCCCCTGGAAGAATCCGAAGGACATGGGTTTCCCCAAGATTGCTCGCTTCGCCAAGGAAGCGCAGCTGCCCCGCGTGTTCGGGCTGCACATCGGCTGGATCATCGCGCTGGTACTGCTGGCGCTGGCGTTCGTGTACCTGCGTTACAGCAAGCAAGGGTATGAGATCAGCGTGGTGGGTGAGAACGAGAACACCGCGCGCTACGCGGGCATGGATGTGAAAAAGATCATCCTGCGCACGATGTTCCTGTCGGGCGCAATTTGCGGCCTGGCGGGCATGATCCAGGCAGTGGGCGCGGACCGCACACTGACCGATACCGTGGCCGGCGGCGTCGGCTTCTCGGCGATCACCATCTCGTGGCTGTCGCAGCTCGAGCCGCTGATCATGCTGCCGGTATCGCTGCTGTTTGCCATCCTGGAAAAAGGCAGCGGATATATCGAGTCGGTATTCGGCATCTCCGCCGCCGCCGCCGATGTGCTGCAAGGCATTATCCTCTTCTTCGTGCTGGGCAGTGAGTTCTTCGTGTCCTTCCGCCTCGTGTGGAGGAGAAAGGAGCAGCCGCATGTTTAATCTGGGCGAATACCTGGCGAGCTTTGCCTACGCTGCGGTGCTGGCGGGTGCGCCGCTGCTGTTCGGCACACTGGGCGAGATTTTAACGGAAAAATCCGGCAACCTGAACCTGGGCGTCGAGGGCATGATGTACATGGGTGCGGTCATCGGCTTCTGGGGCGGGTCTGTGACCGGCAGCTGGATCATCGCGCTGCTCTGCGCGTTTGCCGCCGGGGCACTGGGTGCATTGATCTATGCATTCCTCACGGTGACGCTCAAGGCCAATCAGAACGTTACCGGTCTGACGCTGTCGATCTTCGGCGCGGGCTTTGCAAACTTCATCGGCAATGCGCTGATCATGTCCTCGCCAACGCGCAGCGCCGTGTTGCCCACGCAGGTCATCGCGGCATTTAAGCCGCTGCATATCCCGCTACTGTCGGATCTGCCGGTGGTGGGCAAGCTGCTGTTTCAGTACAACCTGTTTGTGTACCTGGGTGTGGCGGCAGCGGTAGCGCTGGGCGTCTACCTGCTGCATACGCGGCGCGGCCTCAATCTGCGCGCCGTCGGCGAGAATCCTGCGGCGGCCGACGCGGCGGGCGTGGATGTCACGCGCTATAAATACGTGCACATCGTGGCGGGCGGCGGGCTGTGCGGCCTGGGTGGCGCGTATGTGTCGCTGGTGACCTGTGGCGGCACCTGGACGTACAACTGCATCAACGGCCTGGGCTGGATCGCCGTCGCGCTGGTCATCTTCGCTGCCTGGAGTCCCTATCGCGCAATCTACGGCTCGCTGATCTTCGGCGCATTGAGCGTGCTGCGCCTATACATCCCCAATACCATCGTCAGCATTCCCACCGCGCTGTTCGCGATGGTGCCGTTCGTCGCCACCATCGCGGTGCTGGTATTCACCTCCATCCGCATGTCGCGCGAAAAGTCGCAACCCAAGGGCTGCGGCGTGAATTATTTCCGGGAAGACCGCTGAGAAGCGAGGCGGCAGAGTCACTGACACAAAAACCCAACATTTTTTCACGCAAGTCCTCCGAGCAGATTTTGCCAAAACTGTTTCGGGGGATTGTATTTTTTGTAGTTTCGTATTATACTCATCCTGTCACAGGAAATGTTTCGCCATTCTATGGGAACATGCATGCCTCGTCCCCTGGTTTTCTGTACGCTAAGGGGTGTTTCTGCGCGTGGGCTTGCGTGAATTTGCGTGTGGTTTACGGCGCTCGCCGCCGAACCAAAATAGAAAAGGGAGGCACAACTCATGAAAAAGGCATTGGCTCTGGTCCTGGCCCTGGCGGTGCTGCTGACGGTCATGGCGATCCCCGCGATGGCGGCTGATCCCATCACAGTTGGCGTGTGCATCTACAAGTTCGACGACAACTTCATGACCCTGTATCGCACCGAGATGGAAAAGTACCTGACCGAAAAGGGCGCCGTGGTGAAGACCATGGATTCCAAGAACGATCAGGCGGAGCAGAACAACCAGATCAACGCGTTCATCGCCGAGGGCGTGGATGTGCTGATCATCAACCCCGTGCAGTCCTCCGCCGCCGCCTCGATCATCGAGCTGGCCAAGGCTGCGAACATCCCGCTGGTGCTGATCAACCGTCAGCCCACCGACGAGGATCTGGCGCTGTTTGACAAGGTGTGCTACGTTGGTGCCGATGCGCGTCAGAGCGGCACCATGCAGGGCAACATCATCCTGAACACCCCCAACAAGGGCGACTTTGATGGCAACGGCACTGTGGATTACGTCATGATCGTTGGCGATCCGGAGAACGTGGATGCGCAGTATCGCACCGAGTTCTCCATCAAGGCGCTGACCGACGCCGGCGTGAAGGTCAACAAGCTGTTTGAGCAGCGCGGTGACTGGGACCAGAACAAGGGCCAGGAGCTGGCCGCGACCGCTCTGGCGCAGTTTGGCGCGCAGATCGACGTCATCTTCTGCAACAACGACGGCATGGCGATGGGCGCTGCCCAGGCCATCAGCGCCGCGGGCCGCACCGTGGGCAAGGACATCTACCTGGTTGGCGTGGATGCGATCCCCGAGGCGATGGATCTGATCGCTGCCGGCGGCATGACCGGTACCGTCCTGAACGATCACGTTGGCCAGTCCCACAAGGCTGCCGACGTGGCGCTGGCGGCGGTTAATGGCGAGCCGATGGATAAGATCTACATGGTCGATTACAAGATGGAGACCAAGTAATCTCACCTGCAAAGGGTGCGTGCGTGGCGACACGCACGCACCTTTTTATTCCTTTTTTCGCATATGATTGTATCATCCTGCAAATCAGTCCCGCATCGCGCGATAAAATGGTTTGTATAATGATGGAATCGTGTTATAATCACCACAACAGGACATGACAGGAGGAGAACGCCCCATGTCAGAGTACCGCTTGGAGATGCGGGATGTCGTCAAAACATTCCCCGGCGTCAAGGCGTTGGATCATGCCCAACTGCAATTGCAGCCCGGCAAGGTGCACGCCTTGATGGGCGAGAACGGCGCTGGAAAGTCCACGCTGATGAAGTGCATGTTTGGCATCTATAAGATGGATGAGGGCGAGGTTCTATACGACGGGGAGCCGATGCAGATCAAGGACCCTCTGGATGCGCTGAACAAGGGCATCGCGATGGTGCACCAGGAATTGCAGCCCATCCCCGAACGCAGCGTGGCCGAAAACATCTACGTGGGTCGCTACCCCACCAAGAAGCTGTTGGGCTTTTTGCCGTTTCGAGTGATCGACCACGAGCGCATGTATACGAACACTGCAGAGCTGCTCAAGAGCGTGCGCATGAACTTTGACCCCAAGCAGAAGCTGGGCACGCTCAGCGTATCGCAAATGCAGTCGGTGGAAATCGCCAAGGCGGTGTCGGCGGACTGCAAAGTTCTGATTCTCGACGAGCCGACCAGCTCGCTGACCGCTAACGAGGTCGAGGCGCTGTTCCGCATCATCGAGGACCTAAAGGCCAAGGGCGTGGCCATTGTGTATATCAGCCACAAGATGGATGAAATCCTGCGTATCAGCGACCAGGACACCATCAGGCGCGATGGCAAGTACATTGGCACGTGGGACGCCGCCGAGCTGACCACCGACAAGATCATTACGCAGATGGTGGGCCGTTCGCTGACCAACCTGTACCCTCTGCGCGACAACCAGCCCGGCGAGGTGGTGTTGGAGGTCAAGGACTTTACCTCCATCAATTCTCGCTCTTTCCGTGATGTGTCCTTCTCATTGCGCAAAGGCGAAATCCTGGGCGTCGGCGGGTTGGTCGGCGCGCAGCGCACCGAGTTGGTCGAGGGGTTGTTCGGCATCCGCGCGCACTGCAAAGGCAGCATCACCTACAAGGGCGAGGAAATGAAGATCGACCGCCCGCGCGACGCAATTCTGCGCGGCATGGCACTGCTCACCGAGGATCGCCGTGCGACAGGGATCTTTGGCGTGCTGTCGGTGGCCGACAATGTGTCGGTGGCCAGCCTCGACCAGTACCTGAAATACAAGATCATGCTCAACGACAAGAAAATCGAGCAGCTCGTGCAGGAAAACGTCGCCAAGCTATCGATCAAGACCCCCTCCAGCAAGACGTTGATCCAATCGTTGTCCGGCGGCAACCAGCAGAAGGTGTTGGTGGCGCGCTGGCTGGCCAACGACCCAGATATCCTGATCCTCGACGAACCGACGCGTGGCATCGACGTCGGCGCGAAGTATGAGATCTACTGCATCATCGCCGACCTGGCCAAGCAGGGCAAGAGCATCATCATGATCTCTTCGGAGATGGGCGAGCTGATCGGCATGTCCGACCGCGTCATGGTGATGTGTGACGGGCGCATGACCGGTATCGTCGAGGGCAAGACCGCCACGCAGGAAGAAATCATGGCCTTGGCCACACAATTTGAGTAACGGAGGGGCAACCATGCAGAGCATTGAAAATCCGAACAAGTCTCCATTTTCCGCCAAGAGGTTGCTGAGCATCCTCCAAGACAACGCCATTATTGTGGGCATCGTGCTGGTTGCGGTGGTGGTCAGCATTCTCCGCCCTAAATTCCTATCGGAAGCCAACGTGCGCAACCTGTTGGGCAACACCGCGACGCGCTTTATTATTGCGGTCGGCGTGTCCGGCTGTCTGATCACCAAGGGCACCGATCTGTCGGCGGGCCGCACGGCGGGCTTCGCGGCTTGCATCACAGCGGTGATTCTGCAAAGACAGGACTACGCCACTAAGCTCTTCACCTGGATTCCTGAAGTGCCGATTTTCGGCGCGCTGCTCATCGCCCTGATTGTATGCGCACTTGTCGGCATGGTGAATGGTACGGTCATTGCGTACTTCAAGGTCCCCCCGTTCATCGCCACGCTGGGCATGCAGACACTGGTCTACGGCATCTGTCTGGTGTCGATCGGCGCATCCCCAATCGGTGGCTTGCGCAATGATTTCTTGAAGGTCGCGACCGGCTACATCGGCAACCCAATGATCAGTTATATCGCCATCATCGCCCTGGTCATCGGCGCGTTCATGTGGTTCCTGTACAACAAGACGCGCCACGGCAAGTACATGTACGCCATTGGCGGCAACGAGAACGCCGCCGAGGTGGCGGGCATCAACACCAAGTGGACCAAGATTCGCATCTATATGCTGGCCTCGATGCTCTACGGCATCTGCGGTTTCCTGCTGGCCAGTAAGGGCGGCGGCGCGTCGGTCAACACCGGCATGGGCTACGAGCTAGAGGCCATCGCGGGCTGCACCATCGGCGGCGTGTCGGTGAACGGCGGCGTCGGCAAGATCTCCGGCATCCTCATCGGCGTGCTGGTGTTTGAGATTCTGAAGGTTGCGATGCAGTTCCTGGGCGTCAAGCCGGAATACACCTACATCGTGCAGGGTCTGGTCATCATCACCGCTGTGGCGCTCGACCTGCGCAAGTACCTGGCGAAGAAGTAACATGCACAACATGGACGACAGAAAGCCCGAAGCGCCCAAGGGATTCAAAGAGCGGGTGTATGAGAAGCTACGCATGCCGCTGGGGCTGCTGGACGGCATTATCGCCGCGCTGGTGATCGCCATCGCCGTGGCGCTGTGGCTGGGCACAAGGTAGAAAAGGTAGAACAAGAAGCGACGCTCCGATGAGTGTCGCTTTTTTGCAAAGGGGGACACGGCCATGATCGAGTTGCCCGAGGCCATGCATTTGGCGGAGCAAATGCGCGGGGCCTTCGCCGACAAGCGCATCGCATCGGTGCGTGCCAACGCCTCGCCGCACGGCTTCGCGTGGTATTATGGCGATCCCGCAGCCTACCCCGATATGCTGGTGGGGAAAACCGTGACCGGCGTCGCATCATACGGCGGGCGAGTAGAGATCTTGTGCGAGGATATGCGCGTGGTGCTCAACGACGGCGTGAACGCCCGCTATTACCCGGCGGAGGCCGAAAAGCCAGTAAAGCACCAACTGATCATGGGCTTTGACGACGGCAGCGCGTTGGTGTGCACGGTGCAAATGTACGCGGCGCTCATGGCCTGCCCTATTGGCACAGACCTGGGCTTTTACGACAACGTGGCCAAGGAGAAGCCCTCGCCGCTGTCCAATGCATTCGATCGCGCGTTCTTTGGCGGGCTGGTTGCAGCCGCGAAGCCGACCACCAGCGCCAAGGCGCTGCTGGCCACCGAGCAGCGCATCCCCGGCCTGGGTAACGGCGTGTTGCAGGATATTTTGCTCACTGCCCGAGTGCATCCCAAGCGCAAGATCGGCACGATGTCCGGCGCCGAGCTGGACGCGCTGTACGACAGCATGAAAACCACGTTAACACGCATGGCGGAACTGGGTGGCCGCGACACCGAGAAAGATCTGTTCGGTCGGCCCGGCGGCTACCACACGCTGCTATCGGCCAAGACCTTTAGCGGACCCTGCCCATTCTGCGGTGGGGGTATCACGCGCATGGCGTATCTGGGCGGCAATGTGTACTTCTGTGCGAGGTGCCAACAGGCATGAAAAAGCCCGCCAGCGAATTTGCTGGCGGGCGGTTATTTGCCCCTTAGTCTCTCCGCCGGTTGCTATTGGAAATCAGCAGCAGGCGCGCAAGTTGCAGGATCGCGGTCAGCGCCGAGGCGACGTAGGTCATCGCGGCGGCGCGCAGCACTTTCTTCGCACCTTCGTTTTCCTCAGGCGTCAGATAGCCGGTGGATTCCAGCGCAACCAGCGCGCGGCGGGAGGCATTGAGCTCCACCGGCAGCGTGACCAGCGAGAAGAACACCGCCACCGCGAAGCACAGGATGCCGATGGTGACCAGCGGCTGCCACGAAAAGAGCAGCCCGGCGAAAAACAACGGCATCGCCGCGCCGGATGTGATGTTGACCGCCGGGACGATGAATGAGCGCAGCATCAGCGGGCCGTACTCGCCCTCGTGCTGCATTGCGTGGCCGCATTCGTGCGCAGCGACGCCCAGCGCAGCGATCGACGACGAGCCGTACACGGTCTGCGACAGGTGCAGCGACTGGTTGCGCGGGTCATAGTTGTCGGTCAGCGAGCCCGCAATTTGATCAACGGTTACGTTGCCGCAGTTATTTTGTTGCAGTAGTTGCTGCGCGACCTGCGCGGCGGTCAGCCCGCACTTGGCGGGGATCTGTCCATACTTTGCGTAGGCGCTCTTGACCCAATAGGAGGCCAGCGCGGCCAACAGCATGCCCGGGATGATCAGGATCATCGTCCAGTCGAAGTAAAAAGGCGACATTCCATAGCCGTACATAGCGTGTGCTCCTTTCGGATATCGGATATCACCTGTAGCATACCATCCAGCGGCATATCCCGCAAGCGGTAGCCGCTCAGATGTCGTGCGACCTGCTTATTTTGTGCGTTGCCACAGTTCGCCGCTCATGGCGGGCAGCGTTAGGCGGAATGCGCCGCGATTGGCGGAGGTGATCTGCCCGTCCTCGCCGACCAGCGACTGCGCACCGACTTGATCCGCCAACACCTGCACCGTGCACGGCGCGTCGCTACGATTGACCGCGACCAGCGCCAGCGCGTTCTTGGCGGGCTGGCCGAACGCGTCGCGGCCATCGGCGATTGTCCGCACCACCACCAGTACGTCGTCCGATGGCGCGAGCAACAGCAGCTCGCCACTTTGCAGCACCTGCATGGCACGCCGCCGCGTCAGTTGCTCGGCAAAGAACGCGACCTGCGCAGCGTCCTCGCGCCCCCAGGGATAGGTGGCGCGGCAAAAGGGATCGGGCGCGCCCTGCATACCGGCCTCGTCGCCGTAGTACACGCAGGGGATGCCAGGCAGCGCGCAGATCAGCTGGAGCATCAGTCGCACGCGCGCGCTGCCGACGCGCAGCTCGCCGTCGGTCAGCCGCATGTCGCGGCGCTCGGGTCGGGGCAGGTCCTCGCCCGTGCGCCCGGCCAGCACATTGATGATGCGTGCGCGGTCATGGCTGCCCAGCAGGTTCATCAGCGAATAGAAGAACGGCCTCGGATAATTCTCGGCCAGCGCATCCAGGCGGCGTTTGATGTGCGCTGCGCTCTCGCCGCCGGTCAGAAAGGAAATGATGAGCTCGCGCAGTGGATAGTTCATCACAGTATCCAGCGTGTCGCCGATCGTGTAGTTGCGCATCTCGCCGTAGGAGCATTTGTTGGACGCATCCTCCCACACCTCGCCAAGCACCACCGCGTCGGGATGTGCGCGCTTTGCCGCCTGACGCAGCGTGCGCAAAAAAGGCATGGGCAGCTCGTCGGCGACATCCAGCCGCCAGCCGGACGCGCCCTTTTGAATCCAGCCGGGCACAATCGCATGCTTGCCGGTCAGCATGTAGTCCACATAGGCAGGCTCTGTCTCGCGCACATTGGGCAGCGTGTCAAAGCCCCACCAGCAGTCGTATGCGTCCGGGTAGTGCTGGAACGAGAACCAGGCATAGTAGGGTGAATCCGGCGATTGGTAGGCGCCGACCGCGTCGTAGGTGCCGAAGCGATTGAAGTAGCGGCTGTCCGAGCCGACGTGCGAGAACACGCCGTCCAGCAGCACGCGCATGCCCGCCTGTCGCGCGGATTCGCACAGCGCCATAAAATCGTCCTCGGTGCCGAACATCGGGTCGATGCGGCTGTAGTCGCCGGTATCGTATTTGTGGTTGCTGCGCGATTGAAAGATTGGGTTGAGATACAGCGTGGTGACGCCCAGCGATTGCAGATACGGCAGCTTCTCGCGGATGCCCTGGAGGTTGCCGCCGAAGAAGTCCAGCGCGCGGTTGTCGCCGTTGTCGGCGATGTCCAGCGTGGGCGGCTCGTACCAATCGCTGTGCAGCGTGATATCCTGTCGCGCTTTGATGAGTTGACCGGTAGGATCGCCGTTATAAAAGCGATCCACCATAATCTGGTACATCACGCCTTCGCGCAGCCACGCGGGGGATACCGATGCGGCGTCGTAGACCGTGATCTGATAACCGTCGCCGGTGCCCTGTAGCCCGACGCCGCCTAAGTGGTCGGCAGCGTTGCCGTACCAGGCAGTTTCGCCGTCTGCCTCCACCTCGAACCGGTACCACAGCGTGATCGGCACATCGCCGACCGCCAGCGCCGCCTCATAGAGCCACGCGCCGTCCGCCGCGCGAACTTGCGACATCGCGATGCGATGCTCGCCACCGTTCCACACGCGCAGGACAACCGAGACGGGCTCCTGCCGCGCAGACACGGTCAGGCGCAGGCATGCCGTCGTGCCGCAGGGCAGCGCGCCACCCGGGAAGCGATACGCTGCGTCGCGGCTATCGTGATAGAGCTGCATGATGCCTCCGAAATTCAAAAATACCCGCATGCCAACATAGCACGCGGGTATTAGTATACCATAGTTGCGGTGATGGCCGCAAGGAATCGCTTATTGCGCGGGCTGTGCCTCGGCCGGGATCTCGGGCATGGGCTCCGGCTCGAAGGCATTCTGCGAAATCACTTGCTGCATCACCTGGGCGGGATCGACCGAGCCATCCACCATACCCGGGATCTGCGAGAACCACTGCGCGCGCGCATCGTAGTTCATCGCGTCACTGATCATCGGCGACATCGCGCTGACATGATCGAACAGCCCCTGCGCCGATTGCAGCAGCGCGCCGCCGTAGGGGAAGCTGAATTCCACCACGGCGCTGGGGTTGGTCAGGCGCTCCAGCAGTCGCACCGCCGCGTCGCGCTTGGTTGCATCGTTCCATGCCGCGCGCGACAGGTAGAAGCCCATGTCCATGCTACCCAGTGTGGCATACGGATCGGCGGAGGGGTCGCTGGCCGGGAAGGGCAACACCACCACGTTGTCCCATTGATCCTCGGTGATCATCGCCTCGGCCAGCCACGAGCCATCGACGCGCATGGCCGCTTCCTTGCTGAGGAACTTGTCGGTAGCATTCATGTCGTCGGTGGCATTGGCGTCGTCGGCAAAGGCGCCAAGCTGCTTGAGCTTGTTGAGCAGCTGCATGCCGCGCGCCCACGAGCCGGGCAGCTGATCGGGCGAGGTAGGCCGCGCGTTGTGCTCGGCCACCGTGCCGGAGGAGAGGATCGCGAACTCAGCCAGCGTGCCTGGCACATCGGCAAACGACACGGAAATCGGCGTAATGCCCAGCTCACGGAACTTAGCGATCGCTGCCTCCATCTTGGGCCAATCGGTAGGCGCAGCCAGGCCGTTGGCGACGAACAGGTCCTTGTTGCAGTACAGCGCCCACCAGCTGGCGCGCACCGGAATGGCATAGACGTTGCCGTCGGCCTCGGCTAGCAGTCCGCGCTGCGCGAAGGCGAGATCAGGATACGCGGCTTGGATCTCACTGATCGGCACCACATAGGGCAGAATGGCCGCCGACTCCGGCGTGCCCGCGCGATAGCAGAACACGTCATAGCTGCCCGCGGCGATCGCCTCGGCCATGCGCGTGTTCCAGGTTTCATCCTCGATGGAGGAAAAGTCCTCGATGGTATTGCCGGTCTCTTCCTCCCAGGCAGTCAGCACATCCACATAGCTCTGCGCGGCACTATCGGTGTCTGCGAAGTTGGACGCGGTTTTGAGCGTGATCCCCGCGGCCGATGCGCCGCACAGCGGCAAGCAGGCAATCAGCAGCACCAGTATTCCAGCGATCCGTTTGTTCATAAGGGAACCTCCTTCATAATCGTAGTGCGAGAACATCGACTGGGACTATAGCCCCAGAGAAACCGCTTTTTCCAAGATTTTGCCAGCCAGTGGCGCCGCCACCTGGCCGCCCGAACCGCCGTGCTCGACGACCACCGCGACGGCATAGGGGTGCTCGCTATTGGCGATGAATCCAATAAACCAGGCGTGCGTTTCCAGCGTCTTGTCGTTTGATGCCTCGGCCGAGCCGGTCTTGCCGCCCACCTTCAGTCCGCTGATGCGTGCGCGTGTGCCGGTACCGCTCTGTACCACCGCGTACATGTCGTCGCGCAGCACCGCCGCGATGTCCGGCGACAGCGCCTGGCGGTATATCTTCGGGTCGGTCATCGCGCGCTTGACGCCCTGCTGGCCGGTCACCGATTGCAGCAGGCGCGGTTCCATCATCACGCCCTCGTTGGCGGCGCATCCGGCGATCATCGCCATGTGCAGCGGCGTCATCAGCACGCGGCCCTGCCCCACGCCAGACCAGGCCAGATCATCCATCGTGCGGTTGTTGGTGGGATAACTGGAATTATACACCACCAGGTCGCGGAACAGAAAGTTGTCGCCGATGCCCAGCGCGGTGGCGGTGCGGCTCATGACATCGTACCCTAGTTCCAGCGTCAGCGTCGCAAACGCGGGATTGCAGCTATTGGCGAAAGCCTGCTTCATGGTCTCGATGCCGTGCACGCCCATGTTCGCGTCGGTGACCACGCTCTTTTGCACGGGCAGCATGCCGGTGCATTCGAAGCTGCGGCTCTGCACATCAGGGATGTTGGCTAGCGCGGCAGCCATCGTGACCACCTTGAATGCCGAGCCGGGCGGATACAGACCCTGCGTGGCCCGATTGACCAGCGCGCCGGCGAGCTCATCGGCCAGCGCCGCGTCCATATTGTTGGGATCAAAGTCGGGCAGCGAGATCATACCCAGCACTTCGCCGGTCTTGTAGTTCAGCACGACCGCCGCCCCGTGCTTGCCATCGGGAAACGCCGAGGCCATGTACATATTCAGCCGTGCATCCAGCGTCAGTTGGATGTCATCGCCGCGCCGGTTGTCGCCCTGGAAC
>JAVBUY010000156.1:0-4649 GCA_031554855.1 Eubacteriales bacterium
CCTTTCGCGTCGTCCACTTCGTGTTACACAATTTTTTGCCTACTATCATACCGCCCACAGCGCAAAATATCAAGCACCGATTGCAGGAAAAACTGCATTATTTTTCATTGTTCGACATGGGCAGCTTGTCGATGATGCTCCGCTGCGCCTTTGTAAAGTCCATGCGCGCGATCAGGTCGGGGCGGCGCGCTTGCGTCAGCGCATAGCTGCGCGCAAAGCGCCAGGCCTCGATGTCGGCGTGGTTGCCGTTTAGCAGCACCTCGGGCACCTGTCGCCCCTCGATCTCGCGCGGGCGCGTGTACTGCGGATATTCCAGCAGTCCGGAGGTAAAGCTCTCGCTGTCGGCCGAGCCCTCGTTGCCCAGCACGCCGGGCAGCAGCCGCGCCACGCAGTCGATCAGCACCATCGCGGGCAGCTCGCCGCCGGTCAGCACATAGTCGCCGATGGACAGCTCCTCGTCGATGCACAGATCAATGGCGCGCTGATCGACTCCCTCGTAGTGACCGCACAGCAGCACCAGGTGTTCTTCTTTCGCCAGCTCCTCCGCCTTCTGCTGCGTCAGCGTCGCACCGCGCGGCGACAGGTAGATGCGCCTGCCAGAGAAGTCCGGCCCGCACACGCTGCGCATCGCGGCCAGGATGGGCTGCGCCAGCATCACCATGCCCGCGCCGCCGCCAAAGGGCGCGTCGTCGGTGTTCTTGTGCTTGCGATCAGAAAACGGGCGGATATCCACCGCTTCGATGGTGATCCGCCCGTTTTGTTGCGCGCGCCCGAGAATGCTTGCGTCCATCACCGGCGCAAACATCTCGGGAAACAGCGTCAGTACCGTAATTTTCATGCGCACTCCTACTCAATGCACGTCTTGCTGCGGGAACGCGTCGCGCAGGATATCGTACATCTTCTCTTCCTCGGTGCCGACAGACAGCGCCTCAATGTCGCGCAGCGGGAACACCTCGTCCTCGCCCTCGGGCTGGCCGAACAGATCGAGCACGCTCACAGTGACGCGCAGGTCATCGACCGACAGCGGCACGCAGGTGAAGGTCTCCGTAGCGGTAAACAGACTGACCAGCAGCCCCTTTGCAATCGCGTGCGCCAACACGGCGCGCATCCAATCGGTGTCCTCCGCCGCCGGATCTAAGAGCAGCGGCAGGTGCTCCTGCTGATGGTACTTCATCAGGAAGCTGAGGCGCAGCTCCTGCTCCTCGCCGCACATCACCTGCAATATGTCCTGCGTGCGCCGCACCCACCAGCCGTCCAGCTTGCCCCAGGGGGTCACCGCCGCCACCAGTACATGGCGCGCGTTGACCTGCTCGATGAATGCGCCCTGGTAGTTGTCCGGGTCGTTGGGGTCGCAATAGAGCGACGCAATGGCCTTCTGCTCGGCGATCATGCGCAGCAGGTAGACGATATAGCCGTTAGCCATGTGTGTCCTCCCATGTAAAGAACGCTTGGTTGCCCAGCACATCAACCACCGACACGCACAGCGCACCGGACACCATTGGCACCTCTAGCGTGCGCTTGAGTTGCGGATGGGCGCGGCTGCGCGCCGCGTGCGCCATCGGCACAAAATCGTCGCCGCGCAGAAAACCCAGCGACCATTGATCCACCGCGTCCAGCGCGGCGACATCCAGCGGGGCGATGCCGCGCGCCTTCCAGTCCAGCTCGCAGCCGGTCAGCGTCACTTCGTAGAAGCCGATGCCGTCCAGCCGGTCGGCGGAAACGTGCAGGGCCCGGGCCTGCTGCTTCGCCTGGCTGCCCGGCGCGTGGTGCGTCGCCTTGCAGTCCAGCAGGCGCTTTCTGGCCACCGCGTGCGCCATGCGCCCCTGGTCTACGCCCAGGAAGCGGCGACCCAGCTTCGCAGCGGCTACCAGCGTCGTGCCCGAGCCAAAGCACAGGTCGGCCACCAGATCGCCCGGCCGCGTGCTGCACAGCAGAATGCGCTCCAGTAGCTTGAGCGGCTTTTGCGTATCGTAGCCGGTGCGCTCGGGGTCCTTCTGTTGCAGATGCGAGATGTCGGTCCACACGTCGCCGGGATAGACCGGCTCGTCGTCATAATAGGTGTAGGTTTTGCCGCCCGAGGTGATGGTGCGGTAGCTGCGACCATCCTCATCGATCATGCGGCGCATGTGATTGTTGCGGTTTTCCACGCGCGATACCGGCACGGTGGTAATGTCGAAGAAATACCCCGCCTGCTTGCGGTAGAACAGAATGGTGTCATGCTTGCGCGAGAAATGCTTGAGCGAGCGCCCGCCCGATTGATACGACCAGATGATCTCGTTGACGCAGTTTTTCGCGCCGAAGATTTCGTCCAACAGCAGCTTGAGTGCCGCGTGCATGCGCATGTCCAGGTGCACGAAGATCGTGCCGTCCGACCGCAGCAACCCATGCGCCACCGACAGCATGCGGCGCATCATGGCCAGATAGCTGTGCTCATCCGGCCAGGCGTCGTCGTAGGCCTCCAGCTCCAGCGCGGGCGTGCCGCGCTTCCAGCCGACATCGCCGATGCGCATGTTCATATGGAACTGCTGGCCGGTGAAAAAAGGCGGGTCGATGTAGATCATCTGCACCTGCTCGGCATAGGCGTCCAGCAGCGCACCGGCGCACGCGTCCAGCGGCGATTGCCACAGCTCGCCGCCAAGCCCCTGCCCCTCTTGCACTTCGCGCGCGCAGCGCACCTTCTCCATCGGTCCGACCCCCGCCCCTACAGTTTCTCCCATTATACCTGCTGGTCATGGTATAATGCAAGCATACTGACACGAAGGAGGCCGCTCCATGCATGACGACACGCGCATCGCGCTGGACACAGCCCGCGCACTGCTCGATACGCTGACCCCTCTGCGCCAGGACTGCGGCGCGCTGTGCGGCGCGGCTTGCTGCCAGCCCGATGCCGAAGCGGACAGCGGCATGTACCTGTTCCCCGGCGAGGCCGCACTGTACGCAACTGCCGACTGGGCGCGCGTCCTGCCCACTCGCTGGGTCGTAGACGGTGCGCCTGTGCCGTTGCTGGTATGCGAAGGGCGCTGCCCTAGAGACCAGCGCCCGCTTTCCTGCCGCCTGTTTCCGCTCGCGCCGCGCATTCAGAACGGCGTGCTGACCTTGCGCATGGATCCGCGCGCCCGACCGGTCTGTCCGCTGTGCTCCTCCGGCATGCGCGGGCTGTCCCCGGCGTTTGTCGCCGCCGCCGAAAGCGCGCTGACCGCGTTATTCGCCGCACCGGAACACCGCGCGTTTTTGGCTGCGCTAGATGCGCTGCTGCGGCAGTACACGCTGTAATCCTCACGCATCCCTTTTCGCCGCGTGCGCCGCGGCTTTTTTCATGCGCTGATTGAAACGCCGCCGAATGGGTATCCTATACAACATCGCGTTGCATAGGATAAGGAGGCCCTCCGCATGTTCCCAACATTCTTTCGCACGGTGGTGCTATTCGTGGTGGCGGTGGCGGTGGTGCGCTGCATGGGCAAGCGGCAGATGGCGCAGCTACAGCCCTTTGAGTTTGTCATCACGCTGCTGATCGCCGACCTGGCGGGCGCACCGATGAGTGACCCTGCCGCGTCGCTGCTGGAGGGCGTGCTGCCGATGCTGGCGCTGCTGCTCATGCACAGCCTCATCGCGCTCATCAGCCTGCGCTCGCAGAAATTTCGCGGGTGGATCTGTGGCAAGCCCAGCGTCCTCATCCAGAATGGCCGCGTGCAAGCGGCGGAGCTGGAGCGGCTGTGCTATGACCTCAACGACCTGATGGAAGCGGTGCGCGGTTCCGGCGTGCTTAATCCGGCGGACGTCGGCACTGCGATCCTCGAAACCAGCGGCAGCCTGAGCGTATTCCCCAACGCGGCGCAGCGCCCTGTGTGCCCTGCCGACTTGCAGCTGGAGACCCCATACGAGGGCATCCCGCTGACGCTAATCCTCGACGGGCGCATCCAGCATGACAATCTGGTCAAGGGCGGGCTGAGCGAAGCCTGGCTCAGCAAGCACCTGTCGCAGCTCGGTTTTCGTGGCGAGCACGAAGTGTTTCTCTGCTCGCTGGATACGCAGGGGCGGCTGTATGTGCAGGCGGCGGGCAAGCGCGGCAAGCTGTATGTCGTGCCCGCGCTCAAGCCGGAACACGTGAGGTGGTAGCATGTGGTTCAAGCAATGCCTGGTGGTGTTTCTGCTGCTGTGCGTGCTGGCGCTGGGCAGCTTCTCCTGGCTGTATACCGAAGGCGTCGTGCGCAGCACAATGAGCACGCTGGACAGCATCACCGAGTCGGTGATCGCAGGACAATGGGAGCGCACCGGCCTGCAAGCCGACAATGCGCTGGCCGCCTGGCAGGGCACCATGCCGGTGCTGGAGCTCTACATCAGCCACCACCAAACCGAGGCGGTGGAAAGCGGCCTGAGCGCCATGTCCGCTGCCGCGCGCAGCAAGGAAGCTGGCGTGGTGCTGGTCAAGATCGCCGAAGTGCGCACCGACGTGGGCAACATGGCCGCGCGCGAGGTGCCCACGCTCAATAATATCTTGTAGCCAGAAAAAACCACCGCTCCAGCGGTGGTTTTTTGAATACCTACTTTTTCTCCAGCACCGGCTTTAGGAAGTGCGCGGTGTAGCTGGCCTCGCTCTTGACCAGTTCCTCCGGCGTGCCCACCGCCACGATCTCGCCGCCGCGGTCACC